>NZ_SMKF01000007.1 GCF_004348325.1 Micromonospora sp. KC213 | reverse complement strand
CCCGCACCCTGAGGGAGTTGTCCGAGTATTACGTGTCGCTGCTATGCGCGCACTGGCCCGGCCGACCGGTGACCTTGCTCGGCTGGTCGCTCGGCGGGGTGGTGGCCTACGACATGGCGCAGCAGCTGTCCGCGGCAGGGGTCGCCGTGCCGGCGCTCGTGTTAGTCGACGCCGATGTGCCGTATCGGGCGCCGCTGCCGCCGGAGAAGGCGATGCTGCTGAAGTTCCTGCACGATTTGACGGCGGTGGCACATACCTCGACCGACGCCGCGGCCTCGTCGACCCCCTTGGCCGGCGAGCTCGACGCGATAGTGGGGCCGCAACCCGCGGACGCCGACCCGGCGGCGGTCTTCGACGCGATCGAATGCGCGGCGATCCTGCCCGAGGAGGTGGACGCCGAGATGCTCCTGCAGCGCTACCGCATCTTCCGGGCGCACGTGGCCGCGCTGTTCGACTTCGAGGTGCGCACGCCGTATCACGGGCCGGTGACCCTTATCAGGGCCGCCAAGTCACCCGATGATCAGATGCGTTGGGATCGGGTGGCACCGGACCTGCGCAAGTACACCATCGAGGGCGACCACCATTCCATCTGGACCGGGAACGGCCTGTCAACCATCGCCGGCATTGTCGCGGGCCTGCAGCGATGAGCTCCACCCGGTCTCGTGGCGTGCTGTGGCGCGACCCGGACTTTCTCAAGTTCTGGGCTGGCGAGACGCTGTCGCTTTACGGCACGCAGGTCACCACGCTGGCGCTGCCGCTGACCGCGATGCTGGTCTTCGATGCCGGTCCCGAGCAGGTCGGGTTCCTGCGATTCATGCAGCTGGCACCGTACCCGGCCTTCGCGCTGCTGTTCGGCGTGTGGGTGGACCGGGTGCGGCGGCGGCCGTTGATGCTCGGCGCCAATTCGGTGCGGGCAGTGCTCATCGGGCTGGTGCCGGTGCTGGCCGGGATGGACAGGCTCACGCAGCCGGTGCTGCTGGTGCTGGCGTTCGGCATCGGCGTGGCGTCGGTGCTGTTCGACGTCAGCTGGATGTCATACCTGCCGGGCCTGCTCCGCGACAAGAAGTACCTGGTGGAGGCCAACTCCAAGCTGTCGATCACCGCCAGTTCCGCAGATGCTGCCGGGCCCGGCCTGGCCGGCGTGCTGATCAGTGCGCTCACCGCGCCGGTGGCGATGGTTGTCGACGCGGCGAGCTATCTGGTCTCGGTGGTGTTGCTGGCCGCCATCCCCACCCGGGAGCCGGCGCCCTCATCGGCCGCGGTCCGGCGACATCTGCTGGCCGAACTGGCCGACGGCCTGCGGTGGGTGTTCGGTAACAGCTACCTGCGGTCGATCGCCTTCGTCGGCGCCTTCTGCAACTTCTTCACCATGGCTACATCGACGATGTTCATCGTCTATGCGGTGCGCAATGGCGGCCTGTCCCCGGCGCAATTGGGCGTCGTCTTCTCGCTCGGCGCGGTCGGCGGGCTGCTCGGCTCCCTAGTGTCCGGCCGGCTGCTCGCCCACTACACGCCCGGCCGGGTCTACTTCTGGTCGCTGGCCGCGACGTTCATCGGCCCGGTGCTGATCCCACTGGCCGCCGGGCCACACTGGCTGGTTCTCAGTCTGTTCGTGGCTTCGTTCTTCATCGCCTATGGCGGGCTCGCGGTGTCCAACGTGCTGATCGTGAGCCTTCGGCAGACGGTGACGCCGCCGCACCTGATGGGCCGGATGACCGCGGCCATTCGCACCTTGCTGTTCGGCGGCGGCGCTCTCGGCGGCCCGGTGAGCGGCCTGCTGGCCGGCGCCGTCGGCCTGCGCCCCGCGTTGTGGACCATCGGTGCCGCCGCGGTGCTGATGCTGCTGCCGGTGCTGCTGTCCCCGGTCAGCCGACTGGCGGCGATGCCGGAAACCCGTTCCAAGGCACCACTCAATCCGATCGATCCGATCCCTGAGCGTACGAGGGAGTAACACCGAAAATGATTAAACGAGGACGGGTGCTCGCCGCAGCACTATCAGTGGTGTCCGGGCTGGCGATGGCAGGCCCGGCCCCGGCCGGGCCGGCACCGGCCGGGGCGGCACCCACCACCGGGCCGGTGGCCTACACTGTGCTGCTCGCCGATGATGGTCGGCATGATGCTGCACTGGCCGCCATCCGCGCAGCTCAGGGCACAGTGCTGCGTGAGAACCGCGCGCTCGGGCTGGTCGTGGCGGAGAGCTCGGCCGCCGATTTTGCCGAGCGCGTAGTGGTACCGGGGGTGCTCGGTGCGGCCCGCAGCCGAGCACTCAGCCGCAGCGGGGGCAGCGTCGGCCGCGACCTCGGCGTCGGCGCCACGGTCGCCGACGTGACCGGCTACAGCCCAGCCGGTCCGTCCCGAGCCGGTGCGGTCACGGCCGCGGTTGGCATGGACCCGCTGGACGCGAAGCTCTGGGGCCTGCGGATGGTGCGTGCCGACAAGGCCCGCGAGCGTCAGCCGGGCGACCACCGGGTACGGGTCGGTGTGATCGACTCCGGGATCGACGCCACCCACCGTGACCTGGCCACGAACGTCGACCTGGCCGCGTCGCGCAACTTCGTGGCCGACATCCCGAACGACGTGAACGGCGTGGTGATCGACGGGCCGTGCGAGTTCGCCGGCTGTGTGGACCCGCCCGGGCACGACGACTACGGCCACGGCACCCACGTCGCCGGAACGATCGCCGCCGCCGCCAACGGGTCCGGCACCTCCGGCGTGGCGCCCGGTGTCACGCTCGTGGACATCAGGGCCACCCAGGACAGCGGCTGGACTTTCCTGCAGCCTTTTCTCGACGCCCTGACCTACGGCGCGGACATCGGGCTCAACGTGATCAACCTGCCGTTCTACATCGACCCGTGGCTCTACAACTGCCCGGACAACCCCGCCGACACGCCCGCGCAGCAGCTCGAACAGCGCATCACGATCGAGGCGGTAAACCGCGCGCTTGATTACGCGCACCGGAAGGGCGTTACCCTGATTTCGCCGATCGGCTTCGCCCACGACGACCTCGGGCGCCCCAATCCGGACACGCTCAGCCCGACCTTCCCGGCCAACTCTGCCTACACCCGGCAGATCGACGGCGCCAGCTGTGCGGCCATGCCCATCGAAGGGCGCCACGTGATCGGCGTCAGCGGCCTCGGGCCGTCGGAGGGCAAAGCCGACTACTCCAACTACGGTGTCCCCGAGGTCGAGCTCGGCGGCCCCGGCGGCTTCCGCAAAGACGGGCTGGGCACCCCTTCATTCGGTGCCAGGGAAAATCAGATCCTGTCGACGTACTCCCGCGCCGCGGCCACCGGCAAGGGCTGGCTGACTCCGGAGGGCGACATCACTCCGCTCGGCGATGCGCAGGGGATGCTCAAAGATTGCACCCAGGACGGCACCTGCTCGTTCTTCCGCTGGGCCGAGAGCACCAGCCGGGCCGCCCCACATGTCTCCGGCGCGGCCGCTCTGGTGATCAGCCAGTATGGCATCAAGAACCGGCGTGGTGGCCGGATCAGCATGAACCCGGCCAGCGTGCGGCACGTCCTGCTGACCAGCGCCCGCCGGCACCCTTGCCCGACACCGCGCCTGGTGTCCTATGCCGGCATCGGCCGTCCGCCAGCGTACGACGCCTACTGTGAAGGCACCAAGTGGCACAACGGCTTCTACGGTTACGGCATCGTCGACGCATATGCCGCAGTCACACGTCGGGGCCCCCAACTTGGGTTTTAACCTGAGGCCGGGTGGTATCGACCCCGGCTGATCATAGGAACAGCCCTTGATCGATGATCTTCTAGTCTGGGGAAGAAAACCGAATCAAGGGCTGTCTGATGATCAGTCTGCCTGACGTGGATCCGGCTGGTGCTCTCGGGCGTCTGGTCGGGTTCCGGGCCGAGTTCCGAAAGCCCCACGCTTTCGAACGCCTTCGTCGGTGGATCGAGTCGGGGCCTTGGCCAGGTCGCCTGCTGCCCTGGTGGCTCAGCGGGCGACTCGGCCGGGGCGCCGCACACCTGGTGCCAGGTCATCTCGACACACTCGCCGATTCGACCGCACCTTGGCGGGCACAGGCGGCTGCCGCAGCAGGCTGATCCCTCACCGATACATGTACTGCGCGTATCTCGTCGCGATGTACTCGTCCGGGTCGCAGAACCGCAGGATTTGCTTGACCTGGTCAGCGGTGCGCAAGGTGATGGGGGAAGCGGCCGTCGAGCTGTGACTGGTTCCAGGGCTCGTCCTGCTGGCCAGACGAAGGCGTCAGATGGTCCCCGTTGAAGCCTGCGTCATAACAAGTCGCTGGGATGCCCGTTTCTCGATATTCTGGGCATCCGTGACGATGCGTAGCCTCGTGCCGCTACCTGTACGCCGGCATTTCGCGATCTGAGTGCTAGCCACAGCACTCTCCGGTTGATCGTGGGCATGTGGGAGGACCACGGATTCACGCCGTCCGGTGATCCGAACGACGAGACCAGCGAACGGCGCGGATTGGCGCGAGTTCGAGGACAACGTGGACTGGATTGACCCAGGCCACGTAAAGCGTGTTCTTCGGGTGTACGAGACGCTGGTCGACGCGCTGCCACCGGAGGCGGTGGCGAGCACGCGCAAGTTCATGGAGCGGCAGGGCTTCGATCTGGACGCGGAGGGCAGGATCAGCCCGAAGTCAGACAGCGCCCTTGTCGCTGCCGCGACGATGCCGCGGTCGTTGACCGCGCTCCGAGACCCGGGGATGATCCTGGACTCGTTCGATCGTATCAACAGGGCCCTCCCGACCGACCCGGCCCAGGCGATCGGATCTGCCAAGGAACTGGTCGAGGCGACCGCGAAGACCGTGCCGCCTGATCCCGACAGCAGCCTCTTCGGACAAGTCGCAACCTGCCGTACCCGAATGCCGGCAGGCTCCTGGTCGCGGCGGCCGGGCAGGCCTGATCGCGGCACCGGCCGCGCCTGCCGGTCCCGCCCGTCGACCGTTCCGTTCGGTGTACGCCAAACCGGGCGGAGTCTGCGGGAGCAGCGGGGCCGGCCTCGGTGACCTCGATCTCCAACGCGACCGTGCCGCTGCGGAACGACAGCGTCCGCGCGGAGCGGGCCGACCGGGTCAGCCCCCGCCGGCTCCGCGTCGCACGCCGAGTCGAGCATCAGCTCGGCGGTCAGGGCGTCGTCATCGGCCGGCGGCCACGGTGCCACCACGGTCACCTCCGTTCGTGTGCGTCGCCGCCGCTCCGAGGAACCGAGCCAGCGCCGGGCACTCGCGCAGCCGCCGCAGGCAGCGCCTGGGTGGGCCCGATGCTGCCGACCGGCACGTCCAGCCGTTCGGCGATCTCCCGGTAGCTGGGCGGTGGGTCGGCCGTCAGCAGGGACAGCAGTTCCTGGCAGCGCGGCGGTAGCTGCGCGAAGCCCTCCCGCAGCGCCTGCCGCCGCTCCGCGCGCAGCAGTTCCTCGTCCGGGCCCGCCGCGTCCGGGGCGCGGGAGGCGGCTGTAACGCAACCGCCGGCCCGGCCGATATAAGCGGCAGACAGACTCCCGTCGGTCTTCCCTCCAGAGAAAGGGGAACCCGCGTGTCCATCAAGACACGAGGCGCCCTCGTCACGGCCGGTGTCGTGACACTCGCCCTGATCGTCGCCACCCCACCGGGCACCGCCGGCGCGACGACCTCGGCAACGGTGACGGTCGCCACCGTCGGCGGCAATCCCGTGAAGAACGGCAGGGTGTCGGCACCGTTGTCGGGTACGGTCGCGGTCGCCGGGAGGGCCAACCCCTCCGCCACGATCCCCGCCCCCTCGCCGACGCCGCTGGTCGCCGACGCCGGTGACAGCGCGTTCGTCGCCGCCGGCGAGCGTGCCGTCCTGCTCGGCTCGGCGTACGGCGGCACCGCCCCCTACCAGTTCACCTGGTCCAGCCCGAACGGCAAACTCGTCAGCCCCGACGCGTCCAGCACCGAGCTGGACACCGCCGGCCTGGCCGCGGGCAGCTACCCGGTGACCCTGACCGTGCGCGACGCAGCCGGGAAGTCCAGTTCGGACAGCGTACGCGTGGTGGTCTTCCGGTCCGGCCAGACCACGCTGCTGGACCGGACCGACAGCGACCTCACCCCGGGAACCGTCGCGACCGGGGAGCGGCTGGAGTTCGGCTTCACGGTGCCGACCGGGACCCGGCGGATCACCGTCAAGCTCTCCTTCACCAACGCCGCCAACGACTACGACCTGGAGGTGTACGACCCGACAGGCGTCCGGGTGGCGTCGTCCGGCGCGTCTGCCGGACGGCCGGAGGAGGCGGTAATCTCCTCGCCCGCGCCCGGTGCCTGGCGGGCGGTCGCGGTCAAGTTCGCCACCGTGCCGCCGGAGCAGGTACGGGTCGTGGTGACCGGCGAGACCGGTGCCACCGACCCGCGGCCCGTGGTGGTGTCCGGCGGGCCCTACGCGTTCGCGACCGGTGCCGAGCAGGCGCTGCGCGGCACGGTCCGCGGCGGAGCAGCGCCGGTCGTCGCGGGCTGGGACCTCGACGGCGACGGGGTGTTCGAGAGCGCTGGCGGCTCGGTTACCGCACACCTGCCCGAGGGGCGGCACCTGGTGACGCTGAAGGCCACCGACGCGGCGGGACTCGAACGGCGCGAGACCACCAGCGTCCTGGTGGCCGACCCGGCGGTGATCGCTTCGAAGACCACACCGCTGACCGTGATCGGCATCGCCGACACCGGCGTCAACCCGTACCACCTCGAATTCTCCGCGCAGACCTACCCGGACCCGGACGTTCTCGCGCTGACCAAGAACTTCACCCGGCACCCCAGCGACTACATCCCCGGCTATCCGAAGGACGCCAAGGCGCTGGACATCACGCTCGGCCGGGGCTACTTCCCGCCGGAGGACACGAAGCTCTGGTCGGGCAACACCACGATCCAGCCGGGCTCGATGTACTGGATCCCCGGCACGAAGATCATCGGAGCGGTGGACTCCGGCGGCTCGACCGGGGTCACCTCATCCGACGACCCGCATCCGATCCTGGACGACAACGGGCACGGCTCCGGGTCGGCCTCGGTCTCCGCGGGCAACCGGTACGGCTACTGTCCGACCTGCCTGCTGGTCGTGGTCGAGGCACTGGACGAATCCGTCGTGGCCCAACTGCCCTGGGTCGACATCTCCAGCAACTCGTTCGGCTACGTCGGCGGCGCGCCCGTCGGTCCGGTCTCCAACGGCCAGGAGGTGACCAAGCGGGCGGCGGAACGCGGCCAGACCACCCTGTTCGCCGCCGGCAACGGGGTCGGCAACGCGTTCGACGTTCCGGTGAGCACCTGGCACTCCGACCAGACCGGCCCGGACTGGAACATCACCGTGGGCGCGATCCGACGCGACAACCAGCGGGCGATCGTCGGTGACGGCATCCCGGTACACCTGTCGTCCTGGGGTGACGGCAACCTGCCCTCAGCCTGCCGGTCCGGCACCGTCGGTCAGTGCGCCTTCGGCGGCACCTCCGCCGCCACGCCGTACACCGCAGGGGTTTTCGGCGCGGTGCTCGGCCAGGTTCGCGCCGCTCTCGGCGACGGCGCCGCGGGGCAGCGCCCCGGACAGGCGGTGGCGGTGGGCGTGCCCCGCACGGAGAGCGTCTACCTCGCCGACGGCAAGCTGACCCGCGACGAGCTGCGGCAAGCCGTACTCAAGAGCGCGCTGCCGCTCGGGCGGGACAACACCGGGGCGCCGTACGCGTACCCGCTGACCGCGCCGTACACGGGCGAGCCGAACGTGCTCTTCGAGGGGTACGGTGCCGCCACCCCGGCAGCTGCCCAGCGGGCGATCGCCGTCCTGCTCGGCGAGACGCAACTGCCCGAGCGGCCGTTCGAGGACCAGTTCTTCGCGTACGACCGGGCCGTGCGGGACACGTTGTGGGGTGGCTTCGACCGCGACGGCGACGGCAAGGCCGACTCCTCGGCGCTCGCCAGCGGGCTCGGCGTGGACCTCGCCGACGTGGCCACGTCCGCCGGCGCGCTGTCCGTACTGCAGAAGGTCGCGGCGGCCACGTCGCCCGCGGCACAATCCAGGCTCCAGCCGCTCGGTGACAACACCCTGTCGTACTGGCTGCACCGCCGTGTCGCGTCGACACCCGGCGTGACGGGCTGCGCGGCGACGAACAACGAGCAGTACATGGACCGCGCCAACGGCCCGGGCGACCTGGAACCCTGCTTCGAGTCCCGGGTCACGTCGGTGGTCGCGGCGTTCCGGCCGGTGGGCATCTTCGCCGGTACGGACACCCTCGACGCACCGCTGCCCGCCGGGTCGACGGTCAACGTGGAGCTGTACATCGCCGGTGAGACACCCACCGTGATCCGGCCGGTCGGCGTACTCATGGCCACCGACCGCGAGATCGGCACCGGCGAAGGGCTGGCCCAGCCGGTTCTCGGCAGCGGGCCGGGCGGCGCGGCCTGCGCCACCCTCGGTGAGACCTGCTGGACCCGGTACGCCTTCTCGTACCGCACCACCCGGCCGGCGTTCACCGCAGAGCAGCTCACGTTCCAGGTGCAACTGCTCGGAGCGCGGTCGTGGGCATTCGGGTTCGAAGGCCAGCACGCTTCCCGCGTACAGATCACGCCCGCGCCGCTGCCCCCGGCCGGGCTGGATTTCGGGGTGACGGTCGACTCGCCGGCGGGCGGGAGCGCGGTCTCCGAGGACGAGACGGTGTTGGCCGGCGGGAGGTACGCGGTCCCTGACCTGGGCGAGGACCCGAACGGCGCGGGCGACCACCCGAGCCAGCGCCGGGTCGAGGTATCCGTCGACGACGCGTCGTTCGGCAACCCGGTGAAGGCGGTGCTCGACCCGGCGACCGGCACCTGGTCGCTGTCGCTCGGCAGGCTGCCGGTCGGTGAGCACACCATCTACGCCCGGGCGCGTGTGGACAGCACCACGTCGGCGGTTACGGCGAGCACGTTCAGGGTGGCACCGAACGCGGTGGTGCAGTGGCAGGTGGCGGACCGCAACGGCGCGGCCGACCAGACCGGGTGGCGGGCAGCCGAGGGCCTGACGGACTGGACCTTCAACGTCGACACCCACAGGTACGACTCCGGCCCGAAGATGATCCTGGTCCGCTTGGTCGAGCGGAACATCGAGACGGCACGCGACGCCGTACAGGTCAGGTTCCGTTAGCCGTACGCCGGTCGCCGGCCGGGTTGGTCAGCTTCTTGGCCCGGCGAGTGTCGTCCCACGTGCCTGATCGAAGCGTCCCCCACGTAGCTCCTGCTAGGTGGGGGACGCTTCGCTCTGTCACTCTGCTCCTGAAAGCGGGCTGTCAACTGGCACCATTGGCGAACCGAAGCCCCAACACCGCCGCACCGGCCGCCGACGGGGCGAAGCCGGCC
Source organism: Micromonospora sp. KC213 (assembly GCF_004348325.1). Taxonomy (GTDB): domain Bacteria; phylum Actinomycetota; class Actinomycetes; order Mycobacteriales; family Micromonosporaceae; genus Micromonospora. The sequence goes on along the minus strand of NZ_SMKF01000007.1, from coordinate 72,861 downwards.
GGCAGGTTGACCCGGACGCTGTCGACGTGCAGCGCGGTGTCGGTGAGCTGGCTGCCGTTGAGCAGCCGCCGCACCGGTGGGGTGACCAGAACCGGCACCCGCCCCTGTCCCGCACCTGACCGACCACGGAGGTGAGGTTGCCGCGAAAGGCCGACGCGGTCCGCACCGGCCGACACGTGCCGGGGCAGGATCTGTCCCACCCGGTGTACGGGGCGGTCGGCTGGTCGCAGAACCGTAAAGCCGCCGGCCAGGCAGACCGCCTGCAACGCCCGGTGCACGGTGCCGTCGCGACGCCGAGCGGGTTGCTGGCCGCCTGGACGGTCAGACCGGACAGTTTCGGCGCGGACCCGGCGAAAGGTGATGCTCAGCCCCGGGTTACCGGCGCCCACCAATCGGCAGATTGGAATGGCTTGGGCCTAGGTGCCGGGACCGGCCCGGCCGGGGGTGCGCAGCCGGGCTCAGCCCGGCAGGTCGCCGGCGGACGGCGGCAGCCCGGGCAGCGCCGGCAGCAGCGTCGGTGCGCCCGACGGCGGCAGCAGGGTGGGCAGGGGCAGCGAGCCGCCGTCTGGGAGAGGGGTGCGACCACCCGGCGTCGGCGAGGGCGCCGGCGAGGTGAGCTTGGGGGTCGTGCCGCCGGGGGCAGGTTCCCGGGTCAGGGTGGGGCCGAGCGTCGGGATGCCCGCGGAGGGCACGCCGGGCGATCGCGTCGACAGCGCCTCGAGCAGGTCACGGTGCACCGCGTCGAGTTCGGCGCCCAGGCGGGCGGCGGTGGCGGGATCGTCGATCGCCAGGAGGTCGCCGCGCGCCCGGTCCACCAGCTGCCGAGCATTGTCGAGCTGACCCGATTCGACGGCGGCGCGGGCGCGGACGAGGCTGTCCTCGACGCTGCGTACCTCGGCCTGCCCCGGATACAACACGCGGGTCAGCGACCACAGCGGGCTGCCCGGCCCGGCCGTACGGCTGGCCACGCCCAGCCCGATGGCGAGGGCGGCGAGGGCGACCACGGCTGCGGCGACCCGCAGGAACCGGCCCCCGAGCCGCGCCGGCGTGGCCGCGGGCGTGGCGGCCCACGGATCGACGGCGGGCGGGGCCTCCTGCGGATCAGCGCCGAGATCGGCGTGCCAGGCAGCCAGCATCGAGGCGAGGTCGTCGCCGGCCGGGACCGGCTCGCCGCGGCCGAGCGCGTCGAGCAGCCGGTCGTCCCGGGCGATCGTCGCCAGGTCCGGCTCCTCGCCGCCGTCGGGCCTGTGCTCCCTCATGCCGCCACCTCGCCGAGTGTGTCGCCTGCCAGCGTACGGAGGCGGGCGAGCGCCCGGGACTGGGCCACCCGGACTGCGGCCGCGGTCATGCCCAGGATCGTGCCCACCTCCTCGGCGGACAGGCCGACCGCCACCCGCAGGACGACGATCTCCCGCTGCGCCTCGGGCAAACGGTTGAGCAGCACCGTCAGTCGGCGGGCGAGGTCGGTGGCGACGGCTCGCTGCTCCGGCCCCGGCTGCGTGTCCGGTGTCTCCAGCGGCGGTTCGGCGGCGGAGACGGTGGCGGCACGTACCGCCGCCCGCTGCGCGTCGGCCACCTTGTGCCCGGCGATTGCGTAGACGAACGCCGAGAACGGCGTGCCCTGGTCGCGGTATCGCGGCAGGGCGCGAAGCACCGCGAGGCAGATCTCCTGGGCGACGTCATCCGCGGTGGTGTACCCGCCGCCGATGCGACCCAGCCGCGCCCGGCAGTAGCGCACGAGCCCGGGCCGGACCTCGGCGAGCAGGGCCGCGAGGGCAATCTGGTCGCCGCGGGCGGCCCGGTGCACGAGCTCGGGCTCGGTCGTGGTGGTCATCGCGTCGGGGGCACCTTCGTTACCAGCGGGTTACGGGGCACGGTATCGAGCCCTGCCCTTCTTGCATAGCTCACGGTCGGTGCGCGGCCATCACCCAAAGTAGTTGTTGCGCCCGAGCGGGCCGCCGCGATGTCCCAGTAGCGAGAGGGGAGGGGCGCGTGGGCGTCGAGGTGGCGGTGCGAGGGCTGACCAAGTCCTTCGGTGGCCAGCCGGTCTGGTCCGACATCAGCCTGACCCTGCCGGCTGGTGAGATCTCGGTGCTGCTCGGCCCCTCCGGCACCGGCAAGTCGGTGTTCCTCAAGACCCTGGTCGGGCTGCTGCGGCCGGACCGGGGTGAGATCTGGATCGAGGACAAGAATCTTCCCGCGCTCTCCGAGCGTGGCCTCTACGAGGTCCGCAAGCTGTTCGGCGTGCTGTTTCAGGACGGCGCGCTGTTCGGTTCGATGACCATCTACGACAACGTCGCCTTCCCGTTGCGTGAGCACACCCGCAAGACCGAGGCCGAGATCCGGGCGGTGGTCGACGAGAAGCTGGACATGGTCGGGCTGACCGGCGCCGAGCGGAAACTGCCGGGTGAGATATCGGGCGGCATGCGTAAACGTGCCGGGCTCGCCCGGGCGCTCGTCCTCGACCCGCGGATCATCCTGTTCGACGAGCCGGACTCCGGACTCGACCCGGTGCGCACCGCGTACCTCAACCAGCTCATCATCGACCTCAACCAGCGCACCGAGGCGACGTTCCTGATCGTCACGCACGACATCAACACCGCCCGGACCGTGCCGGACAACATCGGGCTGATCTACCACGGGCACCTGGCCATGTTCGGGCCCAGGGAGATGCTGTTGTCCAGCACCGAACCGGTCGTGCGGCAGTTCCTCAACGCCCAGCGGATCGGACCGATCGGGATGGCCGAGGAGAAGGACGCCGAGGAGTTGCAGGCCGAGGCGCAGGCCGGAGCGGAGCTGCCGCCGCTGCCGCCCATCCCGCCGCAGTTGCGGCCCACCGACGGTCTGCCCCGTCGCGCCGAGCGACCCGCCGGGCAGTGGTGCCGGGAACACGGCGTCACGCCACCGCCTGGTTCCTTCACGAGCACACCGGCCGCCGAACGTCCCACCGGGGAGATCCCGGCGCAGCCTCGCCGAGAGGGTTCCGGATGAGCGACACCCGAGCCCCCGTCCGTGAGGTGGGCCAGTTCCTCGCGTTCTGCCTCGACACCCTGCGCGGGCTCGGGCGGCGGCCGGTGCAGGTCCGTGAGTTCGTCCAGCAGGCGTGGTTCATCAGCTCGGTCTCGATCCTGCCGGCCGCGCTGGTGGCGATCCCGTTCGGCGCGGTCATCGCGTTGCAGCTCGGCTCGCTGGTGCGGCAGCTCGGCGCGCAGTCGTTCACCGGGGCGGCCTCGGTGCTCGCCGTTGTCCGCGAGGCCGGGCCGATCGTGACCGCCCTGATCATCGCCGGCGCGGGCGGCTCGGCGATCTGCGCGGACCTCGGCTCCCGGAAGATCCGCGAGGAGCTGGACGCGATGCGGGTGCTGGGCATCGATCCCGTCCAGCGACTCGTGGTGCCCCGGGTGCTCGCCTCGATGCTGGTGGCGGTCCTGCTCAACGGTCTGGTCAGCGTCGTCGGCGTCACCGGCGGATGCCTGTTCAACGTGGTCATGCAGGGCGGCACCCCCGGCGCGTACCTGGCCAGCTTCCAGGCCCTCGGGCAACTGCCCGACCTGGTGGTCGGTGAGATCAAGGCGCTGTTGTTCGGTGCCACCGCCGGGCTCGTCGCCTCGTACAAGGGGATGACCGCCCGGGGCGGCCCGAAGGGCGTCGGCGACGCGGTCAACCAGAGCGTGGTGATCACGTTCATGCTGCTGTTCGCGCTGAACTTCGTCGTCACCGCCGTGTACTTCCAGGTCGTACCGCAGAAGGGGACGTGACGTGCCGGTGCTGCGACAACTCGACGACCTCGGCGGCCAGCTCGCGTTCTACCTGCGGGCGTTCGCCTGGGCGCCGCGCACGGTCCGCCGCTACCGGCGGGAGGTGGTGCGGCTGCTGGCCGAGGTCAGCTTCGGCACGGGCGCCCTCGCGGTGCTCGGCGGCACCGTCGGCGTCATCTGTTTCCTGACCTTCTTCACCGGCACCGAGGTCGGCCTACAGGGCTACCAGGCGCTCAACCAGATCGGCAGCAGCGCGTTCACCGGCTTCATCTCGGCGTACTTCAACACCCGCGAGATCTCGCCGCTGGTGGCCGCGTTGGCGCTGTCGGCCACCGTCGGCTGTGGGTTCACCGCACAGCTCGGTGCGATGCGCATCTCCGAGGAGGTGGACGCCCTGGAGGTGATGGCCGTGCCATCGCTACCGTTCCTGGTCACCACCCGGATGATCGCCGGGTTCATCGCGGTGATCCCGCTGTACGTGATCGGCCTGCTCTCCAGCTACCTTGCCACCCGCACCATCGCCGTCGGCTACTTCGGGCAGTCGGCCGGCACCTACGACTACTACTTCCACCTCTTCCTACCGCCCGGCGACGTTCTCTGGTCCTTCGGCAAGGTGCTGGTCTTCAGTCTGATCGTGGTGCTCGTCCACTGCTACTACGGCTACACCGCCAGCGGCGGGCCCGCGGGCGTCGGCGTCGCGGTCGGGCGGGCCGTCCGGCTGGCCATCGTGGCCGTCAACATCGTCGACTTCTTCCTGTCGCTGGCCATCTGGGGAGCGACCACCACCGTCCGGATCGCGGGGTGACATGAAAAATCGGGTCCTCGGTGTCGTCTTCATCGTCGTGCTGACCGCGGCGCTGACCGCCTCCGTGCTGCAGTACCAACGGGCGTTCACCCCGGTCGCCTGGGTCACCCTGCACGCCGACCGCGCCGGGCTGCAGCTCAGCGACGGCGCCGACGTCAAGGTACGCGGCGTGCGCGTCGGCGACGTCCGTTCGGTGCGCAGCGACGGTGCCGGGGTCGTCCTCCGGCTCGCCATCGACCCGGCGTCGACCGCCCGGATCCCCGCCGACACGACCGCCCAGCTGCTACCCAAGACGCTCTTCGGCGAACGCTACGTCGAGCTCGTCCCACCGCCGGCCAGCACCGCCGGGCCGATCCGCGACGGCTCCGTGATCACCCAGGACCGCAGCCGCACCGCCGTCGAGCTGGAACGGGTACTCGACGAGGCGCTGCCCCTGCTGCAGGCCATCCGCCCCGATCAGCTGGCCACCACGCTGGCCGCCCTGGCGACCGCCCTGGAAGGGCGGGGCGACCAGCTCGGCGCGAACCTGGCCGCACTCGACGCGTACCTCAAGCAACTTAACCCGGCGATGCCGGCGATCGCCGAGGACATCCGCACGCTGGCGATAGTGCTCGACAGCTACGACGCGGCGCTGCCCGACCTGCTGGCGTTGCTGCGCGACGTCACGGTCACCGCCCGCACCGTCGCCGACCAGCGCACCCAACTGGCGGCGTTCCTCGCCACGACCACCGGAGCGGCCGACGTCACCCGGGGTTTCCTCGACCGGCACGGCGACCAGCTCATCCGGCTGGGCGCGGTGAGCCGGCCGGTGCTCGAACTGCTCGCCGCCTACGCCCCCGAGTACCCGTGCCTGATGAGCGGCCTGGTCGCCCTGCAACCCCGGGTGGAGGAGGTGTTCGCCGGCGGCCGGATGCACATCACCCTGGAGGTCACCCGCGACGGCGGCAGGTACGAGCGGGGCCGCGACGAGCCGGTCTACGGTGCCGACGACGGGCCGAACTGCCGTGGCCTCCCCCGGCCCGCCGGACCGGCCCCGGAGGTTCCGGTCGACGACGGCTACGACTACTCCGGCGAGCGTCACCGCCCGAGGCTGCCCGTCGGCGTGCCGGCCGCGTCCGCCGGCGCCTCCCCGGAGATGGGCCGGGCCGCTACCAGCGAGGAACGGGCCCTGGTCAAACCCCTCGTGGGTGCCCTCACCGGCACCCCGCCGGCGGAGGTGCCCGACATCGCGGTGCTGCTGTGGGGGCCGCTGCTGCGCGGCGCGGTGGTGCACGCGCGATGAGCCAGAAGACGATCGCGCCGCTGGTCAAGCTGGCCATCTTCGCCGCCGTGACGCTGCTGCTGACCGGGCTGCTTGCGCAGACTCTCGGCGCCTTTCCCGCCGGCGGTGTCACCTACCGGGCCCGGTTCACCGACGTCACCGGGCTGCTGCCCGGCGACGACGTGCGCATCGCCGGGGTGCGGGTCGGTCGGGTCAGCGACATCCGGGTGGTCGACAACACGGTCGCCGAGGTGGCCTTCACCGTCCGCGACGAGGTGCCCCTGGTCACCAGCGTCCGCGCGAAGATCCGCTACCGGAACCTCGTCGGCCAGCGCTACCTGGCGCTGAGCGAGGGACCGGGAGACCGGCGCCCGCTGCGGCCGGACGGGCTCATTCCGGTCGGCCAGACCACCCCGGCGCTGGACCTGACCGCGCTGTTCAACGGATTCCGGCCACTGTTCGCCGCGCTCGACCCGAACGACGTCAACAAGCTCGCCTACGAGATCATCCAGGTGCTCCAGGGCGAGGGCGGCACGGTCAGCAGCCTGCTGAGCCGCACGGCGTCGCTGACCAACACCCTCGCCGACCGGGACGCCGTCATCGGCCGGGTGATCACCAACCTCAACGACGTCCTGGCGACCCTGGCCACGCGCGACCGTGACCTCGACCGGACGATCCGGCAGTTGCAGGAGTTCGTCTCCGGGCTGGCCGCCGACCGGAAGGCCATCGGCCAGGCGCTGGTCAACATCGGCGACCTCACCACCGCGACCTCGTCACTGCTGGCGGAGGTGCGGCCGCCACTGGCCGCGGACGTGCGGGCCCTGGACCAGCTCGCCGGCACCCTCGACCGCAACTCGGCGGTCATCGAGGGCACCCTCGGCCGGCTACCGCAGCGGTACGAGGCGCTGACCCGGGTCGCCTCCTACGGATCCTGGTTCAACTTCTACCTCTGCGACTTCGACGGCCAGGTGACGGCCGCCGGCCAGACGCTCAACCCCGTGACGTTCAGCGCACCGGCCGCCCGGTGCGCCGGCGGAGGCAGCCGATGAAACCGTTCAGCGAACGCAATCCCGTGGTCACCGGCGCCGTCGGGCTGACCGTGATCGTCGCCGTGCTGCTCGGCGCCTTTCAGCTCGACCGGCTCGCGGGGCTGACCGGCCGCGCTTACCAGGCGGCCTTCCACGACGCCAGCGGCCTGGCCGTCGGCAACGAGGTACGGGTCGCGGGCGTACGGGTCGGCAAGGTGACCACCGTGGAACTCGCCCGCGACGGCGACACGTTCGTGCGGGTCCGCTTCCGGGTCGACGACGACGGCGTACGCCTCGGCGACCAGACCGGTGCGACCATCCGGATCAAAACCGTGCTCGGCCAGAAGTACCTCGCCCTGTCTCCCTCCGGCGGGGGACGGCTGCCCGAGGGCGCGCTGATCCCGCTGGAGCGCACCGCCGCCCCGTTCGACGTGTTGCAGGCCGTCACCGGGCTCGCCGACACCCTCGACCGGGTCGACACCGAGCAGCTCGCCGCCGCGTTCGCCACCCTGTCCGAGACGTTCGCCGACACCCCGGCCAGCGTCGGCTCCGCGCTGGACGGGCTGTCCCGGCTGTCCCGGACCGTCGCCGAGCGCGACGCCGAACTGCGGTCCCTGCTGGCCCGGGCCCGGAAGGTCACCGAGGTGCTCGCCACCCGCGACGAGGAGTTCCGCAGGCTGGTCACCGACGGCGAGGCGCTGCTGGCCGAGGTGAGCCGCCGCCGGGACGCCATCCACAAGCTGCTCGTCGGCACCAGCGACCTCGCCACCCAGCTGTCCGGCCTGGTCGCTGACAACCGCACCACGCTCACCCCTGCCCTGAACAAGCTGCGTGAGGTGATTGCCGTCTTGCAACGCAACCGGGACGACCTGGAGCTGACCATCGAACGGATGGCGCCGTTCGTGACCGCGTTCGCCAACGTGGTCGGCAACGGCCGGTGGTTCGACTCGTACGTGCACGGGATGGTGCAGCCGTTCCAGCCAACGACGGGAGGACGATGATGCCCGGCCGGATCTTGCGGTGGCGGCGTCCGGTCGCCGCCGCGACCGTCCTGCTGACCGCCGTCGCCGCCACGGTGGTGGTCCTCCGCCCCCAGATCCCGCAACGGCAGATGGTCGCCCACTTCACTCGCGCCGTCGGCGTGTACCCCGGATCCGACGTGCGGGTGCTCGGCGTCCGCGTCGGGGAGGTGACCGCCGTGACGCCGCAGGGCGCCACCGTGCGGGTCACCATGCGCTACGACCCGGAGGTGGGCGTGCCCGCCGACGCGCAGGCGCTGATCGTTCCGCCCAGCGTGGTCAGCGACCGGTACGTGCAGCTGACCCCCGCGTACTCCGGCGGGCCGGCGCTGGCCGACGGAGCGGAGATTCCGGTCTCCCGGACCGCCGCTCCGATGGAGATCGACGACATCTACCGGGCGTTGGACGAGTTCAACCGCGCGCTCGGGCCGAAGGGGGCCAACGCCGACGGCGCCCTGTCCGACCTGGTCGCCACGGGACGAGCTAACCTTGAGGGCAACGGCGACAATCTTCGCGACGCCCTCGACGGGCTGTCCCGGGCGCTCGCCACCGTCGCCGACGGCCGGCAGGACCTGTTCGGTTCGGTCGCCAACCTGCAACGGTTCACCACCACCCTGGCCCGCAGTGACCAGCAGGTCCGCGCGTTCAACCAGCAACTGGCCGACGTGGCGCAGCAGCTCGCCGGCGAGGGCGACGAACTGACCGCCGCGTTGCGCAACCTCTCGGTCGCCCTGGCCGACGTCACCGCGTTCGTGCGCCAGAACCGCGAGGTGCTCACCGCCGACGTCGCGGCGCTCGCCGACATCACCGGGGTGCTGGTCCGCCAGCAGCGGGCGGTCATCGAGATCCTCGACGTCGCGCCGCTGACCGTGAGCAACCTCGCCCTGGCCTACAACCCCCGCTCCGGCACGCTCGACACCCGAAACAACGCGACCGGCCCGTACGACCCGGCCGGGTTCGTCTGCTCACTGATGGTGGACCAGCTGCCGGCGACACGGGTGCCCGAGACGTGCCGCGCGCTCGCGCAGACCCTGCACGCACGCGGCCTGCCCATGACCGACCAGCTGCGTAGGCTGCTCAAGCTGCCGCCCGGCGCCCCGGCGACCGGTCCGGTCCCACCGGGAGCCCCCTCTCCCGGAGGGCCGGCCGCCGATGCGGCGCCGGGCGGCCCCGACATCGCCCCCGACCTCACCCTCGGCGGCATCCTGCGGGGGCCGGCATGATCGCCCGGATGCGCCAGCTGGCGGCCGGCGTTCTGGTCGCGGCGCTACTGCCCGCCGGGTGCGGTCTGCCGGAGGTGACCGACCTGCCACTGCCCGGTGGCGAGCCGGCCGGCGCCGGATACCGGGTCACCGTCGAGTTCAGCGACGTACTCGACCTGGTGCCGCAGGCCGCCGTCAAGGTCGACGACGTGACCGTGGGCAGCGTCGAGAGGATCTCGCTGGCCGGCTGGACGGCGCGGGTGACCCTGCGCATCGACCGCGAGGTCCGCCTGCCGGCCAACGCCACCGCCGCCGTCCGGCAGAGCAGCCTGCTCGGCGAGAAGTACGTGACGGTGGCCGCGCCGCCCACCGAACCGGCGCGCGGCCGGCTCGCCGACGGTGACGTCATCCCGCTGGTCCGCACCAGCCGCGGGGCGGAGGTCGAGGAGGTGCTCGCCGCCCTCGGGCTGCTGCTCAACGGCGGTGGACTGGCGCAGCTGCGCACCATCAACCAGGAACTGGCGGCGGCACTGGACGGCCGCGAGCCCGCGGTCCGCGACGCGCTGCGCCAGCTCGACACCTTCATCGGCGGGCTGGAGCGGCAGAAGAGCGACATCGTCCGGGCCGTCGAGGCGCTCGACCGGCTCACCGGCCGGCTGGCCCGGCAACGGCAGGTGGTCGGCGACGCGGTCGACTCCCTCGCCCCCGGGATGACCGTGCTGGTCAGCCAGCGCGCCCAGCTGACCAGCGCGCTGACCGCGCTCGGTGAGCTCGGCCGGGTCGGCACCCGCGTCGTGGAGCGCAGCCGCGACGACACCCTGGCCAGCGTACGGGCGCTGCAACCGATCCTGGAGCAGCTCGTCCGCGCCGGCGACGACCTGCCGAAGTCCCTGGACTTCATGCTGTCCTTCCCGTTCCCGCCGAACGTGACCGGGGCGATCGTCGGCGACTTCGTCAACCTCTCCGTCACCGCCGACCTCGACGCCGCCGGCATCCTGGCCAACCTGGTCGCCGCGGCGCCCGCACCGCCCGCCACGGCCCGCCCGCCCAAGTCCGGCGCGTCCCGGCCGCCCGGCCCGGGCGGGCCCCGGCCGGACGCCGGCCCGCTGCCTCTGCCCGACCTGCCACTGACCGGGTGCCTGCCCGATCCGAAGAATTTCCCGGCGACCTGGACGCCACCGAAGGACTGCCGGCTGCCCGAGGGATGCGTGCTGCTCAAGCCCGGCTCGCCGGTGCCGGTGGACGGCCTGATCCTGCCGAAGGGGCTGGTGCCCCCCGGCACCGCGTTCCCCGCCGGAACCGAGCTGCCGTCCGGCACGGTGCTGTCGGGGCAGTGCGTGCTGCCGGTGACCGGGGCGATCACCGGCCAGACCGGTGACCTGACCGACGTCCTGAAAGGGGGCTTGCTGCCGTGATCGGGCGTGGCACGAAACTCAAGGTTTTCGTCTTCGTCGTGGTGAGCCTGCTCGGCGTCACCTACGTGGGGGTGCGATACGTCGGTCTCGGCGACCGGCTGCTCGGCGGCGGGTATGTCGTCCACCTCGACCTGGCCCGCGCCGGCGGCATCTTCCCGCACGCCCCGGTCACCTACCGCGGCGTGCCCGTCGGCCGGGTCACCGCGGTCACCCTGCGCGGCGACGGCGTCCGCGCCGACCTGCGGATCCAGCGGGGCGTACGGGTGCCGGCGCAGTTGCGCGCCGTGATCGCCCAGCGCTCCGCCGTCGGGGAGCAGTACGTGGATCTGCGCCCGGACCGCGACGCCGGGCCGTACCTGCGCGCCGGTGCGGTGATCCCGGCCGACCGCACCGGCGTCCCGCTCGCCCCCGAGGTGCTGCTGTCCAACCTGGACGCGCTGGTCCGGTCGGTCGGGCCGGACGATCTGGCGGTGCTGGTCACCGAGCTGGGCACCGCCTTCGCCGGCAACGAGCAGGCGCTGGCGCGGATCCTCGATGCCGGTGACGCGCTGCTCGCCGACGCGACCGAGGCTCTGCCCGAGACCCTCACACTGATCGAGGACGCCCGGACCGTCCTCGCCACCCAGGCCGAGTCGGCGGAGGCGCTGCGGCGGTGGGCGGCCGGGCTGGCCCAGCTCGCCGCCGCCGTCCGGGCCGCCGACCCCGACCTGCGCCGCCTGCTCGCCGCCGGCCCGCCGGCCGGGCAGGAACTGGTGGCGCTGCTGCGCGGGCTGGAACCGACCGTGGGCACCCTGCTCGGCAACCTGATCACCGTCAACGGCATCGCCGCCCGGCGGCTGCCCGGCATCGAACAGTTGCTGGTGGTCTACCCGATCACCGTCGCCGGCGGGTTCACGGTCACCCCGGGCGACGGCACGGCACACCTGGGCCTGGTCCTGAACGCCAACGACCCGCCGGCGTGCGTGTACCGGAGCCCCGAACGGGGGTGCAGCGCGGCGGACCGCGCGGCCGGCGCCGGCGTACGCGGCGCCGCGGACGCGCCGCGGCCCTCGGGGGCCGAGCCGGCCTTCACGGGCGGCGCGTCCCGGGCGGGGGCCGGCACGGCCGGCTACGACCCGGTGACCGGGCTGGTGCTCGGCAGCGACGGCCGGCCCCTGCAGTTCGGCGGGACGGGTGGCCAGTACCGGACCGCCGGGGACCAGTCGTGGAAGCAGTTGCTGCTGGCCGGGGTGACCCCGTGACCGGTGGTGGGGAGGAGGATGTCGTGCAGACACCCAGGGACGGCAGGCTGAAGGTGATCAGGGGTGCGAAGCTCGCGGTGCCCGGCCGGCCGGCCCGCCGGCGGCTCGTCAGCCGGCCGGTGAACCGGGCGACGGCCATCGAGGACGTGCTGCGGCGCCTCGACCGGGAACCGGTCGAGGCGCCGATCGAGGTCGAGGACCGGGAACCGGTCGAGGATCTGCCGCGTGATGGCGGCCGTGTCGAGGACCGGGAACCGGTCGATGGCCTGCCGCGTGATGGCGGCCGTCCCGGTGTCGTCAAGCCTGCCGCCGGTCCGGACACCGCCACCGGCGACGGGCGTCGAACCGGGTCGCCGGCCGGCCGGGCGCTGGTGGGCCTGCTGGCGGTCGCGCTCGCCGCCACCCTGGCCGCCGCTGTCGTGTACGGCCACCGCTGGTACGCCGACCGGGCGGTGGAGGAGGCGCGCCAGGGGGCGCTCGCCGCGGCCAAGCAGGTCGCTGTCAACTTCGTCTCGGTCAGCGCGGCGAGCGTCGACCGGGACCTGCAACGGATCTCCGCCGGGGCGGCGGGCGACTTCAAGGAGGAGTTCGCCCGGGGCCAGTCGCAGGTCCGGGCGGCCGTGGTGGAGAACAAGGTGGAGTCGCAGGGGTCGGTACTGCGGGCGGGAATGGTCTCCGGAGACCGCCGCCGGGCTGTGGTCCTGGTCGCCGTGGACGCGACGGTGAAGAACGTCAAGGCCCCGGAGGGGCGGCCGTCGCACTACCGAATCCAGATGGACCTGGTCCATGAACCGGAGTCGGGTCAGTGGCTGGTGTCCCGCCTGCAGTTCGTCGGTTGACGCCCACCTTCGATCAAGGAGAATCGATGCGTACTCTCGACCCGGCCCGCTGGCGGCCCGCCCTCCGCCGCGTCCGGCCGATCCCGGCGTTGGTCACGGCGATCCTGCTGGCGGCGGCCGCCGCCGGCCTGGGCTGGCACGGCGACCGCGGCGCCGAGCGGCGGGACGCCGCCGTCCGGCAGGCGCTGGCTACCGCCCCCGCCGCCGCCAAGGCGATCTTCTCCTACGACCACCGCACCTTCGACGACAGCGTCGCGAACGGCCGCAGCTTCGTCACCGGGCCCTTCGCCCGGGAGTACGCCCAGACCACGACGACGCTCAAGCAGACCGTCGTCAAGCAGCAGGCGGTGGTGCTGGCGGAGGTCTCCGCGACGGGGGTGGTGAGCGCCACGGCGGACCGAGTGGAGTTGCTGGTCTACCTGAACCAGTACCGGCGCAACGTCAACACCGCCGGCGAGAAGGTGGACCAGAACCGGGTGCTGCTCACGCTGGTGCCCGACGGGGGCGCCTGGAAGGTCAGTGCGGCCTCCGCCATCTGAGGGCCCGTCGGCGGCCGGGTGGTGGTCGCCGGCCTGCCGGCCGAGTCAGGGCGTCTTCGGCTGTTTCCTGGTCACGTCGGAGCCGCCCTGACCGGGGTGGGTCGACACGTGGTCGGTCCGCGGCTACGGGGTGACCACCCGGCCGCCGAGGGTCACCACGAGGCGACCCTCGGAGGCGAAGGACCAGCCCAGAGTTCCGGTGTGGTTCGCGCACCGGGATCCGTTCATGCCGTTTGAGAACTGGTTGGAGCCGTCGGCGTCGCTGACGATCCGGTCGGTCGAGCCGCTGTCGCAGGAGGTGTTGTCGCGGAACACCGAAGAGCCGGCGTCGAAGGTGAGGTTGCGCTGGGCGTTGCCGATGCTGGTGTTGTTCGACAACGTCATCGTGCCCGGGTTGCGGTTGGAGGTGAACCCGTGCTTGCCGTTGTCGTACTAAAAGCATGTCTCAAATGGTGAGTTTGAGGTAGCGCTTGTGGCAGGTGTAGGCGGCGCGCGAGGTAGGCGCCTCGGCGATGTCGCCTGCGGGACGGCCGGATCGGTGGTGGTGTCGAGGGGGAACGTAGTGGGTGTGCCGCAGTTCGGTCATGAACCCCGGGCAGGGCATGCGGGCCTGGAGGCCGGTGGTGATCGTGGTGGACAGCGTCTCGGTCAAGCCGGCCAGTGTCGAGCCGTGTTTGCCGACCCGTAGGTCGACGTGGGTGAGCCGACCAGCCGAGCTGGCGGTGACGAGGCGTCCAGGGATGCCGTCAAGCACGAAACCGACGGTGACGCCGGCTTACCCGGCCTGGGCGTGCTGCCATCGCTCATTCGACTTATGACCCCTCGCAGAAAGAAGCCTGCTTGCTAACCACCAATAAGGCGTGGCGGACGGCGAGGCTGTCGGCTACGTGACTGCACCCTGGCGGCGTGGTGGGACGGGCCTAGGCTGAGCGCACCTTTCGCCCGGCGACGCTCCGGAGGGAGCCGTCCCATGCCATCCATCCTCGCGACCGCTCTCCTCGCGGCCGCCTTGACGGCCGCACCCACCCTCGCATCCCCCGCCGCCGTTGCGCCCGGCGCCCTGGCCAGCTACCGCGTGGTGGACCTCGGCACCTTCGGCGGCGACAGCAGCTACGCCACCGCCATGAACGACCGCGGCGACGTGGTTGGCCGTGCCCAGGCCGCCGACGGCACCTTCCGCGGGTTCCTCTGGCGCGACGGCCGGATGATCGATCTCGGCGCCTTCAACCCGATTGACGTCAACGACCATGGCCAGGTCGTCGGCGGCCACGGCGACGGCTCCGGCGGGTACGTCTGGCACCGCGGGGTCCTGCGGTCGCTGGGCGACCCGTCCGCCCTGCCCGTGGCGATCAACGACCGCGGCCAGGTCGTCAGCCGCACCGCCGAAGGCCCCGTCCTGTGGACGAACGGCCGCGCCCGGCCCTTGCCCCTCGCCGAGGTGTCCGACGTCAACGAGCACGGCCAGGTCTCCGGCGGAATGCACGTGCCGGGCGGCTACCACGCCGCCCTGTGGCACCGTAACCGGGTCACCGACCTCGGCGCCGGCCCCTTCAACCGCAGCAACACGTACGCCCTCAACGACCACGGCTGGTTGATCGGCTGGCAGTTCTCGGCCATGCAGTTCCCGCGCGGCATCCTCTGGCGGCACGGCCGCGCCCTGGACGTCGGCACCCTCGGCGGCAGCTTCACGGAGCTGCGGGCGATCAACAACCGCGGCGAGATCCTGGCCACCTCCCAGGCCACCGACGGAAGCGCCCGCCCGGCACTGTGGCGGCGCGGCGTCCTGCACGACCTCAGCCTCGCCGGGGTCAGCACGGCGGGCACGGTCGTCGACCTCGATGACCACGGCCGCATCGCCGCGTCGATCCGCCCGGTCTGGGGTGTCAGCCGCGCGGTCGTCTACCACCCGCGCTCGTTCGAAGGCTCCGCGGCACCCCGTCCGACCGCCTCCGGCTGTACCGCTCGATGGGCATGCCGGTGAGCCGCTTCTCCCAGGCCGGTCGAGTCGTAGCTGTGCCCGATGGCACGGGTAGCCCGTCAAGCGCGCCGATCCGTTCCGCACAGGCGGGCAGGTAGACCTGCCGCTCGGCGTCGCACTGTCCGTCCGTGCTCTTGGTGCGGTCCTTCGTCAGATTTGGGCTTCGGTCGGCCAGCACCCAGTCCTAAAGTAGCGCCAGGCGACTCGCGTTCCGCCGCTGGTCGGGCGCAATCCGGTGCCGCAGGGTGACGCGTGTCGACACACCCGGCAGCGACGGTGCCGAATGGCGGCGACTGGAGTATCGGGTACCGGACACGGGCGAACAATCGCGCCCCAGCCCGAGCCCAACCAGGTATGACGACACAATTCGCGACACCCGCCACCCATCGCAGGACCGTACGGTCTTGCCTGCGCCGCCCGATCAGCACCGCCGCTGCCGGCGTGGCCGTGCTCGGCTGCCTCGCCGTCGGCGTCGCACCTGCCGCCTCCGCCGCCGCACCGCCAGCTACCACCCGGATCAGCGTGGACAGCAAGGGCGGCCAGGCCACCGAGTACCGCAGCGAGCCCTTTGCGGCGAGCGCGGACGGCCGGTACGTCGCCTTCGCCTCCGCCTCGCCGAACCTGGTGCCGGACGACACCAACAACACCTGGGACGTGCTGGTTCGCGACCGCCGCACCGGCACCACGAGCCGGGTCAGCCAGTCCACTGCGGGAGTTGTGGGCGACAGCTCCAGCTACGGCCAGTCCCTGAGTCCGGACGGCCGGTACGTCTCTTTCACGTCTGACGCCACCAATCTGGTGCCCGGCGACACCAACGGGGTTTCCGACGGCTTCGTCCACGACCGCCGCACGGGCAGCACCAGCCGGGTCACCCTGACCAATGGCGGCACCGAGGCCGACGCCCGCAGCTACGCTCCGGCCATCAGCGCCGACGCTCGGTTCGTGGCGTTCGTCTCCGAAGCCACCAACGTGGTGCCGGGTGACACCAACGGGGTGGCCGACATCTTCCTGCGTGACCGGCAGGCCGGTACCACCGTCCGGGTCAGCGGCATGAACGCCGACGCACCGTCCGACGCACCGGCGATCAGCGCCAACGGCCGGTACGTGACGTTCACCTCCGAGGCGGCGTTGGTTCCCGGCGACACCAACGGCGTCGCCGACGTGTTCATCCGTGACATGCGCACCGGCAGCCTCCGGCGGGTGAACGTGTCCACCACCGGCGCACAAGCAAACGCGCTGACCGTCTCTCCGACGATGAGCGCGGACGGCCGGATCGTAGCGTTCACCTCCGAGGCCACCAACCTGGTTTCCGGCGACACCAACGGCGTCGCCGACGTGTTCCTACGAGACCTGCGCGCCGGCACGACCGTCCGGGCCAGCCTGGCGGCCGATGGTGGGCAGGCCACCGGCGGCAGCAGTTACGGCCCGATGATGAGCGCGGACGGCCGGTACGTTGTCTTCAGCTCCGACGCCACCGACCTGGTGTCGGGCGACACCAACGGTGTAGCCGACGTGTTTCTGCGAGACCTGCGCGCCGGCACGACCGTCCGGGCCAGCCTGGCGGCCGACGGCGGACAGGGCAACGACGGCAGCTACAACGGGGTGGTCACCCGAGACGGCCGACACGTCGCCTTCGCCTCGGCGGCCACGAATTTGGTACCGGGCGACACCAACGGCGTGACCGACGCATTCCTGCGCCGCATGCCCCACTGACCCACTCGATGGTAGGCGTCTCGATCGGCCCCGTGGCGCGCCGAGTGCCCCGGCTTCCTGCGAGGCCGGGGCACTCCTCGCCTATCTGGTACTCGGCCGCTGATCGCGGCCCACGGCAGGGACTGCTACCGGCACATCGACTCGATCAGCTCATCTCCAAGTCCGAGGTGTCGCGCATCTGCGCCGATCTGGACGAGGAAGTGGGGCCTTCCGCGACCGATCCCTGGCCTCGGCCGCGTTTCCCTACGTCTTCCTCGACGCCACCTACTGCAAAGCCCGAGTCAGCCGCGAAGTTCGACGGCGGTGTGGGTGGTGGTTGCGCGGTGAGCAGCGCCTGCGCGACGGCGGAGGCGGTGAACGCCGCCGTGCTGGCCGCCGCGACCGGCCAGGTCCGCGGATCAGTGGCGGCGTGGCACAGGGCCGCGGCCAGCAACAGACTCACCGCGGCCAGCACACGCCCGGCGGACAGCCGACGCGCCGATCGTGCGGCAGTCCAGGCAAGCGCCGCCCCGACTACGGCGCCGGGCAGCAGAAGTAGGCCGATGCCCATCGTGCTGTGGCCCTGGCGGCTGAGCAGGTGAGGAGCGGCGTACCGAACGGTGAACAGGCCTGCGTACACGCTCGCGCCGGTAGTTGCGGCGTGCCGGAACCATCGGGCGGACAGAGTGTGCCGACCGAGGAGCCCGTCAGGGCGCGTCCGCTGACGAATCGCCAGACTCGCAGCGGCGGCTGCCGTAGTGACAGCGGTAATCACGGTGGGCCTCGCGCCTGCCTGCCCGGCAGCACGCTGCGCGGTCAGCAGCAGTCCGGCGGCGGCGACCGCGAGCAGACCGGCGGCAGGCCAGTCCACCCGATCTCGGCGTGGCGCGTGGGCGGTGAGGGGCCAGCACGGGGGAACCGCGGCGACGGACAGCACGGGCAGAACCAGCGCTGCCCGCCAGGACCAGTGCGCCGCGACCGCGCCGGCCAGCGGCATCGGCGATGACCTGCACGTTCATCCCGTGCCGTTGGTGCTTACCGGAGGAGCACGGCTGCTGACCGGCGACGCGGTCGATCGGAATAGGCGTGCCGTCCAGGATCGCGCACGTCAGCCGCCGGATCCGCTGCATGGCAGTGGCAGGTCCTCGGACGGCTGTTGTCCCGGCCGATGGGTGACAACCTTCCTGCGGTCTGGGCGCGATAGAGGTGTGACGCCGAAGGAAGGAGTCATGCCTTGTCGGCAGAGGAAGACCGGGAGTACGTCGAGTACGTCTCGGCGGCGTTGGACCGGCTCAGGCGTACGGCTTTCTTGTTGTGCGGTGACGCCGACCGCGCCGATGACATCGTGCAGTCCGCGCTCGTCGCGGTCTATCTGCGCTGGAAGAGGATCCGCATGGTCGGCAACCTCGACGGCTACGTGCACCGCATCCTGGTGCGCCGCTACATCGACGAGACCCGCAAGGGCTGGGCACGCGTTCTGCTCGCCTGGCGGGATCCCGACACCGCGGCCCGCGCCGGACCGAGTGTGGAGGACTCGCATGCGGTGCAGGCCGCGCTCGCGAAGGTCAGCCGGGGGCAGCGCACCGTTCTGGTGTTGCGGTTCTTCTGCGACTTGTCGGTCCAGGAGACGGCCACCGTGCTCGGCCTTTCCACCGGAACCGTGAAGAGCCAGACCGCTCGCGGCCTGGCGGCGATGCGCGACCTGCTCGGCGAGGAGTGGCAGGCGATGCCCGCAGGGGCCACCAGAGAACCGAGGAGGGTGCGATGACGCCAGACAGTGAGACCAGGATGCGGCAGTTGTTGTCCTCAGTGGACATGCCGGCGTCCCGGATGAGCGCGACCGATCTGGTCCGCGAGGGTGCGCGGATCCGGCGCCGACGCCGGCAGTGGCTGACGGCAAGCGTCGCCGGGGTGGCCACGCTGGGGCTCGGCGCGGCCGCTGGGCTGGCCGGCCTGCCCGGGCACCCGGGCGGTCCGGATCCCGGGCTGCCGCAGCAGGCCGGTGCGTCGGTGACGGCCGCGCCGGTGGCCTGCGCCGTGCAGCGGCTGACCCTGCCCAAGGGGTCGACCGCCGGTGAGGTCACTGCCGGCTCGCCGAACGGGCAGTATCTCGCCGGGGTGGTCACCGGAAAGGACAACCCGGGTACGCCGGTCCTCTGGGCCGGCGCGCGGACCGTCTCGATTCCGATCGACGGAAATGGCGAGGCCGAGGGCGTGAACGACAGCGGGGTGGTGGTCGGCGAGGGCCAGACCGCCGACCGGCGGCACTATGCCTGGGCGTACGTCGACGGCAAGGTCGTCGAACTGCCGGTCCCGAACGGCTACACGGGCGCCGAGGCGTCTGCGATCAACGCCAGGGGCCAGGTGGCCGGGGTGCTGTTCGCGGGGGACCGGGCTGCCGCCGTGGTGTGGCAGGCGCCCACCGCCACCGCCCAAGCCAAGGTGCTGGAGGCGCCGGGCGGGGCGATGGCCTTCGGCATCTCGGACAGCGGGATGGTGGTCGGCGGCCTGTACGACGGCAGCGCCGCGTACTGGTGGGACGCGCAAGGGCTGGGCGGCAGGCTCAGCAGCCCGGCCGGCACCGTCGGCGGCTCCGCCTACGGCGTCCGTGGCGACTGGGCCTACGGCCTGCTCAAGCGAGACGGCAAACCGCCCACCGGCGACCCAACCGCGAGCGCTCCGCAATCCATCGACTGGAACGTGGCGGTGGTGTGGGACCTGCGGAACGGCCGCGCCGCCACGGTGGACGACGGCCGGGTCCAGGCGATCAACATCAGCGGGCAGGTCGTGGTCGATCACCCCGACAACACGGCATCGATCCGCGAGGTGGACGGCACGCTGCGGGCCCTGCCGGGTCTCGCCGCGGAGGACACGGCCCATGCCACCACCCTCAGCGACGACGGCACCCGGGCAGGCGGAGGCAGCGCCGACGTCCCGGCAAGTTGGTTCTGCGCTCCAGGAAGGGGCAATCGATGAGAGCATGTTTGCGGCCGGTCATCGCGGCGATGCTCGCCGGATCGGTGCTGCTCACGGCACCGGCCGCGACCGCCGCCGAGCCGTCCGACAGGTCCGGGGGTCAGGGCGTCGCGCCGGAGCGGACCGTCTTCGGGGCCGTCCGGGCCGCCGGCCAGATGCGGATGGTGTCCGGCAACGCCGCGTCCCTGCTGAGGAACGGAGTGCCGGGCGGCAAGCTGGTCGGCATGCCCCCGCTGGGCGAGCCCCGGTCGTTGGCCGCGACCGGCGACGAGGAGGAGCTGTTCGACCTCACCCTCCTGCACACCGGACGCGACGGCGCCCCCAGCACCGACCATCAGCCCTTCATCGTCAAGACCGACGGGGAGAGCGCGTGGGTCGACGTGCCGGCGGACGGCAAGCTCCGGCTGCCCCGCGGCGAGTACATGGTCAGCACCAAGATCTACGGTCCCGAGGGCGAGGTGACCGATCTGGTGTGGCCGCGGCTGGAGCTGACCGGGGATCGTACCGTCGATCTGGACGCCCGGCTGGGCCAACCAATCACGGTGACCGTGCCGAATCCGTCGGCCACGTCGTTCCTCGCCGAGCTGGTGGTGAACATTCCCACCGACGACGGGTTGGGCATCTCCCTGCTCTCCTGGAGCGATTCGTTCGAGCGTCAGTACAGCGCACAGCTCGGACCGGCCGGCACTCTCGACGGCATGACGACCAGGATCGGCAGTCAATGGTCCGGCGGCCCGGCTGACAGCCCGTACGCCTATCGCCTGGCCTGGTTCGAGAGCGGCCTGATGCCCACCGGCTTCAGCCGGCGGGTCCGGCCGGCCGAGCTGGCCACCGTGCGGGCACAGTACGCCGTCGGCACCCCGGGTGCCACCGGCAGGCTCGCCGCGTTCGCCCGCAACGACGCGGTGCCCAGCGGCGGCTTCGTCGAGGACGTCGATTTCGCGCTGCCCACCACCCGGACCGAGTACTACAACGCCGAGCCGGGAGTGGTCTGGGAGAACAACTTCGGCGAGGTGCACGCCGACGCGGGCGGCCTGACCAACCAGCTCTGGGGTGCCGGCCACTACCGGCCGGGACGCACCTACCGGGAGACCTGGAACCGGGGGATCCTCGGCCCGGCCTTCTCCGGCATCCGCACCCCGGACCGCAAGCCGGAGGAGGTGGCCCGGACGGACGACACGATCAACGTCAATCTGCCGCTGTACTCGGACACGGTCGACCGGTACAGCTGGCCGGGCGTGTCCACCGGCACCACCTCGCTCTACCGGGACGGAGAGCTGGTCGCCGAGCTGCCGAGACTGACCGGCAAGTTCGCTGTTCCCGCGGCGAAGTCCGGCTACCGGCTGCGGATCGACGCACAACGCGGCAAACCGGCCGACCTGGCGATGCGTACCATCGTCGAGTGGACCTTCCGCTCCGGCGGAAGTCCCGGCCGGACCACCCGCCTGCCGGCCTCGGTGGTGCGGTTCACCCCGGCGCTGGACGATCGCCAGACGGCACCGGCCGGGGCGACCGTCCGGTTCCCGGTCCAGGTGCACCGGCAGCCGGGCACAGCTGGCGGCCCGGTGCGCTCCCTCGCTGTGGATGTCTCCTACGACGACGGAAAGACCTGGAGCCAGACGGAAGTCACCCAGATCGGCGACAGCGGCCTGGTCACTCTGCACCACCCGCAATCGATCGGGTACGTGTCCCTGCGCGCGGCCGCGACCGACAACGCGGGCAACACCGTCGAGCAGACCGTGATCCGGGCGTACCGGCTCACGTCCGAATAACCGACCCTCAGAGGTGGCGGGCCGTGCCGCGCACGGCCTGCCACCCGGGCAGGTGCGGCGGGCGTTCCCGGAGGGGTACTGCTGGCGGAGCTAGGGGACGCAATCGCGGCTCAGGCTCCGGCATGGGTGCGAGCAGGGTCATAACAATAGCTTCGATGCCAGTAACAGCCCGAGGAGCTGGCCGGTCAGGGGTCACCGTTACGCGGTCGAGGACCACCACCGCATTCACGCCGCCTCGTACGTGTGGCCACCTAACTTGATCTTTAACCCCCTGAGGTCCTGCGGGGGCCCCGACCGATCACGGAAACAGCCCTTGGTCGATGATCTTCTTGTCTAGGGAAGAACGTCGATAACCAAGGGCTGTTCTGGTGACCAGTGTGTATGACTGTGGTCCGGCTGATGCCGTCAGGGACCTGAACGGGTTCCGGCGAGAGTTCTACGACTGCTTGACTGCCCGGGCTGACGCGTTGTTTGACCTGACGGACGCGGTGTTGTGCGCCGACGGGCCGGTCCGGTCGCTGGTGGAGCTGTCGCTGGTGGGTGAGCACCGCGGGGTCACGGGGCGTTGTATCTCGGCGTGGGATTGGCGCTGGGGCGAAACACCGGCTCGTGTTCAGGGATCGCCTGGTGGCCACGCTGGTGCATCTACGGCACGGGTTGACCCATGACGCGGTGGCCGCCTGGTTCGGAGTTCACCGTTCGACGATCACCCGCAGTGTCGCCGAGGTACGGCCGCTGCTGGCCGAGCGTGGCTGCCAGGTGCCCGACGGCGTGCGGCTGCGCACCCTCGCGGACGTGGTCGGGTACCTGGGCCACCACCCGCGGGCGTTGATGGACGCCACCGAGGTACGGGTCCGTGAAGGCCCTGGTGATCTGCGATCCGGCTGGTCGGCTGCTGTTCTGCGGCGAGACCCGGCCGGGCTCGATGCACGACCTCACCCAGGCACGGACCGCAGGCCTCGTCGACCTGCTTCTCCACACGCCGATCGGGGTCCAGGTCCTCGCCGACGCCGGCTACCAAGGACTCGGTGCCGACACCGCCGGAACGGTGATCACCCCAAAGCCCACACCACGCAAACACCAGAAGTCACTGCCGCCAAGCGTCACCGCCGCACACGACGCGGCTCGAAAACGGCACTCGTCGCAACGCATCCGGGTCGAGCACGTCATCGGACCGCTGGCCGTCGGCGTCGCCGTTCGTCCCAGCCGGGCATATGGTTCAGCGGTTGAGGTAGGCGGCCAGGCCGCCGAGTTCCTCATTGGCGATGAACACCGACCGGACGTTGACGATGGCTTCCTCGACGTGGGCGGTGCAGCCCCAGGCGGAGTCGCCCCACGCGTCGGCGATCTTCAACTCGGCCGGGGCGGTGCATCCGGAGGTGCCGCCGAGTTGGCAGTGCTCGGGATGCGCGGCGGTGGCGTGCGCGGCGGTCGCGGCGCGCATCCGGGCGGCGAGCTCGGCCGCGGCGGCGGCGCGTTGCTCGGCCTCGGCGCGCAGGTGCCGTTCGGCGCGCACCGCGGTCAACGCGGCCAGCCGTAGTTCCAGCTGCCGAGCGACCAGCGCGGCGAGGTGACCCAGCACGGCGGTCTGGGCGTCGGTGAGCTGCCGTGGGGCGGAGTCGATCGCGGTGACCGTCCCCAGGTGGTGGCCGTCGGCGGTGATGATCGGTGCGGCGGCGTAGAACCGCAGCCCCAGCTCGCCGCGCACCAGGGGGTGCTCCAGGGTGCGCGGGTCGACGGCGGCGTCGTTGATTACGTAGGGGCCCTCGGCGCAGAACGCCGAGGCGCACAGGCCCGGCTCGGTGCCGACCTGCGTCACCCCGTCCAGTCCGTGCGTGGCGGCGAACCACACCCGGTCGGTGTCGACGATGCTGACCGTGGCGATCGGGGTGCCGCACACCGCGGCCGCGGCGGCGGCGAACTCGTCGAACGCCCCGTCGGTCGGGGCGTCGAGGATCTCGTAGCGGCGCACGGCCGCCACCCGGGCCGGATCCCGCAGCGCAGCCACCGGATCAGCCGGCGCCGGGTTCGTCGCGGTCGGGTCGGTCGTGGTCGAGTCAGCGGTGGTCGACATCTTGGTCTTCGGTGCCCTTCGGGATTCGTGTGGGTTAGGCGGCGGCGCGGTCGAGGTGGCTGTAGATGGTGCCGTGGGTTACCCCGAGAGCGGCGGCGATCTGGGCGACGGTGAAAGTCTTCGTATTTCCGCGCCCCCCCACCTAAATCAACTACTTGGCGTTGACCATACGCTGCCAGTCGGGCAGGCCAGCACCTCGACCACTAGCTAGATCAACTTTTTGGCGACTGGTCGCAAGATCGTTAGCAACGCGCCTAGGGCACCAGCCGCAGCACCGGGCGCTGGTGTCAAGAGATATCGCCGAGAGCGGGGTTAAGAGATCGTCCGCCAACCCGCCGACCAGCAAGGGTTCGTCGTGCACGCCGCCGCTGGGTGGTGGAGCGAACCCTGGCCTGGCTCACCACCTCCGCCGGCTGGCCCGCGATTACGAAACCCGCCCCGCCACCTCGGAAGCCATGATCCGCTGGGCCGCCATCGCCGGCATGCTCGGCCGTCTCACCCGAGGCGGACCCGCCACCCGCCAACAACGGCGCATCTTCAACACACCCGACTGACATGTGTTGCTCCATCCGACGTTGGAAGCGTCCCGGCACTCCAACAGAGCTGCGATCAAGAGCGCAACGAGTTTTCGAGCCTGCACCGCTCCTGCCGGATGGGTCACCGCGAGCCCAGAGTGACCGCGTAGTCGATTGACGCTCTTCTGGCCTGGGCGTTTGGCAGATGTGGCTCAGGGATGGGGCAGGTCCCGGGCGAAGTCGGAAGTGGACGTCTGGTTGGGGTGGTTAGTGGAGAATCGCCGTGGTGTGGTCAGCAGGGCGGGCTCGACCGTCACGGAAGATCATCGAGGTTGTGAGGCCTGTTGATCTGTCTGCAATGAGCCATGCCAGGGCTGTCATCATCGCTGATCCCGTCAT
The DNA here is from genome assembly GCF_004348325.1 of Micromonospora sp. KC213. Taxonomy (GTDB): domain Bacteria; phylum Actinomycetota; class Actinomycetes; order Mycobacteriales; family Micromonosporaceae; genus Micromonospora. The sequence continues at coordinate 48,348 of NZ_SMKF01000007.1, read as the reverse complement.
TGTCGGCTGCGCCAGCCAGGGCGTTGCTGCCCCGAGCGTGCCGGTGGGCTTCTGGCAGCCCGGCAGAGCAATTGGGCAGTACGTCAGATGTCAGCTGAGCCTGTCGAGAACCTCGTCGGTGGTGATGACCTCGCCAAATCGCGGCAGGACCACCCTCAGCGCGTGGTCATGCTCGTGCGCCGTCATGCCGCTCATCGCGTCGGCGGCAAAGATGACCGCGAACTCGTGGTCGGACGCTGCGCGGGCGGTCGACTCGACGCCCATCGTCGTCGCGATACCGGCCATGACCACAGTGTCCACGCCGCGTTCCCGCAACTGCTCGGCCAGGCCCGTGCCATAGAACGCGCCGACGGTGTGCTTGACGACGGCGATGTCGCCGGGCTGCGGTTCCATCTCAACGACAAAGCCGCTGCCGGGCGGCTGCTCGGCGACGTTCGGCCGATCCACCCGGACCAGCACCACGGAGGCGCTCGCCTGGCGGAACGCATTCACCAGACGGCTCGCCCGGGCTACCACGTCGACGCCCTTGTGAGGCCCCAGATCCTGCTCGACGATACGCGGCATGAGGTCCACGACGATCAGGGCGGTGCGCTCGGCGACCAGAGGATTGGTAAGGGGCGAAGACACTTCGCGACCCTAACATATCGGCAGGCATACGCGAGAACATCGTCGAAGCCCTGGGGTCGGTGGGGCGGGTGTGGTCGTATCGGTGATCATGGTGGTTCCTGACGCCACATGATTCCGACCAGGACCCGTGTGGGCCCGGTGCCATTCTGGCGATCTGTCGCAACGGCCACGTCACCGACCGGACGGCACGTTTCCTGCGCGTTCCTCCGCTTCGTGCGACCGGTGCGTCTTCAGCGCTGATCCGTGTTGCCGGACAGCGTGGCCACGGAACTGGGCCTGGCGCCTTCGAGGCGGATGGTGTGTTCGGCGAGCGCGGTCTCGGCGGGGTCGTGGCTGGCGAGGACCACCGCCGCGCCGGTGGTGACGCGTTCGGTGAGCAGGTCGTGGACCTGCTGCCGGCTGCGGGTGTCGAGGGCGGCTGTCGGCTCGTCCAGGACGTAGATGTCGGCGTCCTGGACGAGCGCCTGCGCGATGAGGGTGCGCTGGCACTGGCCGCCGGACAGTTCGCGGAGCCGCCGGCGGGCCAGGTGGGCGATGTCCAGCCGCTGCATGATCTCCACCACGGAGGCGCGGTCGTCACGGCTGAGGCGTCGACGCGGCGTGAACCGGCCGATCTGTACGCACTCGGCGACGGTCAGCGGCAGGGCGTCGATGTCGCTGGTGCGTTGCGGCAGCAGGGCGAGGCGGGTGCCGGGCCGGCGGTGGACGCGTCCTTCGGTGGGCTGTGCGACGCCCGCGAGCAGGTGCAGCAGCGTGCTCTTGCCGGTGCCGTTCGCGCCGGTCAGAGCGAGCATGGACCCGGACCTGACGCGCAGGTTCACGTCGTGCAGGACGGGCACGTCGGCGTAGCGGAAGCCCACATGCTCGGCGGTCAGGACATCAGAGCTCAACACATCCCCTTAACAAAAACGATTATCATTTAACTATAGTCGACCGGGTGATGTCGTCCCTGGTCGAGCCGTTTACCGTGTCCTTCGTCATCCGTGCCCTCGTCGGCGGCGTGCTGCTGGCCGCGGCGTGCGCCTTGGTCGGCGTGTGGGTGATCGCCCGGGGGATGACCTTCCTCGGCGAGGCGATGAGCCACGGCATGCTGCCGGGAGTGGCGATCGCGTCGATCTTCGGCGGGAACCTCGTCGTGGGGGCCGCCGCCAGCGCCTTCGCCATGGCAGCCGGCGTCAACGCACTACGGCACAGCCGGGAGTTCGGCCGCGACACCAGCATCGGGCTGCTGTTCGTGGGGATGCTCTCGGTCGGGGTCATCATCGTGTCGCACTCGCGGTCGTTCGCAACCGACCTGACGGCTTTCCTGTTCGGCGACGTCCTGGCGATCCAGCGGCCCGACCTGCTGATGCTCGCCGTCGCCGTCGCCGTGATCGCGGCGGTCACCGCCGTGTGCTACCGACCGTTCCTTGCGCTGGCCTTCGACCCGCGCAAGGCGCGGACACTCGGCCTGCGACCGGATCTGGCCAACGCGGCGATGCTGGCGCTGCTGACCGTCACGATGGCGGTCGCCTTCAGTGTCGTGGGCACCCTGCTCGCCTTCGGCATGCTGATCGCGCCGTCGGCGGCGGCCATGCTCGTGGCGCGCCGGCTGCCCGCGGTGATGCTGACCAGCTTCGTGATCGGGTCGGCCGCCACCGTGATCGGCCTGTGGGTCTCCTGGTACGCCGCGACCGCCGCCGGCGCCACGATCGCCGCCGTCGCCGTACTGATCTTCTTCGTGATCCTCGGCGCGCGCCGGGTCACGACCGCGCTGGGTCGACGCTGGTCGCCGACCCCGAACCCCTCACTGAAAGGAACTTTGTGATCGTCACCGATGCCAGGCACGCCGCCGGTGCCGCCGTCCTGAGTGTCACGCTCGCTCTGTCCGCGTGTGGCTCGTCGAGTGATCCGCCAGACGTCGAGGAGACACCACACGGCTACGTCGCCGGTGCCGAGGAGGTGGCCGAGCCCCAGCCGGCCATCGCGTACGCGACCCGCGGGGCCCGACGGCTGCACCTGCTCGACCTGGCCGGCGGGTCGGAGAAGGAGGTCGGCCTGTCGCTCGATGCCGAGCGGATCACCGAGGACGGCCGGTTCGTCTACGCCGGCGACGGTGACCGGAGACTCGAGATCGTCGACGCCGGAGTCTGGACGGTCGATCACACCGACCACGTCCACTACTACCGGGCGGCGGCCCGCTCGGTCGGCACGCTGACGCTCGACGCGCCGGTCACGACGGTCGTCGGCTTCGAGGCCCACACCACCATCGGTACGACCGACGGGAAGGTCACGGTGCTCGACCGCCGGAAACTCGAGGCCGGCAAGGTCGCCACGCTCGCCACCATCGACTCCCGCAGCACCACCGCACTGGCCGTGCCGTACGCGGATCGGCTGCTCGTCGCCGTCGGCGACGATCCGGGCCGGCCGGCGAACCGGATCGTCGCCATGGACGAGCGGGGCGAACCGACGGCCGCCCTGGAGGTTCCGTGCGCCGCACCGCGCGGCTGGGCGGTGCTGCGCGGCGGCGCGGTCATCGCCTGCGAGGACGGTTTCGTGCGCGTCAAACTCGCGGGCGAGAAACTTACCGCAAAGACCCTGCCCAGCCCACGGACTCCGGTCTCGACGGACACGTTCGGGTACCGGCCACGGAGCAACGAGGCGGCGGTCGCCGATCGCGCCGGAATCTGGTCGGTGAACGCGGCCAAGGCCACCCTGCGATACCTCCCGACGCAAGGACGTGAGCTGGTGGCGGCGGTGTCACCGGCGGACGGGAGCACGGTGCTCGCCCTCGACAAATCCGGCACGCTGATCAGCTACGACCTGGAAACCGGGAAGGTGCTCGCGCAGAAGTCCGTGCCGGCCGCGAGCCTGACGCTGGACGTCGAGCGTGCCTACCTGGCCGAGCCGGCTGCCCGGATCATCCACGAGATCGACTATCGCGACGGGCTGCGTACCGCCCGGACGCTGCGGGTCGCCGAGCAGCCGGACCTCGCCGCGGAGGTCGGTCGATGAGGGCTTCGAAACTGCTGGCGGCACTTGTCGCCGCAGCTGTTCTGCTGGTCGGCGGCGCCGCCTGCACCTCGCCGGAGCGGACGCGCATCGTGGTGACCACGAACATTCTCGGTGACGTCGTCGCGCAGATCGTCGGTGATCAGGCCGAGGTCAGCGTGCTCATGAAGCCGAACGCCGACCCGCACTCGTTCGCAGTCTCGGCGCGGGAGGCGCACGCCATGCAGACGGCCGACCTGGTCGTCTACAACGGTCTCGGCCTGGAGGAGGGCGTGCTGCACCATGTGGAGGCGGCGAAGTCCGAGGGCGTGCCCACCGTGGAGGTGGGTGCGCGGATCGACCCGATGGAGTACCGGGACGGCGACGCCGCTGGGCTTCCGGATCCACATTTCTGGACCGACCCGGCGCGTGTCGTCACCGCGGTGCGACTACTGACCGACGAGATCATCACCCATGTCGACGGCGTGGACGCCGGCATCCTCCGCCAGCGCGCCGAGTCGTACGCGAACGACGTAAGCGAACTGGACGCGACGCTGGCCGAGCGCTTCGCCGGAATCCCGGCGAAGCGCCGGGTCCTGGTCACCAACCACCACGTCTTCGGCTATCTCGCCGAACGCTACGACCTCACGGTCGTCGGCGCGATCATCCCGAGCGGGACGACCCTGGCCTCGCCGAGCGCCTCCGACCTCGCCTCGCTGGTCACCGCCATCAAGACCCACCGGGTGCCGGCCATCTTCGCCGACACCGCGCAACCCGCGCGCCTCGCCGAGGTCCTCGCCGCCGAGGCCGGCGTCACGGTACGCGTCGTCGGGCTGTACTCGGAATCGCTCAGCGACGCCGACGGCGACGCCTCCAGCTACCTGGACATGATGCGCTTCAACACCGAGGCCATCATTGGCAGCCTGAGCAGCTGACCTCCCAGAGACACCCGGAGGGGCACCTCCATGTAGATTATCTGAAAACGATTGTCACTTTCATATATGAGAGGGAATGTAGTGAATCGACGCACAAGCTACGGACTGGCCACACTGGTGGCAGCCTCGCTGGCGCTCGCCGCCTGCGGGTCCGAAACGACGAACGAAAGCGGCTCTCCCTCCGCTTCGTCCACCGCCGCCTTGGTGAAGGAGCCGGTGGCAGTCACCTACGAGGGCGGCATCCACGTGCTCGACGGCGAGACCCTGAAGGTGGCGCACACCGTCGCCCTCGACGGGTTCAACCGGATCAACCCGGCCGGCAACGACACTGGCGTCTTCGTCTCCACCGAGGCCGGTTTCCAGGTGCTCGACGCGGCCGCCGGCAGGATGACCGACATCACCTACCCCGGCGCGAAGCCCGGTCACGTCGTGCTGCACGGCGACCGCACCGTCCTGTTCACCGACGGGACCGGTGAGGTGCACAGTTTCGACCCGAAGGGCCTCGCCGACGGCAAGCCCGTCGGGCGCCAGTACAAGACCGCGCAGCCGCACCACGGCGTAGCGGTCGAGCTGGGCGACGGCACTCTCGTGGTCAGTCTTGGCACCGAGGAGTCCCGCTCCGGTGCGATCGCGCTCGACAAGGACGGCAAGGAGATCGCCCGCAGCGAGGAGTGCCCCGGTGTGCACGGTGAAGCCGTCGCCCAGGGCGAGGTCGTCGGGCTCGGCTGCGAGGACGGGGTCCTGCTGTTCAAGAACGGCGCCTTCGTCAAGGTGAAGAGCGACCGGGCATACAGCCGGATCGGCAACCAGGCGGGCAGCGAGGACTCGCCGGTCCTGCTCGGCGACTACAAGATCGAACCCGACGCCGAGTTGGAGGCCCCCGAGCAGTTCGCGCTCATCGACACCGCCACCAACTCCCTGAAGGTGGTGCCGATGCCCAAGGGTGTCAGCTACAGCTTCCGCTCCCTGGGCCGTGGTCCCGAGGGTGAGGGCCTGATCCTGGGCACCGACGGCAAGCTGTACGTCATCGACCCCGCCACCGGCGCCTTCACCAACGCGTGGCCCGTGGTTGCCGCCTGGAAGGAGCCGGTGAAGTGGCAGGAGCCCCGTCCGGCACTGTTCGTTCGCGGTGACACTGCCTACATCACCGAGCCCGCCACCAAGAAGGTGCACCGGCTCGACCTCGCCACCGGCAAGCTCGTCGGCTCGGTGGAACTACCCGCGGTCCCGAACGAGATCAGCGGGACGCTGTCGGCCCACTGATCACTTTTGAGGTGAAGGAGCCCGGACTGCGGAGACGCGGCTCGGGCCCTTCTCTTTTTGGCCCTGGCGGGTGTGACTGTCCCGAGCGGTCAGTGCGGATGCTGCTCGCGGGCACCTTGCGTCTGTCGTCGGTAGTCAATGGGTACGGGAAGGACTGCCGGAGAAGGTGCGGGTGGTGGGGATCAGTGCCGCAACCGCCGGGGCCGCGAAGCGAACGACCGCGCAGGTGGCCAGCACCGCGGGAGCACCGTACGCGTTGATCGCCGCTGCGATGACGGCGAGCCCGACGGGCGCTAGGCAATACACCTAGCGGGTCAGGCTGGGCGTTGTGCCTGGTGAGGAGGGTGCCGTGATGACCGCGACACTGAACGAGCAGACCGGACGCAGGAAGCGGCCCGAGCCGTCGGCGGAGGCGAAGGCCGCCGCCGAGTTAATCCGGGCCGCAGAGGAACAAAGGGCTGTCGTTGACCGGCCCGGACGGGCTGCTCAAGCAGCTGACCAAGACGGTCCTGGAAACCGCGCCGCACGAGGAGATGACCGCGCACCTCGGTTATGAGAAACACGACCAGGCCGGCGTCGGGTCGGGCAACATCCGCAACGGCACCAGGCCGAAGACCGTGCTCACCGACAGCACCGGACCGGTACAGATTGACGTGCCACGGGACCGGGTCGGCACGTTCGAGCCGCAGATCGTGCGTAAACGGCAGCGCCGCCTGTCCGGGGTCGACGAGGTCGTGTTGTCGCTGTGTGCCAAAGGGCTGACGACCGGGGAGATCTCGGCGCATTTCGCCGAGATCTTCGGGGCCTCGGTCAGCAAGGACACGGTCTCTCGGATTGCCGACAAGGTGGTCGAGGAGATGACCGACTGGTCGTACCGGCCTCGTGATGAGATCTACGCGGCGGTGTTCATCGACGCGATCGTGGTCAAGGTCCGTGACGGGCAGGTCGCCAACCGGCCGTTCTACGCCGCGATCGGGGTCACCCTCGACGGGGAGAGGGACATCCTCGGGCTGTGGGCCGGCACGGGTGGTGAGGGTGCGAAGTTCTGGATGAGCGTGCTGACCGACGGACGGTGGTGCAGACCTGCGTGATCCACTGATCCGTAACACGTTCCGGTTGACGTCCCGCCGCTACTGGCACGAGTTGAAGCGGGACATCAAGCCGATCTACACCGCCGTCAACGCCCACCGCTGCCTGGGCCGCGTTCGATGACCTGGCCGACAAGTGGGGCGGGCGGTATCCGGCGGTGATCCGGCTGTGGGACAACGCCTGGGCCGAGTTCATCCCGATCCTGGACTACGACGTGGAAATCCGGCGGGTGATCTGCTGGACCAACGCGGTCGAGTCGTTGAACGCCCGCTACCGGCGGGCGGTGAAGGCCCGTGGCCACTTCGCGAACGAGCAGGCCGCGTTGGAGTGTCTGTACCTGGTGACCGGTCCCTGGACCCCACCGGAGCAGGCCGAACCCGATGGACGATGCGCTGGAAACCCGCGTTGAAAGCCTTCGCCATCACCTTCAGCGACCGCTTCCCAGCCGCTGGAACCTACTAACCAAGATCGCCGGAAACGCCGTTAGCGAGACAGCCCCAACATCCTCGGCGAGTGGTGTGTGGCCGGGGCACGGTCTACGGGTGCAGCGAAATCTCGAGCAGGGCACATGGCCCGCGCAGTTCGCGCGACCCTTCGTCACGGGCACTGGCCGAATCTTCAGGAACGAATCATGTGGGTAGCCCACCTGGATGGTTTCTGTGGAAGGGCGTGAAATGAGACCAGGGGTGTGTCCTAGATATCTTCGTAAGTGGTGATCGCCGCAAGGAGCGCGAAGCCTCTAGAGCAGAGTCGAAAGGGCCTCAACTGTCATGTGGAGCATTAACAGCATCAGTACTCTCGACGAGCCAGGAAGGATCTGGGGTGGTCTGGGCGCCAACGCCGGCCCCCAACAGCTGGGCGCCCAACTTGGCGGCGTAGGCGCCAGCTACGTGGTCTCCTGCGGTGACGCCGGGTCGCTGACATTGGTCCAGGTGAACCGACAAAATCGCTATGACATCGTGCAGGTCAACGGCCCCACACAGATCCAGTTCGAGGTGATAGGTTCGATCGACATCAAGGTTCTCGACGAAACCAACGTGGAGATCACCCCGGACAGTCAGAAGCCGATCCCGTATAAGCTGCTCAACCAGGCCATTGACGTCGGCCAGATCGTGCAGGTTGTCCTGTCGATCGTGAGCGCGAGTCCCACCCTGCAGCAGCAATGGGACAACAACGCGATGGACCTGCTCAGTGCCGCCGGGCTTCCGGAATCCGCTCTGGAAAACCTGGGTGTGACCGTGTCCAGCGCGCCCAGCGGGGGCGACCAGCTCACCACCTGGCTACAGAGCATCAAATTCTCGGAGGTCGCGGAGTTCACTGAGGACGCGCGAGCGACCTGGCTGAGCTGTGCCCTCTGCAAGGGCCTCGTCTGTGGCGGCGCCGCGGCCGCCTTCGTCCTCGTCGCCGCCGCCTGCATCGCCACCGGCGGCGTCAGCGCCCCCGCCGTCACAGCCGTCGCCGGCTTCACCATCGTCGAGGCTATCGCGGCGTTGACAACGCTCTCGGCCACCGTTGTCGCCCAGGCGGCTGTCGCCGCATTCTTCGCCGCGGGCGCGGCCGGTTTCGTCGGTGCGGTACTGGATGCCATCTGCCAGGCAAATGGCTCCTGCCAAACCAGCATCATCGCCCCACCCAAACTCGCCGTCCGTACCGCCTAGCAGAGTGACTTGCCGGGGGTGAAGTCCACCTTCCATCACCGGTCGAAGCCGCTGCGCGTCGGTCGGTCCAGCGAGCGTGCACCGGCGCCTTGTATCGGGGATGGGCCACATCAGGAGCGTGGAGATTTCAGACGAGGATGTGGGACACCAAGTGGATCCAAACGGGCGGCCAGGCGTCGCCCACGAAGGCGCGGGCCTTCTCGGTGAGGGCCTGCGCCGAGCCACCGCCGCCCTCTTGACCGGAGGAAACCGGCATCCCGCTGGGAGTCCTCGACCGCACCTGGTGGTCACGCAGCAACTTCGACCTCGTGCACGGTTGACGGTAGAAGGAGCAGCACCGTCTCATCGAACTTTGGGTGCAGCGGGTAGGGCCCTGATTCGCCGGGTGTTGTGCTCGATGCGGTCGGTGTGTTGGTGCTCGGACAGGAGGCCGGCGATCGCGCGGATGCCGGCGTCGAAGGATTCGCGTCGGCCGTGGTAGCGGCCCAGGATTCGCCAGTTCTTCGGGTGCCCGATGGCGTGCTCGACACGGATGCGTGGGGGAGGAGTGTCGTGCGTACCGTTGACCGGGGCCGACGGCCGGTCGGTGTGGGTCGTGCAGGTACATGGGCGACGCGACCCGGCGGGCAAGGGTGATACTCCGGCACGGCGTCGGCAGGCCGGGCGGCTCGCGGATCTGGTACGCCGGAGACGCGATCCTCGCGACCTGGTGGTGGTCTGCGGGGACTTCACCCTGCTGTCCGACAGCGAAACGTTCGGCGTGCTGGCCGAACTCGGTCTCACCGACCTGGTCGGCACGGCTGACACCCGGTCGTCGCACTACCGTAAGCCGGTGCGACACACGAGCTACCTACTGGTCTCCGACGTCGCCGCCGTCAAACGGTTCGAGATCCTGGCCGAGCCAGAGGTCTCCGAGCATCGTGCACTGATTCTCGACATCTAACCAGAGTCGGCACCAGTCACAGCCCGGTTCTCGGCCCTCCGAGAGCTACTGCTGGGACAGGCCCTGGCCGGGCAGCTCATCGGCAGGAGCAACCACAGCGGGCGGACCTCCTCGCCGGCCGCGCCTACGCCGCCGCGTTCCGGGCGGGCGGACCCGGGCCAGATAGTTGTCACGGACCAGCAGGCTCAGGGAGATGCTGCGCGACAACGGGTCGTAGAAGGCGGTCCGGTACTTCGGGTCTGTCGAGGTCGATGCCGCGAAATACACCATGGACAGCATGGCGAGAAAAGCAGCGGTCCGGACCAGCTCCCATGACGCGAACACCTCGATACCGAGAACCTGCGCCACCTGTGGCACACGACCGGTCCAGGTCTCGATGATGTCTGTGCCGATCGCCGCCATGCCGAAGATCACGAAGAACACGAACACGACCAGCGAGAACAACACCGCCTGGAAGGTCTGGGCCAACGCCAGCTTGGCGACGATGTTGACCCGCTCGCGGCGGGACACAGGCCGGCGCGGCGGGTGCGCGTCCCCGTTCGGCAAGACCCCAGACGGCCGATCCGCCTCGTGGGCGAGGGCGGCAATCGCCTCGCGCGGATAATCCGAGGCGACGATCTCCTTCATCTCGCTGAAGGAGATCGTCGCCGAAAAGCCGGCCGCCGCGCAGGTCAGCACGGCCGCCATGGCCCAGAACCGTGACCCGTCGAGTGCGGACACGACCTGCCATACCTCGGCGGCCAGGAAGCCGAATACGGACAGCAGGACAAACAGGGGCAGCGCACGCCCGGTCATCTCTCGCAGCGCCGTTGTCTGCCGCAGCCCTTCGCGCACCGACCAGGCAAGAAGCGACCCGACGCCCAGGTAGTTCAGAAGGACCAGCACGGCAGTGGCAGCGATGTTGCCGGCAACATCGCTGACGAAGTCGTTGCCCATCAGGGCGTTCAGATACGGCGCGAGCACGACGGCAACCGCGGTCGCCACGACCGCGGTAACGACCGGCAGCGTTCGGGACGTGGTGGAATCGATCCGCCGAGCCGCCCATCGGGCCGCCAGCAACGGTAGGACCAGGAGCGCCACCAGGACAAGGAGCTGCAGGGGGCGCAACGGCTGCTCCGCCTGCGGCCCGCCCTGCTGCAGTGCGTCCAGGGCGGTGGACAGAAGCTCCCAGGTCGAGATCAGCACCAGGGGCGGCAGTACGCGAGCGGCTGTCAGTGGGCGGACACCGACAGTGAAACTGGGCAGCCCCTGGCGATCGAACCATCGCTCGAAGGCGCGCCGCTGTCGGTCGCCCACGGTCGTCTACCTCCCACCCGTCGATCGCAGCCGTACCGGGCCACTGACGTCCACCGCGCCTTGTCACGCACTGATCAACGGATCCCGATCACGCACCGTCGGCACGCATCGGCGGGCCCGTCCACGACGTGCGATACGTCCTCGACCAGCGCCACCGCAGTGTACGCAGGGGCGGGACGGGTTTCATTCGCCCAGGAGCCTGCCCGAACGCTCCTCGCGCAGCTACTACTCGTAACGCGGATTTGCGACGTACTCCGGGAACAGCTCGGAGGCAGGCCCGGCTCGTCATGGGAGTCATCAACGGCGCGCTGGTTGGTCGGCTCCAGGCCAGGCCGGTCCGGAACGTCGGCGGTCAGCGGCGGCCGGAAGTCCTTCGCCGAGTGCTGGGCTGCCACGTCCGGGTGGTGGTTGCTGGTCAGGGAGACGGGGATCGCTTGTGAGGGATGCCGGCGCTCTCCCCGCAGGGACGGGTGGCGGTGAGGGCGCCGGCATCACGGTCGGGTCAGTTGGTTACGCGGAAGGTGGCGTCGCCGCGTGCGGTTGTGGTGGTGATCGGGTCGAGGCGGAGTTGGTAGGCGTAGTGGCGGATGTAGCGGTCGGGGTGGCTGTATGACTGGAAGGAGGACCAGGTCGGGTCGGCGAGGCCGGCGACCTGCAGGAAGGTGGCGTCGGCGGCGAACTGGGCGGTGCCGTCGTTGCGGACCAGTTGGAAGTCGTAGTTGGCGTGGCGCAGGAAGTAGCCGGGGAAGTTGACCGACTCGAAGGAGACGGTGCCGGTGCCGGTGAGGCCGGGCCGTAGCCGGAACTGGGCGTCGGGGCCGGTGATGTTCTGGTCGATGCGTACGTCGTAGTTGGCGTGGCGCACGTATCGGTCGGGGAAGTTGTACGACTGGAGCCGCTTGGCCGGGGTGCTGGGCCAGCGGGCGAGGACGCGGCCTTCCTCGGCGGCGGTGAGGGTCATGATGGAGCCGTGGCGCTTCTTGGTGGCGCCCATGTTGTAGCTTCCCGATGCCGGGATCTGGTAGGTGCTTACGGCGGAGGGGTTTGTCGTCGTGACGGGCATGTATCCGCGTCCGGAGGAGTACTGGTCGAGGTAGAGGGCCCACTCGTTGCGGTCGCGGAACTTCATCCACATCGGGCCTTCGACCTGGGAGCCGGTCAGGCCGATGCCGGAGAGGTTGCCGAGGTTGGTCCAGGTGCCGAGGATGGAGTTGCTGCCTTCGAGGGTGATCTGGCCGTCGCCGGAGGCCCGTACGTAGCGGTAGTTGCCGACGCCGGCCGGCAGTTCGACGATCTGGGTGTCGATGAGTTCCTGGGTGCCGGGGCGGTCGATGTAGATCCGCGGGGTGGTGATGGTGCGGAAGTCGGTGGTGTGGGTGTAGAAAATGCGGTGCTTCGTCTTGCCGTCGAGTGGCACGTTCGTCGCCCAGTACAGGACGTAGTCGTTGGTGTCGGGGTTCCAGATCGCCTCCGGCGCCCAGGCGTTGCGTCCGTCGGGGATCGCGCCGGCGACGTTGAGCAGCCACGGTTCCGACCAGGTGATCAGATCCGTCGACTCCCATACCACGAAGCTGCGGCTGCCGTTGTTGATGGAGCCGTCCACCGTCGACCCGCAGCCCCAGCACAGGTCGGTCGCGATGATCCAGTACTTGCTGCCGTCCGGGGAGCGGACCAGTGCGGGGTCGCGCACCCCGCGCGTGCCGAGCGGGGAGCGCAGGATCGACGCTCCGTCGTTGAGGTCGTTCCAGTGCAGGCCGTCCGTGCTGTGCGAGAGGTAGATCTGCTGACCGGTCGACCCCTCACCGATGAAGTGGACCATCAGGTAGCCCGGGTCGGCGGCGACGGCCCGCCGCGGTGCGGTCACCGACCAGGATGTGAACAGCAGACAGGCAGCAGACAACATCGCCACTAGTCTGACCAGGATCTTCGGCATTTGTCTCCTTTAGGAACAGTGAGGTGCGTCAGATGCGTGACCGTTGGAGCTGGTGGCCGTGCCGCAGGTGTGCTGTTCCACCAGGGCGAAGTCCGGCAGTGGAAGCGCCGACGATGTTGAGACGCTTGCCGCTGCGGCGGGCCTGCTCATGTAGGGCGTCTTCTTGAAGATGATGGAGCGAAAGGAAGGACCAGGGGAGCCGTTAGCGCTGACGCTTGGTCAGCGCCCTCATGGGGTCATGGATGTTTCGATTGTGTGTTAGCGTTCACAACTCTGACGTCAAGGGCACAGGCTAGGTGCGCCTGGCGCGGCCGTCAATACTTTGCCACCGGTGCAACCGGCGGCGGGCGGCCCGCCCCTGCGCGGCTCGCTGCAGCTTCCGTCGAGGTGGGCCGATGGCGGAGCGGGACCGGGATGGTCGCTGGCCGCGTGGTCGGCATCGTGGGTCGGGGTGCCGAGGCCCGTGAGCAGTTGGACGAGCAGGGTGAACCGCGTCGGACTGGATCTCAATTTCTTCGATCAAGGCTTCAGGCAGGGCTTTCCTTGCTTGTGGTGGCTGGCGGTGATGATCTCCGCAACCTGCCACAGTTGCGAAGCGCGGGTGTTGACTTGCCCCACGCTGATCGCTGAGGATGTGCCGCAACTCGTTGGATGCGAAACGTGTAACCGACCGGCGGGCAGCCGGTCATCGCTCGTCCGGGCCTGATGTGGCAGCGCCGCGGGTCCCGTCGAGCCGCATGTCGGGTGCCGGGCGACCGGCGCCGCGGGGGAGCTGCGCACCCAACCCGGGTGCCGCATTGACGGTTGACGTGCGGGCCGAGATTCGACCCTCAATGTTAGCGCTAACATAGAAAAGCGACTATTTTGTCTCGGGGGCCCGCTTACGGACGCCGCATTCCACCCGGAGTGAGCCGATGTGGCCCGCTTCATGTCAGCGGGCCCAAAATGACGAAAGGAAAGATGCTATGTCGATTGGTTTGCGCGCACCGTGAGGTGGCGTCGTCGCTGGCGGTCGGGTTGGCCGCTGCGGCAGTCGTGCCGCCGCGCACCGGGTGCGGGGTGGCCTGGACATCGGCACGGCGTTCGTGGTCAGCAGAGCTGACATACGGCGTAGCTGCCGCCACCCGAGCTGCGGGTGCCGCAGGAACAGCGTCAGGGTGCTACGGAGAGGGCGATCGCCGACTCGTACAGCGGTGACGTGTGAACCTCAAGTCGTACGGGCACCAGATCGCTCGGTTCTCCCAGCGCGGCACCTGTTCCGGGGTTGCGTGCGAAACGCGGATGCGCTCCTCCACTGATCTGGATGCGGATGCGGTGCCCCGGCTTGAAGTGGTAGGCCGTTGGCCACAGGGTGACCTCGACTCGCCGGACGCCGGAGGTGTCCGCTGCGCTCGCGCTCACCCGGGTGAGCCCGTCGCACACGTTCCACGAGCGGCCGGATGTGTCTACGTCACACAAGCGTACGAAGATGTCGAAGTGGTCCCGCGACGCGCCGACGTATACCGTCGCGGTGACGGGGCCGAGCACCTCGACCACGGCGTCGAGCGGATCGCTGGTGTAGGTGCGTACATCCGGTCGCGCTTCCAGGCGTCGGTTGTCCTGTCGCCCGGCTGCTGCGGCGGCGAGTCGAGGACCGCCGAGCGCGGGCGTGGGGTCGTTGGGGTCGTAGGTGAAGACATCGCGGCCGTCCCAAGCTGCTGGCGTGGTGTGTAGCCCTCCGCCGGCGTGCAGGTACCACGGCTTGGGCCGGGCCCCGGGTGGCGGCCATTGCGGGTAGTCGCGCCACTGGTTCGAGCCGCCGATGTGCACCCGAACCGGGTGTTCGCGTACGGGCCGGCCCTCGGCGTTGGCCTTGTACCAGGCCACGGCCTCGCTCACCAAGCATCGGAAGAAGCCGGAGCTGTTGTGTTTCCAGGGCCCGATCGTCAGATGAGGCGGGCGACCGGCTTTGCACAGAGCTGCGTAGTCGTCGAGTTGGCAGGGCAGCATGACGTCGTACCAGCCCCCGATCATGTGGATCGGTGCCTGTACGTCGGTCACGCGTGACCGGTGATCGCGTTCGAGCCAGTACTCTCCGGCGGTGTCGTTTTCTGCCAGCCATTCCTGGAAAAAGCCGACTCGCTGTCCCGTCGCGACCCGGTCGGCTTCCGCCAGCGGCAGGTGGGCAAGAGCAGCGTGAAGTCGGGAGCGGCGCAGCCACGACTCGATGAGGGTTGGCTGGCGTTCGGGGTCCGATCCCAGCGCGCCCAGTCCCCACACCCAGGTCAGCGCGCTGTCGAGGGAGAACGCCCCGCCGGTGTAGAGGGAGCCGGTGAACTGGGCGGCGGTCGCGGCCATCATCAACGCGACGAGCTGATCACCGGCGTCGGCCGCGAACCCCCATGTGGCGTAACCGCAATAGCTGAAGCCGAAGACACAAAGTTGGCCTGTGTACCACGGCTGGTCGGCCAGCCACGCAATCGTATCCAGACCGTCCGCCCGTTCGTGCCGCATCGGCGCGAACTCGCCAGTGCCCGCTGCGGTGCCGCGGCAGGACTGCAGTACGACGTGGAATCCCTGCGCGGCGACCGCGCGGGCGACGCGCGGGTTGCTTCCGCCGCGCCCGTACGGGGTGCGGATAAGAATGGTCGGCGACTTCCCTCGGTCGGTGGCGGGACTGTAGTGGTCGGCGGGCAGGCAAACGCCGTCGCGCATCGGTACTGGCAGGTCGCGCTCGATGGTGATCCGTCGGGTTGCTGGTGCGGGCAGGCCCAGCAGTCGGCGCATCGCCTCGTCCAAGGGCGTGAGCCGGCGTTTTACCGGCGGATGGCCGTTGCTGGACATGGGCGGTGTCCGGATGTCGGGCTGGTTGCTCGGCGGGTACTCGGGGTCCGCAGATGGACGAGGGGTGTGCATTGGTGCTGTACTCTCTGCTGTTAGCGTTAACATCCTCGGCTCGGCCGACCGACTGACGTGGAATTCTTGTCGCCCGGCGATGCCGGTTCGCGGGCTCGGTGAGTCGACGGCCGGCCGCATCGAGGCGGAACAGTCGACCGCTACCCTGGGCCCGTTTCATGATCGTGTCCAACGGGCTGCGACACATGATGATCGCTGTCGGAAGTCACGTCAAGCTTGGGCAAATCGATTCCCTCGTACTGGGATGCCGCTCCTCTACCTGTCGACAGGAATGCTGGATCGCACTGGCAATCCGGAAGTTTTTAAATTCTCCGGCCTATAGGGTGATGTGGTTCAGATAGGGCTATTTGGACAGAGTGGCAGCGGTGTTGGCGGGAGTGCGGATCTAACGGCACCTCTCTTGTCGACCATGCGGGTGCCGAAAACCTCATCCGCGCTGGGCAGGCCGAGCAGCGTGTCGCATTCGTGGAGGAATCCACCGAGTCGGTCATGTCGGTGGACGTTCAGGCGTATCAGGATTGCGAGGTCGGTGATCGGTGAGCCACCCCCGCTTTCATGGATCTTTTTGATCATGGTCTGATGGCCGTGGGGAGGAAGTTGTCCGTGGCAGCACCGAAGAAGTACCCCGATGAGCTACGTCAGCGCGCTGTGCGCCTGTATCGCGAGTCGGACCCGAAGCCGGTGATCCGGCGTCTGGCCGAGCAGCTCGGCGTGCATCACGAGGCGCTCAGGAACTGGATCCGCCAAGCCGAGGTCGACACGGGTGAGCGTCACGACCGGCCGACCAGCGAGACGGTCGAGGAGAACCGCCGGCTGCGCAGGGAAGTCGCCGAGTTGCGGCGGGCGAATGAGATCCTGAAGGCCGCGAGCGCGTATTTCGCGGCGGAGCTCGACCCGACCCGGCGACGGTCAGAGGTAGGCGGTGCGGGCCTATGCCATGGCGGCGTGCGGTTCGGCCAGGTCGCGGCTGGCCTTGGCGAGCAGGCTGACGGTGTCCAGCGGCACGGCGATGTGCCGCAGGTTGTGCGCCACGGCCGCGATGACCAGGTCCGCTTCTGTAGGCCACCGTCGGTAGACGGTGCGCTGCTGGCGCGGGCGCAGGCGGCGATGTCATCGACGGTAAGCCCGTTGTGGCCGGTCTCTGTCAGCAGGTTCATGATCACCTCGGTCCGGTGCCCTGCACGTCGACGATGCGACCAGAAGCGCCATCCGTCCGCACCAGGCGGCGTCAGCCTCATCTCCGTGCGTTCCGCCGGGTCGACGCCCCGTCCTCGATGGTGCGGCGACTGACCGGGCCAATTTCCCATACGAAATACGCCTGTTTGCTTGCGAAATCGCCGATGTAACGCCATGGAACGGTGGCTTGTGAGCAGGAAAGGGAAACAACCCGGTCGAATATGGACGGCGCGGGCGGGTTTGCGTTTCCTTTGCGATCCCGGGCGTACCAACGAGGCATGCAGATCGATCTCACTCGCCGAAAGTTCCTGTCCAGCCTCACTGTCGGAGCGGGTGCGGCGGTCCTGGGGTGGAATCCCAGTGCGCGCGCGTGGGCCACCGCCCCCGGTTCGACGGCAGGCATCGCGCAGATCCCCACATTGGACGGCACCCTCGTGCTGCCCGCCGACCCATCTCCCTTCACTGAGGACTTCGGCCACTTGGTCACGCGGCGCCCTCAGGCGGTGCTGACGCCCGGCTCGGTCGACGACATCAAGAAGATCGTCCGCTATGCCCGCAGCAACCGGATCGCGGTGGCCATCAACGGTCAGAGCGGCACCGGCAGCGAGGGCCGCCACTCCCACTCGCACTATGGTCAGGCTCTTGTCGACGGCGGCATCGCCATCGACCCGAAGCCGCTCGGCAGGATCCACAGCATCGGCGACGGCATCGCCGACGTCGACGCCGGTGTCACCTGGTCGACCCTGGCGCTGCGGGCGCTCGAGTCCGGCCAGACCCTGCCTGTCTACAACGACTTCGCCCATCTGTCGATCGGCGGTACCCTCAGCGTCGGCGGCCTCGGCGGGACCAGCCAGCGTTACGGCTCGCAGGCCGACAATGTCAGATGGATCCAGGTCGTCACGGGTACCGGCGAACTGGTCACGTGCTCCCGCAGCAACAACCCCGACCTGTTCGAGGCCGTGCTCATTGGCGGCGGTCAGTACGGCATCATCGTGCGGGCCGGCGTCAAGTTGATCCCCGCCAAGACGACCGCCCGTTCGCTGGAGTTCACCTACACCGACCGCGCGACGTTCCTGCGCGACTCGCTCGCCGTCATGCGTGCCAAGGTTGTCGACGATCAGAACGGCTACGCCGAACCGAAAGCCGGTGGCGGTTGGACGTACCGGCTCGCGCTCGGCATGTTCTTCTCCTCACCCGCCCAGCCCGACGTTGCCGCACTGCGGGCCGTGCTGTCGCCGCAGGCCGTCGCCGGCCCGACCACCGACATGCCGTTCCGTGACTGGCTGCTGCGCTTCGACCCGAACTGGGCCGCGCTCAAGGCCGCCGGGTTCTGGGGCAGCAAGAAGCCGTGGCTGATGATGTTCGTCAGCACCGAGAACACCCCCGCGTACCTCGACACCGTCCTCGGCGAGCTCACCCCCGACCAGATGGGCCCCGGCCCGATCCGGATCTCGCCGATGAGCGCCCGGCCGCTCACCCGCGAGAACTTCGTCCTGCCCCGCTGCTCCACCACCGAGTTCTTCGAGGTCAGCCTCATCCGCATCCCTGCGCCGGACCACCCGGACACCCCGGGCATGCTGGTGCAGAACCGCCGCTTCTACGACCGGGGTGTCAGCCTCGGCGCCAAGCGGTACCTCGTCGGTGCCGTGCCTTCGATGACCCGCACCGACTGGCGGACTCACTACGGCTCGCGCTGGAGCGCGCTCGTCGAAATGAAGCGCCAGTACGACCCGGCCGGCATCCTCACGCCTGGCCAGGGCATCTTCAGCTGATCCTGAGCCTGCCTTAAGGAGACCCAGACATGCCAGCACAGCGTCCGGAAGACATCCCCGGCCTCATCGCCGAGTCCTTCAACTCCAACGACATGCAGGCCATGCTCGACCTGTACGAGCCGGACGGCATCCTCGTCCAGCCGCCGGACGGCCGGCAGGCAGTGGGTCTCGAAGCCGTCACCGCCGAACTCAAGCCGATGTTCGCCGCTATCACCGCCGCGGACATCACGATGACCAGCATCATGCGGACCGGCGACATCGCCATGACGCACGCCGACTGGCATCTGGTCGGCGAGCACGAGGACGGCCAGGCGATCGATCTGCGCGGCAAGGGCACCGTGGTGTCCCGGCAGCAGGTCGACGGCACCTGGCGGATCGTTATCGACGACCCGGTCGGGCTCTGAACATGAGCACAGCGTTCAGCGTCCGCCTCCAGGCGCGGGCCTACGAGGTCGACCGGCAGGGTCACGTCAACCAGGCCGTCTACACGCAGTACGCCGAGCACGCCCGCTGGGAGTTCCTGCAGGCGGCCGGCCTCACCCCGGACGTGCTGGCCGACGCCGGGCTCGGCCCGGTGCTGCTCAAGGCGACCGTCCGGTTCCAGCGTGAGCTGCGCGCCGGCGACCACGTCGATGTCAGCTGCGTCATCAGCGGCGGCAAGGGCCAGCTCATCGAGCTGGTGCAACGGTTCCAGACCCCCGGCGGGATCGCGGTCGCCCGGTTCGAGAACACGATCGGGCTGCTCGATCTCGCCACCCGGCGGCTGGTGCCGGACCCGCGGGCCATGATGCGCGAACTGGCCAAACAACCCGATGTCCTGTTCCCCGACACACCGGAGCAGTCGCAGGCGAAGCCTGACAGCGCCGAGGGACAGGCGTGAGGCCAGGCCACCGGCGACCCCCCTTCCGCGTCGGTGGCCTGCCCGAGACACGCCGGCCGTCCCCGCGACTGCTCGACCGCCCGGCCCGGTACGGCGCTCGGCCCCTGAGACCAGGGCCGGCCGCCGCCGGGCCGGCCGGCTTCCATGTCACCGTCCATTGGACGGTGACATTGCCGTCTACTGCGCCATGGCGGCGGCACGGTGCTCCTGCGGGCTGACGCCGTAGACCCGCTTGAACGCCGAGCTGAGGGCGAATCCGCTGCCGTAGCCGACCTGCCGGGCGACGGCGTTGAGCGTGGCGTCGGACTGGCGCAGCAGGTCCGCGGCCAGGGCCAGGCGCCACTCCATGAGATACGTCATCGGCGGCGTGCCGACGGTGTTGCGGAAGCACTCAGCGAGCGTCGCCCGCGACACTCCGACTTCGGCGGCGACCCTGGCGAGGGTCCAGTCGCCGGCCGGGTCCTCGTGGAACAGCCGCAGCGCCTCGCCGGCGATCGGATGGGCCTGGGCCCGATACCACGCCGGGGCCTCGGAGTCGGGACGGTCGAACCACACCCGCAGCACGGAGATGAGCAGCAGGTCCAGCAGGCGGTCCAGCACGACGCCCTGCGCCGGCCCGGTCCGGGTGACCTCGCCGGCGAGGATCGGGATCAGCATGGAGTCCCACGAGTCGTCGGACACGACCAGCAGCGGCGGCAGCACGTCGAGCAGGCGCTGGCCGACTGCGCCGACCTCTTCGTACACCCCCAGCAGCATCTGCACGGAGCCGTCGGGGTTGCTGCCCCACGTGCGGACCCCCAGCGCCATGCGTTCGCGCAACTCGACGCCTTCGGGGGTGAGGCACTGCTGGCCGGGGTGCACGATGACCTGGGGCGGGGTCGCGCTGCCGTCGCTGAGCACATAGGGGTCGGGGCCGCGGACGATGGCGACGTCGCCCGGCCCGAGCCGCACCACCTCGCCATGGTCCGGCTGCACATACGCCTCACCGCTGAGCACCGCGGCGAGGCACAAGGGGGACCTGTCCTGGACCCGGATCGACCATGGCGGGTCCAGGACGACGCGGAGGAGAAAAGCCCCGCTGGCCCGCGGCCCTTCGAGCAATCCTGCGAGTGCGTCCACGTCGTCAATACTAGACGATGGATTATGCATCCCAGAATCTCGGCCATGGACCGTCCAGATGGCGCGGGTAACACTATATCCATGGCAAACGAAAACACGACATTGGTCATCGGTGGCACCGGTCGCGTCGGTCGCCGGGTCACCCAGAAGCTCGACAAGCGCGGCGTCAACGTCAAGGTCGCCTCCCGCAGCGGCGTGCCCCCGTTCGACTGGGAGAAGCCCGACACCTGGAACAGCGGCATCTTCACCGGTGTCAAGTCCGCCTACATCATGTTCTACCCCGAGGTCGAGTGGCCCGGCGCCAGTGAGTCGGTCGGCACCGTTGCCCGCATCGCCGCCGACGCCGGCGTGCAGCGCCTGGTTCTGCTGTCGGCCCGCAACCAGGAGGAGGCCGTGCTCTGCGAGGACGCCGTCACGAGTCTCCCGGTGGAGTGGACCATCGTCGCCCCGGCCTCTTTCAACCAGAACTTCGACGAGGGGGTTTTCCTCGAGCCGCTGCGTCAGGGCGTGCTGGCCCTGCCGTGCGGTGACAACTCCGACCCGTTCATCGACGCCAACGACATCGCTGACGTCGTCGTGGCCGCCCTCACCGAGGACCGCCACGTCGGGCAGCGCTACGAGCTGACCGGCCCGCGCCTGTGGACGTTCGCCGAGGGCGTCGCCGAGATCGCCCGCGCGACCGGTCGCGAGCTGCGCTACCAGCCCATCACCCGCGACGAGTTCGCCGACGCCGTCGTCGCCGACGGTGCCCCGCGCGAGTTCGCCGACCCGCTGGCCACCCTGATCTCCGAGTTCTTCGACGGCCGCAACAGCTCCCTCACCGACGGTGTCGAGCGCGCCCTCGGCCGCAAGCCCCGCGACTTCGCGGATTGGGTGGCGGAGGTCGCCCCCACCGGTGTGTGGAAAGCCGCTTGAGCTGACTCTCCTCCGACGGTGGTCCGGCCCGCAGGGTGCCGGACCACCGTTGTTCTCGTTGTGGCGTCTGTATCGCACGAACACTCGCAACCGTTGGCCGCACCACCGATGTGTCCGCCGGCCAGGAAACCCGGGCTGCCGAAAACCGGGTGCGGGAGGCCGGTCCCGCGTCGGGATCGCTCGTGCCCGGCCCGCCACGACCCAGTCCTCGCCCTCATCTCTGGTGCGGGCGTGCCGGCGGTCGACGTCACCGAGGCGGCAGACCCGGGACGCCGGACAGTTCGATCTCTACGATCGGCCGGTCACCGCGCCCGGTCACCGCGCCCGGTCACCGCGCCCGGTCACCGCGCCCGGTCACCGCGCCCGGTCACCGCGCCCGGTCACCGCGCCCGGTCACCGCGCCCGGTCACCGCGCCCGGTCACCGGCGGTCGGCAGCGGCGCACGGAACTTGCCGTCCTGCAGGGGGTGATCATCGTCTTCGTGCCGTCCAGCACGGCCGCGAGCAGGGGCATCAAAAGCCGGCTTCGGTCACTGCGGCGGCGAATGCGGGGCGTCAGCGAGAATAGGCTTTCGTCGGTGGGAACCCGTCGCGGAGATAACGGCGTCGTGCGATTTCACGACCGTCAGGAATGCACGGGTCCGGACCGGGCGCATGGGTTTAACCAGACATAACGACCATGTTCGATCGTCTGGCCGTTGATCACCTTCGGTTAAAGTGCCGTCACGTTCAGGTCGTGACCCTCGCACCACAGCGCCGCCGCGGCCTCGAGCGTCGCGGGCCGGTCGGGCCGGTCGCCGGGCAGCATCGGAACCACTCTGCTGCCCCCGGCCCGCACGGCCGGCTGGCGCAGGGCGAAGGACGACAGGACGCGACCCGGCCCGCACTCCACGAGCAGCCGGTCGCCCTCGTCGAGCAGCGCGCCCAGCGCGAGTTTGAAGTGGACGGTGTCGGCCGCCTGCCGGGCCCAGAACCGGGCGTCGCCGGCCTCCTCGTCGGTGATCGGCCGAGCGGTGTAGCCGGACCGGACGGGAAACGCCGGCGGCTTCGGCGACGCGCGGAACGACAGCTGCGCTGCGGCGACGGCCGGTTCCATGGCAGGGCTGTGGAACGGGACGGTCGACGGCACCCGCCGGACCATGAACCCGTCGGCGGTCAGCCGCGCCGCGGCGACGGCGAGTTCGGCGTCCGGCCCGGCGAGCATCGTGCGGCGGTCGGCGTTGACGGCCCCGACGGCGACCTGCCCGATCAGGTACGACTGCAGTTCGTCGGCGGACGCGGCCACGGCGAGCATTCCGCCCGCAGGGACCGCAACGGCGGCGCTCACCCGGCCGCGCACCATGGCGACGGCCTCGGCGACGGTGAACACCCCGGCGAGGGTCGCCGCCACGATCTCTCCGGCGCTGTGCCCGAGCACCTCGGCCGGTCTGACGCCCCAGCTCAGCAGCAGCCGGCCCAGCCCGTGGTCGACGGCGAAGAGCAGCGGCTGGGCCCGGCGGGGGTCGTCGATCGAGATGCCTGGACCGGTGCCGGTGCCGAGCCAGTCGACGCGGATGTCCGCACCGCCGGGTCCCCACGCCTCGAACACGTCGTCGACGGCGGAGCGGAACACGGGCTCGTCGTGGTACAGACTCACCGCCATGCCGTCGTGCTGGGAACCCTGGCCGGGCAGCAATAGGACGGCCGGCCGGGGTCCGCCGGCCGGCACCTGCCGCACGGGGGCGGCCACGATGTCGTCGAGGGCGCGGGCCGGCGTCGTGACGACCGCCCCGCGCACGGGCCCCGGAACCGGACGGGGGATCGGGGCCCCGGTGCGTGCCGCGTCGGTCACCGCGGCCCGGGCGGCACGTTCGGCTGCCGGGTCGGCTCCCGCCCAGAGCAGCAGCCGTGCCGTGCCGTTCGTCAGGTCGGTGACCGTCATGTCGCTGTCCTCCGGCTGGACGGGTGTGCCGTCAGATGAGGGAGATCCCGCCGTCGACGCTGAGCACCTGGCCGGTCAGGTACCCGTTGTCGAGGAAGACGCCGACCGTCGGCGCGACCTCCTCGGGGGTGGTGAGCCGCGGGACCGGCAGGTTCGCGGTGAGGTTCTGCCGGAACTTGTCGGTGGCGTTCGCCGTCATCCGCGTCTCCATGAAGCCGGGCGAGATGGCGTTGACCGTCACCCCGCGCCGGCCACACTCGGTGGCGAGGGTGCGGGTCAGCGCGATGACGCCGGACTTCGAGGCGGCGTAGGCGGTCTGCCCGGACGTGGCGACGAGCGCCGACGGCGACACCACGTTGATGATCCGGCCCCACCGCCGCTTCACCATCGACGGCAGCACCGCCCGGCACGCGTGGAATGTGCCCAGCAGGTTCGTCTGGATGACCTCGGCCCACACGTCCGGCGCCTGGCTCATCATCAGCGCGTCCTTGCGGATGGCTGCGTTGCTGACGAGGATGTCGACCTCGCCGAGCTGCTCGGTGATCCGCCGGTGCATGGCGCTGACCGACTCCCAGTCCCCGACGTTCGCCTGCACGACCGTCGAGTCGTTCGTGAGCTGCTCGCTGACCTCTCGGGCGCCGTCGGCGGCGCTGTTGTAGTGCAGCGCGACACGGCACCCTAGCCGGTCGAGCTCGATCGCCACGGCGGCGCCGAAGCCGCCGGACGCACCGGTCACCAGCGCGACCGGCTTCTCCGGGCGCGGCGCCGAGACCTGCCGTCCGTCCATGGTGGATTGCGTCATGACCGCCACTCCGTCGGCTCGCCCGCGCCCCACTCGATCAGCGCGGTGACCCAGACCATCCCGGCGCCGAACGCCGCAAACATGACCCGGTCACCCTTCTGGATGCGTCCCGCGTCCAGTGCCTCGGCCAGGGCGATCGGCATCGAGCCCGCCCCGGTGTTGCCGTAGTACTCGATGTTGGTGATCAGCCGGTCCCGGGGCACACCGCTGTGCTCCACGATCGAGTCGATGATGCGCAGGTTCGCCTGGTGCGGCAGCAGGTGGTCGATGTCCTGGGGGCCGAGCTGTGCCGCCTGCAGGGTTTTGCGTACCGACCCGACGGTGAACCGGATGGCGTGCAGGTAAATCTCGTTGCCCTTGATCTGTGCGTAGTGCAGCTTCTCGCGCAACGTCTCCTCGGTTGCGGGCATCCGGCTGCCGCCGGCGGGGATCTTG
This sequence comes from Micromonospora sp. KC213, assembly GCF_004348325.1. Lineage (GTDB taxonomy): Bacteria > Actinomycetota > Actinomycetes > Mycobacteriales > Micromonosporaceae > Micromonospora. The sequence continues at coordinate 23,720 of NZ_SMKF01000007.1, read as the reverse complement.
AGGCTGTCGACCTTTGAGCCGTCGCAGCCCATATCCCAGCCGCGCAGCCAGCTGCGGCTGTGCGGGGCCAGGACGACCGCGCCGGCGCCGTCGCCGATGAGCACGCTCAGGTCCCGGTCCTCAGGGTTGACGACCAGCGAGTGCGTGTCGGTCCCGATGAGCAGGATCGGGCGCGGGTCGATCGCCATGAGCCCGGCCGCGACCACGAAACCGTAGGCGAAGCTGGCGCACTCAGCGTTGACGTCGTGGGCGCCGCCTGCCGTACCGAGCTCGCGCTGGACGAAGGCGGACGTGGCCGGCGACAGTTGCTCCGGCGTGCCGGAGGCGAGAATGAGATGGGAGATCTGGTCGGGCCGCAAACCGGCGTGCTCCAGCGCACGACGGCCGGCTTCGACGGCCAGGGAGGCGGTCGTCTCGCCGGGGCCGACGACCCGCCGTTCCCGGATGCCGGTGCGCTGCACGACCCAGTCCTCGTCGACGCCGAAGCGGGCCGAGAGTTCCGAGTTGGTCAGTCTGCCTTCGGGCACGTACTTGCCCCAGCCGATGATGCCGATGCCGGACATCCGTGGCTCCGCGGTCACGCGTCTCCGGTCGCGCCGGCGACCGGAGACGAGCCGTTGGCTGCGGAGAGCAACTGCTGGTGGATGCTGCGGAACGTGATGGTGTCGTCGACCTGTTCGGCAATCGACGCGTCCACACCCAGGTCCGGGTACCGCTCCTGCATGTCGCTGACCCACTCCATGAGGTCGAGCGAGTCGACACCGGAAGCGGTCAGGGGGGTGTCGGGATCGAGGTCCGAGATCCGGCTCACGGCCTTCAAGCGGTCGACAGCCACCTCGAGAGTGGGAAGGTTCATGGTGAGCTCCTGTTCGTCGGTGATTCGGCGCGTCCGGTGGACCGTACGAGTGCCGGTGCAATCGCGCCGCAATCCGCAGGCGCCGTCGGACGGCCCGCTCGGCACCGGCGGCCCGGCCGAGAAGACACGTGCGGGCCGCCGATGGTTCCGGAGCGGGCCGATACCACACTTGCTCGGTACCCCCGTGGTACCCGCTCGGCTGATCCTGAGAAAACACACAGACATCCTCAGGCTGCGGGGGGCGGGATCACATGGAAGCGAAGATCGAGTTAATGGGCCTGATGGCCGTTCGGTGCGCCGGCATCGTCTACCACCTGCATGGCGCGCAGGCCCGGGTGGCGTTCGCCCGCCTGGCCCTGGCCGGCCCGGAGGGCGTGACCCGGCACGAGCTGGCCGATGTCATCTGGCCGGGTGCGCTGCCACCCACCTGGGCATCGGCCCTGCGCACACTGATCAGCCGGCTCCGCGCCTTCGTAGGCCCGCTACAGAGCCACCCGGTGAACCCGCTCGTCAAGCGCGGCGGCCGGTACGTCCTCGCGCTGGACGGCAACGTGCTCATCGACGTGGAGGAGGCGATGCGGGCGGTGACCGACGCCCGCGGGGCGCTCGACGCCGGCGACTTTGCCACCGCGGACCGGCTGGCGGCGGCTGCGGCCGACCGGTTGCGGTTCCCGTTCCTGTCCGAGCATGAGGGGCACTGGGTCGCAGAACGGCGTGAGCGGCTGACCGAGTATCTCGTCACCGCGCTGGAGGTGGCCGGCCAGGCGGCGATGCGTTCCGGCGACCATCCTCGGGCCGCGCTGCTCGCCGAGGAGGCGACAACCCGCGGACCCGAACGGGAGAGCGCCCACCGCTGCCTCATGGCGGTCCGCGAGGCGATGGGCAACCGGGGCGAGGCCCTGCGGGCGTACCAGCGGCTGCGCCGGCACCTCGCCGAGGAGTTCGGGGTCGATCCTTCGCCGGAGACCGAGGCCGCATATCTGGCGCTGCTCGGCCCGGCGTCCGCGCCGGCCGTCCCGAGCGGTGGCGCCGGCGGGTACCGCCACCGCCCGGTGCCGTTCGTCGGGCGCGAGCAGCAGATGACGACGGTGGCCGGTGCCTGGTCCTGGGCCACGCGGGGGCGCCGGCAGTTTGTCCTGGTCACCGGTGAGGCCGGGATCGGCAAGACGCGGCTGCTGCGGGAGGCCGGCGCCGCGGTCGCCGCCGACGGCGGGCTCGTGCTGGTCGGCCGGTGCGATGAGGACGCGATGGTGCCGTACCAGCCGATCGTGGAGGCGCTGGACGGCTACGTCGCCGCCTCGCCGGACGACCCGCTGGACGCCGTCTCGCCGGCCGCCCGGGGCCCGCTGCGCATGCTGCTGCCGTCGCTCGGCGGGCCGTGCCCGTCGGGTGAGCTGCCGGAGCAGCCGGTCGTCTTCGCCGCGTTCGCCCAGCTGCTGACGGTGGCGGCGGGCGAGCGGCCCTGCGCCCTGCTGATCGACGACGTGCACTGGGCCGACCCGCAGACGGTGGCGCTGCTGCGGTATCTGCTGCGCGCCGGCGCCGACACGCGGCTGTGCGTTGTCGTGGCCGCCCGCAACGACCTCCCGACGTCGATCCGGCGCCGGGTGAGGGGCTGCATGGACGAGGTGATGCTGCCGCTGGAGCACACCGGTGAGGGGACCGAGGTGACGCTTGGCGGTCTCGACTTCGCCGCCGCCCGGATGCTCGCCGCCGAGCTCGGGACCGCCGCCGGCACCGCCGACGGTGACCCGGTCCGGTGGGCGCACGCCCGAAGCGGCGGAAATCCGTACATGCTGCTCGAGGTGCTGCGGCACCAGGCCGGTCCCGATGCGGTACCACCGGCCGTCGCGAGGCTGGTCGCGGCGAAGCTCGCCTCGATCGGCCAGGACGCCACCCAGCTGCTGCAGGTCGCGGCCGTCATGGGCCCGTCGTTCGGCTTCGACACCGTCGCGGACGCGGCAAACCTCGATGTCCTGGCCGCTCTCGATGCGCTGGAGGCGTTGCTGGAGATCGGCATCCTGGCCGAGGTGACCGCCGCCGGCTCTCAGCACCCCGACCGGACGGCGGTCTACGAGTTCCGCCACGACATCGTCCGTCAGTCGGTCGACCAGCAGGTGAGTGATGCGCGGCGCCGGCACCTGACCTCCCGGCGGCAGGTCGTGCCTGGTGCCGGTCACGACACGGAGCACCGGCTCTCGCGCACCGGCGCGGAGCGCGTGTGACCACTGTCATGTTTCTGTCACGGTGAGCATCGCTCGTTTAATCAAACGGCCGAAGTTATTACCACCTATTCATGTTAGCGTACGGTCCAATCAAACCAGCGTGACGGTGCTGCTGGGACTCGCCGGTTCAGCAGGCATGAGGGGTTCGCCTCGTATGGTTCGAGTGCCTTTCGTTCCACGTCAGCGGCTCGTGGGAGAAATCCTCAACGTGAGGCATTCGGTCCTCATCGAGGCGGGCGGCGGGTTCGGCAAGAGCGTCCTGATCCGGCAGGTCGGTGCCAGTACCGGCAACAGCATCGAGGTGAGCCTACCTCGCGACCACCCGGTCACGATCGACGAGCTGACATCGTCGATCTTCGACGCGGCCGAGCAGACAACCGACTGGGCATGCCCGCCCGCGAACGGCACCGCCAGGCGGATCGGTGCGCTGCTGGCCGCGTCGCCGGAGCCCAGCCTGCTGGTCGTCGACAACGCCGAGGCGCTCACCGACGACGCCGCCGCCTGGCTCGCCGACCTGGCCCAAGACGGCCCGCAGCCACCACGGATCCTCGTCAGCGGGCGCCTGCTGCCGGCGCCGCTGGCGGCCATGGAGTTCCAGGGCACCGCCGCACGGTTCAACACCCAGGACCTGCGCCTCACGCAGGACGAGGCCGGGGCCCTTGCCCGCCTCGAGATCGGCGACGAGGACGGCGCGCGGCTCGCCGCCACCCTGCACGACCTGTCCGGCGGTTGGGTGGCGCTGCTGCTGGTGATGCTGCGCCGCCTCGCCCGCACGCCGGACCGCATCGCGGCCGCCACGGTCCTGCTGCGCCATCCAGGGCTGATCCGGCAGCTGATGGACCACTACGCCGCCGACCTCGATCCGTCCGACCGCTACCTGCTGACCCAGGTCGCAGCGTTCCCGATGGTCAACGACCGGCTGGTGGAAGGGCTCGGGCACCCGGGGCTGCTGCGCCGCCTCATCCGGGCCGGCATCCCTTTCGCCGTCGGCGCCAACGGGTGGTCACGGCTGTGCAGCGAGTCGCGGGAGTCCCTCGCCGCGCTGGCGCCGCTCGACCCGGCCATCGCGCAGCGGGCCGCCCCGCTGCTGATGTCGCAGGGCGCCGAACTAGCGGCGGCCAGCCTGCTAGCCGACAGCGGCGACCCTGAGCAGGCCGCGACGCTCGTCGCCAAGCTGCCAACCTCCCGGATCAACCAGCTCGATCCGGTCGAGTTCATCCACCTGATGGCCCGCCTCGGGCCGGCCGCCGAAGCCGCCCCACAGGTGCTGCTGCACCTGGCCCGCACCCACCGCAACCTGGGCCAGCTCGCCGAGGAACGGGAAGTCATCGGGCGGGCGCTGCGCATCGTGCGGGAGCAGGATGCCGACGACGACCTCGCTACGGAGGTCGAGAGCGAATGGCTGATCCAGCGTGCGCTGGTGCGTGAGCCGGACGTGCTCGCACACGTCGAACGGCTCCTGGACGGAGCCGCGGAGGGTACGCGTGCGCAGGCGAGCCTGCTCGAGGCCCTCGGCGTGGCCCTGTCCGACCGGCCGGACGAGCCGAGCCTGCGCCGCGCCGAGAACGCCATGCGCCAGGCCGCCATCATGTGGGGCGAGCTGGGCGAGCCCGCCCGCGTCGCGGCCGTCCAGCGCGCGCTCGCCACGCACGTGCTGTCCGTCCTCGGCAAGACCGGTGAGGGCGCCATGTTGCTGCGTAGACTCGGCACCACCAGCGACACCCAGTTCGACCGCATGCTGTGCCTCGTCATGGAGGCGCGGCTGCTGGCGCTGAGCGGCGAGGCCGATCGGCCGCTCGCCATCCTCGACGACGGCATTCGGCTCGCCGAACTGCTGGGCATCGACTGGGTCACCGGCCACGCCGCGTGGACCCGTCTGATCGTGGCAGCCAACGATCATGACACAGCTGGGGTCCTGGAGCACTTAGCCAGGGCCGAGGCACACCTCGGCCAGCTCATGAACCACGACGGCGGCGGTCTGCTCTTCCTGTGCGAGGCCGCCGACGCCTGTGCGGTGGTCGGGGCGGACGGCCCCGCTGCCCGACTGCTCGCCACCGCCCGGGAGCACCGCATCGAAGACTCGCTGACCGTCGCTCTCACGGAGGCGTTCATCGACGCCCGCCGCGGTGACCCCGCCGCCGCCGACGTCCTGCAACGCATGCTCAAGGATGGCGAGATCGCCCCCTGCCTGCGGTGGAAGGCCGAGCTGCTGACCGGCTACGTCCGCCACGCCGCCGGCGACATCGACGCTGCCGACCAGTGCCTGCTGCTCGCGCTGGACCGGGCGGCAAGTCTCGGCCATCCCGACCTGCTCGACCGCCGGGAACGGCGGGTGGCCGGTGTCCTGCGCTCGGCGATTCGGCTGCCGTCGGCGGCCGTGGACGGTCCGCCCGCTGGCGAGGGGGCCGGCGAGGGCGGCTGCTACGAGGTCCGGGTGCTCGGCGGGTTCGAGGTCCGCAAGGGCAACACCGTGCTGCACGGCACCGGCCGGGTCAGCCAGTTGGTGAAGCATCTCGTTCTCGCCAATGGTTCCGTCCGCGTCGAGACGATGGTGGAGGCACTGTGGCCGGGCGAGATGCCCGGGGTCGGGCAGCGCCGCCTCAAGAATGTCCTGACCAGGGTTCGCGCCGCGTACGGGTCGCTGGTGAGCCGGACGGGGCAGCTGCTGAGCCTGTCCTCGTGCAAGGTCGACCTGCACGCGTTCGAGGACCTGGCCCGGGCGGTCGCGGCCGCGCAGGACGACGAGCGCGTCGCCCGCGCCCGCATCGCGCTCACCGCGTTCGGCGGCCCGCTGCTGCCCGATGACCTCTATGACGACGCCATCACGCAACGCCGTGAGGTCATGCGCCGCCGGGTCCTCGGCCTGATCGACGTCGTGCTGACCGCCGCGATCGACGCGGACGCCATGGACGAGGCCATGGCACGCCTGGAGGCGGCCATGGACCTCGACCCGTACGACCAGGAACGACCCCTGCGGGTCACACGGGCCCTGATCGCACGTCAGCGGTATCTGGAAGCGGGCGACCTCGCCGTGCGGGTGATCGCGGCCGCCGGCGAACTGGGTCTGCCGCTCGCCGTCGAGTGGAACGAGCTGTCGCTCGGTTCGCTCAGCGAGTCCCGCGTGCGGCAGGGCGGCGGAGGGCGTCGAGATCCTCACACCATGACTCGAGCCGGTCTGCCCGCAACAGATGCGTGCCGACCAGCAGCCCGGCGTAACCAGCGCTGAGCAAATCGGCGGCCACCCACGGGTCGTCGATCCCGCTGGCGCTGACCGGGCACGACGTCCCGGTCCCGAGCACGGCCGGCAGCAGCTTGCGGCTGCGGTCCATGTCGGCGTCGCCGCGTTCACGGAGGCGGATGTCCTTGTTGTTGACGGCCACCACGCACCCCTCGCACCGGGGGAGGGCCTCGACCTCGTCGTCGCCGGCCACCTCGATGAAGGGGGTCAGATTGAGCGCCAGTGCCCGCTCGGTCAGTCGCTCCAGCGCGACCCGCGGCAGCAGCGTCGCGGTCAGCAGCACCGCGGAGGCACCGAGGTCCTTCGCCACCTGCAGCTGCCCGGCGTTGGTGATGAAGTCCTTCTGCAGGATCGGCAGATCCGTGGACCGGGCGACCTTGGCCAGCAGGCTAGCGTCGCCGCCGAACCAGCGGCCGGTGACGACCGACAGGCACGGGGCGCCCGCGGCTTCGTACCGCGCCACGATCTCGGCCGGGGTGCGGCCACGGAACAGGTCCTCGCCGCCGGCCGAGCGCGGTTTGAGCTCCATGACAACGGGGCGGCCGGCCCCTGTCAGGGCATCGACGAAGGTCGAGGCCATCAGGCTACCTCCTCCATGTCCGGGACAGCACGCCACTGCTGCCGGATGCCGCTGACCCTGACGGGACAGAACGCCCCTGTCAGGTCCCTCGCGGCCGTGTCGACGTCGACACCGGCGAACCGAGGATGCGCGGAAACCTTGTCGTACCTGGGACGGTTGTGGGCCGAGATCCCGCCGGCAAGCAGGAACGGGATCGTCGTCGCCTCGGCAAGGTCGATCACGACGTCGGGGTCCAGTGAGACGCCGGTGCTGCCGACCTGTCCGCCAGGGCTCGTCGCGTCGAACAGGAACATGTCGGTACCGGCCCGCTCGTAGGACGCCAGCAGCGGCCGCTCGACGCAGGCGTCGCCGGTGACGTGCAGCACCTTGACGACCGTAGCCTCCGGCTGGTCTCGCTTGATCGCCGCGACGACGGCCGGCGGCTGGTAACCGTGCAACTGCAGCCACCGCACATCCGCGGCGCGGGATGCCTCCAGGATGGCGGCCGGGTCCCGCAGGAACGTGACCATAATCGGGTCCGGTGCCGGCCGTGTCGCCGTCGCCCAGGCGCTGCGGCACGCCTGCGCCAGGGCGGAGAAGCGGCCGAGGGGCAGGTCGGCGTGGCCGCCCGGCACCCCGTGCCACAGACCGATGAGGTCTGTGCCCGAGGCGCCGAGCAGGGCCACGTCTTCGCGGCGGGTGGCGCCGCAAACCTTCAGCAGCATCCTCACAGCCCCAGCAGCGAAGAGATCCGGTTGTACTGAATCTCGGTCGTTCCCGAGTAGATGGTGCTACCGACGGCGTCGGCGAGCTCGCGGTCCAGTCCGTACTCCGACATGTAGCCGTTACCGCCGAAGATCTGGATGGCCGCCAGCCCGGAGGCGACGTTCGCCTCGCTGGTCAGCAGCTTGCTGATCGCCACGTCCATCGTGACGTTCTGGCCGGCGACGAGGCGTTCGGCGGTGTCGTACAACCACCGGCGCGCCGTCTCCAGGCGGATGCGCATGTCGACCAGCTTGTGCGAGATCGCCTGGTACGAACCGATCGGCTTGCCGAACTGAGTGCGGATCCGGGCATACTCCAGACAGCGCTCGAACCGGTGCTGCATCTCTCCGACGTTGATGATGAACGAGCAGAGGATCTCGTGCGTCATCACGTGTTCGAGCAGCAGGTACCCACGCCCGACACCGCCGATGACCCGGTCGGCCGGCACCCGGCAGTCGTCGAGGAACAGTTCGCTCATCGGCGACGACGTCAGGCCCATCTTCTTGATCGGCTGGCCGGCCGTGAAGCCGGGGGTCTGCGTGTCGACCAGGAACGCGGTGATGCCGAGCGGCCCGCCCTCGGGCCTGGTCCGGGCGTAGACGACGACCACGTCGGCGATCGGGCCGTTGCTGACGAAGCTCTTGCTGCCGTTGAGGACGAAATGGTCGCCGTCCCGTACGGCTGTCGTGCGCATGCTGAGCGCGTCGGACCCGGTGTCGGGCTCGCTGATCGCGTGGGCGCCGATGAGCTCGCCCGCGCACAGCCGGGTCAGGTACCGGTCCTTCTGCGCCTCGGTCCCGAAGTGCTGGAGCAGCACGCCCGTGCTGCACAGGGTGGTGGCGACGGAGAAGCTCAGCCCGCCGTCACGGCACCCTTTGCCGAGGGCCTCCAGCACGTACATCGTGGTGGGCAGGTCGGCGCCCGCCCCGCCCCAGGCGGGGTCGAACGGCAGGCTCATGATCCCTGAGGCGCGCAGCGACTTCCACGCGTCCCACGGGAACCCGCTTCCGGCGGCGTCGTGCTCGCCGACGGCCAGGTCGCGGCAGACCCGCTCCATGCCGTCGCGCAGTGCAAGCTGATCCTTGGTCCAGGTGCGCATGCGCGCGGCCTCAGTACGCGGAGGTGCCGGCTGCGTCGAGGCTGTGCGTCTCGTCGCCGCGCAGGGCGGGCGAGAACACGCACACGAGGCGCAGGTCGGTGTCCGGGTCGGCGATCAGGTAGTGGGCGTCGTGCTTGTCCAGGGCGTAGATCGTGCCCGGGGTGATGCGGTGCGACGTGCCGTCCATGCTGACGACCTCGCCGGCGCCCTCGATGCAGTAGCAGGCCTCCAGGTGGTTGCGGTACTCCAGCAGCGACTTGGTGCCGGCCAGCACGATCGTGTCGGTGACCGTATAGCCGAGGCCGTCGGACTGCAGTAGGAAGCGGCGGCTGACGCCGTTACCCCAGTCAACGGTGAGGACGTTGTCCAGCGAGCGGACGATCATCGGATTGCTCCTCTCAGGATTGGTGAACCGGTCGCAGGGACCGGACGTGGTGGTTGGGACGCAGGTCGGTGACGAGTTCGGCGAGGTCGGCGACGACGTCACCGCCGGTGAGGTATGACGCCTCGGCACGCGCGACGACGGTGCTGCCGACGACCGCCGCGTCGGCGCCCGCCGCGTGTACCCGCTGGACGTCGGCCGTCGTGCGGATCCCGAAACCGACCGCGATCGGCGCGTCGGTCAGGGCCCGCAAGGCGTCGATGGGGGAGCGCAGTGCCTGCGCGTCGGGCGCCGGGCCGGAACCGCTGGCGCCGTAGTGCGTCACCAGGTACACGTAGCCGGAGGCGTGGGCCGCCGCCTCCGCCACGACCGCCGAGGTCGAGGACGCGTAGCACGTGGTGACCACGGGCAGTCCCGCGGCGCCGGCCCGGTCGTGGAAGTCCGGGCGGACCCGGGGTGGTGCTCCGTGCAGGAGCATCCCGGCCGCCCCCGCACCGGCGACGGCCGTGACGACCTGCGCCATGGAACGGGGACGGACGGTGTAGGCCCAATCGGCCAGCACGACCACCTTGAGGTGCAGGTGCCGGCTGCGGCAGCGTTCGACGAACGCGAGGACGTCGCGCAGGTCGGTACCGGCCGCGAGCGCCCGGTCCGCCGACCGCCGGATGACCGGCCCGTCGCTGATGGAGTCGGGGAACGGCACCGCTAGTTCCAAGACGTCGACCTCGTACTCGTCGAGCATGTCGGCGACGTCGTCGAGCACGTCGAACGGCGGGTCGCCGGCGTTGAGGAAGACGGCCAGGCCCGGCGGGCGCGGAAAGTACATGTCATGCACCGGACGCCGCCCGGCTCAGTAGCGGCGACGGCTTGCCGGTCCGCACGGCCTCGATCAAGTTGCGGACCGCACCGTCGCGCATCGCCGCCAGCGCCGAGTCCATCGCGTTGCGCCAGCCCGTCTCCCGTTCGGCCGCGATGGCCAGAGCGGCGGCGTTGAGCGCGACGGTCTGGGTGGCCACCTCGCCGGCCCGCCCGGACACAACGTCCAGGAAGTGCTCGACGAGGCGGTCGTTGTCCGCGACCGCCGCGAGGTCCGGCAGCGAACCGTCGGCGAGTTGCAGGTTCCGGCGGCTCAGCAGGATCTCCGGTGCGTCGGGCCCGGGCAGGACCGCGTTGTCAGCGAAGCTGATGAGCTCGTCGGCACCGACGTTGTTGGTGACCAACCAGATATCGCGGTCCTCGACCGCCGCCGCGAGCCTGCGTGCCAGCGGCAGCAGCCCCGGGTTCGGCAGGCCGGTCAGCTGACGCGTTCCCGGCAGCGCCGGCAGGAACGGGCCCAGCAGGTTGAGCGCCCGGCCGTAGGGCTTCATCGGCAGCGGCAGGATCCGCCGGGCCAGCACGGTCAGCTCCACCGGATACACGAAGTAGCCGGCGAATGCGATGCCGTGGCGGTCCAGCCACGCCGCCGTCTCGTCGTAGGACTTGGTGAGCGGGATCCCGAGCCGGTCCAACAGGTCGATCGAGCCGAATTTGCTGGAGTAGGCCCGCGACCCGGTCTTCACGACGCGGGCCCCCAGTGCCGTCGCGACGAACGCGGCGGCCGTGGAGACGTTGAACGTCGACACACCGCCGCCCGTGCCGACGACGTTGACCGCCCCGGGGAAGGCGCGGACCGGCCCGGTGCGGCGCGCGTGCAGCGACCGGGCCAGGTTGGCGAGCGTGTCCGGAACGACCCCGTCGAGGCTGAGCGCGGCCATGAGCGACGCCGGCTCGCCGGGTCCCAGCGTGTCGGCGCTGAGCTCGTCCCAGAACGACGACCAGGTCGCGGTGTCGACCGGCCGACCGGCCCGCAGGGCGGCGATCGCGGCGTGCACGGGTCAACCCGCCTTGACCGGGTGCGACGCCCGCGCCACGAAGGCGTTGATGGCGTCGACGGTGCGGAAGTTGTCCGGGTCCAGCGCCGCGTCGTTGACGGTGACCTGGAACTCCGACTCGACCCAGGCGATGAGCTTGAGCAGCCCGAGGCTGTCCACGACGCCGTTGGTGAGCAGGTCGTATTCGGTGGTGAGTTCCGACGCCTGCACGCCGGGCAGGAACTCCGTGATCAGGAAGCTCTTGATGTGTTCGATATGGTTCATCGGGCCGGTTCCTTTCTCGCGACGGTCGCCTCCGACTGAGGGGACCTGAGGATCTGGGTGAGGGACTGGCGGTCGACCTTGCCCGTGCTCGTGCGGGGCAAGGGGTCTTCGGAAAGCCGCAGCGTCGACGGGATAGCCGCCGTCGGCAGGTGCCGGGCGCAGTGCTGACGCAGCGCGAGGGTGTTGACGGTGGCGCCGGGCACGCGGCGTAGGACCACGTGCAGCAGGTGCCCGGCGACGGGGTCGGGGACGGCCAGGACGACGGCTTCGGCGACCTGGTCGTGGTCGAGCAGCACCTGTTCGACCACCGCGATGTTGAGCCGCGTGCCGCGAACCTTCACCTGAAAGTCGTTGCGGCCTTCCAGGTACAGCAAGCCGTCGCCGTCGCGGCGCACCACGTCGCCGGTGCGGTAGTAGCGGTCGGAAATGCCCGGCGGGCGGCCCGCGGGGGCCGGCACGAACGGGTTCGGTGCCGCCGGGTCCGCGCCGAGGTACCCCGCGGACTGAAACGGCGTCGCGACGACCAGCTCGCCCTGTCCCGGCCCGGTGATCTCGTTGCCGTCGTCGTCGAGGACGACCGCGTCGACACCGGGCAGCGGGGTGCCGAGCGGGACACCGTCGAGCGGCAACGCGCCGCGGTCGACCTCGTGCATGAAGCTGTCGTTAGTTTCCGTACAGCCGTAGATGTTGTAGAAGCGGCTGGCGGGGAACACGCCGGGCAGCCGGGTGAGGCACCGCGCGGGCAGGTGGTCGCCGGTGAAGATCAGATGGCGTACCGACGTGAGCTGCCGGTCCGCGTCGCAGGCGGCGTCGACCATCAGCTGGTGCGCCATCGGCACGGCCTGCACGACGGTGACGGCGTTGTCGTCGATCGCGTCGATCAGGTACCGCCCGTTGGTGGCGGCGTCCGGGTCGACGAGGACGACCTGACCACCGTGGTGCAGCGTCGCCCACACGTCGAGCAGGCACAGGTCGAAGTTCAGCGGAGCATGATTGAGCACCGATGCGCCGGGGCCGAGGTCGAACTGACCGGCGGCCCAGTCGGCGAAGCGCTCGACCGCGCCCGCGCTGAGCGGCACCAGCTTCGGGATGCCCGTAGACCCCGACGTCGTGAGGATGAACGCGACGTCGTCCGGGTTGCCGGGCACGCCCGGTGCCGGTGTGGTGCCGGCCCGGGCGGGACCGGTGCCGTCGGCGTCGAGCAGATGGCGGCACCGGGCCTTGTCCACGAGGCGTTGCAGCGTGGCTTCCGGCAGGGTCGCCGGTGGCAGTACCACGGGCAGGCGCGCCTTCAGGCACGCCAGCACCATGGCGATGGTGTGCGGTGTTTTCGTTGCGGACACGGCGATCGGCTCCCGGCCGGTCGTGTCGAGCCCGTCGAGGCGGGCAGAGGCAGTGGCGACGAGGTCGCCGAGCTCGCCGTAGGAGATGAGCCGGCCCTTCGCCACGAGGGCCGTGGCGTCCGGCCGGGCGTCGACCTGCCGGGCGAACGACATCCAAATCTCAGTCGGTTTCATCTTCGGTAGCGTGCGGACGGGCGCGCAACATCACCGCAAGGTCCGGCGCGGTCTGCCAGATCGGCTCGGGACGGCCGTGGAAACGGTGGGAGCAAGGCATGCGCGGCTGTTGCGTTCCGCGTGGTACCAACGGGCGACGATGCTGTACCGACTCCGAGGAGCCAGGCTTATGCGGGACATCGCCGTGTTCAGTGGCAGCGCACATCCGGAGCTGGCTGAGGAGATCTGCGCCCAACTCGTCGTGCCGTGCAGCCGGTGCGGATCGACCGGTTCTCCAGCGATTGTCTCGAAGTGCAGTTGCAGACCAACTGCCGCGAGCGGGACGTATGCCTGATCCAGCCGCTCGTCCCGCCGGTGCAGGAGCATCTGGTCGAGCTGCTGATCATGCTCGACGCGGCCCGCGGCGCCTCAGCGGCGCGGACCACCGTCGTCACGTCGCACTATGCCTACGCCCGCTCCGACAAGAAGGACGAGCCACGCTTCTCCATCGGCGGCCGCCTCGTCGCCGACCTGCTCGCCGCCTCCGGTGCGTCGCGGGTGCTGACGATGGCCCTGCATTCACCACAGGTTCACGGGTCTTCAGCGTCCCGGGTCGACCACCTGCACGCCGTCGACCAGCGCGCCGAGACTCAACGGCAGATGAAGGCCCCGATCGTCACCGCCCCCGACGAACGACGCGCCCGGTTGCGCAACCTGAACATCACGAAGCTGCTCGCCACCTGTGCGGATCTGCAACCCGACCAAGGCGACGCGGCCAGCCCAGCCGTCGCCGTCGCCGCCGTGCTTCGCTCGCTGACCCGCCGCCACCAGCACCTATCCATCGAGATCGCCGACCTCGACGAACTACTCGAACCACTGGTCGCCGCCATCAACCCGGCCCTGCTGGCCGCGAACGGCGTCGGACCCGACGTCGCCGGGCAGCTGTTGGTTTGCGCCGGCGAGAACCACGACCGGCTCGCTTCCGAAGCCGCGTTCGCCATGCTCTGTGGGGCCGCTCCGATCCCGGCCAGCTCCGGCGAGACCACCCGGCACCGGCTCAACCGCGGCGGCGACAGACAGGCAACGCCGATTTCGCACACAAGTAACCACCGCAAAATCGCTGAGATCACTTCACTAACCTCGCACCCTGTTGGACGATGGAACATGGATGAGCGACTTTCAGCCATTGCTCGTCTGTCGACGATCGTATTGAATCTTTGGTATGGAACAGGTACGCATCGCGGTCCTTGCCGCCGCCACGCTCTTCGTCGGCCTATCCGCCGGCGTGTTCTTCACGTACTCGACCTCGGTGATGCTGGCCCTGCGCCAGACCGAAGACCGTGTGCTCATCGACGTTATGCAGAAGGTCAACGTCGTCATCCTCAACGGCTGGTTCCTCACCGCCTATGTCGGCGCCCTCGTACTCGCCATCGTCGCGGTCGTCCTGCACCGCGGCCCGGAATACCGCGCCATGTTTCCCTGGCTGCTCGCGGCGACGGTGCTGTACGTCATCCTGTTTGCCGTCACGGCGTTCGTGAGCGCTCCGCTGAACTACCGCCTGGACCGGGCCGGCCCGGTCGCGGACATGGCCGACCCGGCCGCGGTCCGCGCCGCCTTCGAAGCGACCTGGAACCGCTGGAACCTGGTCCGCACGCTCGCCGGCGCCGCATCCCTGCTGACCCTGGCCATGGCCCTGCTCAAACGCTGACTGCCACGCGGCGTCCTCGGTGTACCTGGTGGAGAGGAAATCTGCGATGCTCAGCAGACGATCAGTGATCCTCGATGTATACCGTGACGCGGTGGCGAGTTCGTAGTGTCCGTGTCGGAGGTTCTGCACGAAGGCGTGGCTGGTGACGATCGTCTGGGCGGCGCGGTCGGAACGGAGTCCGCGTATCGGTCTGAGCCGGTGCTTGAACTGGCTGTGGTCGGCCTCGATCGGATTGTTGGCATGCCGTTCGACGTGGTGCCACGCCGACGGGACCAGGTCCTCGAGCACCCTCGGATAGAGCGGGTGCGCGTCGGTGACAACTTCGCTGGGCGTGACCTTCAGCGTGGTCAGCGCTCGGTGGAAGAACCGTCGGGCCGCGGCGGCGTCCCGACGCGGTGAGACGAGCACGTCGATGACCTGACCATGCTGGTCCACGGCCCCGGTGCATGTACCGCCCGTCCCGTTGATTTTGACGTAGGTCGCGTCCACGAACCAGCGGTCACCAGGGGAGTGGCGAGCGAACCGGGCTGCGTCGGCCAGCAGTGGGGTGAACCGCTGCACGCACCGGAAGACCGTGACGTGATCCACCTCGACACCACGCTCGCTCGGCTGCTCCTGTGGGGTCGTGGTATCGATCGCCCCTCGGACACAGATTTGAAGCGTCCCTGCTGTATCTGACGTACCCGCGGTCAAGTTCGCTTGAGCACGGGTTTTCGGCCCTTGCGGCGTCCTCCGTCGGGACTGTTTGCGGTGGGGTTGTTCGCCATGGTTGACGTAACTGTCGCTGCCTTGGTGCCTCCTGGACTGCCGGGTCTTTCTCGTCGGGCAGCGTCGACGTGTCCCGGGCCGCCTCGAGCTCGGCCCGTAGCCGCGGTATGTCGGTGGCGAGTCGCTCGGCGGCGCCTGCGGGGAGCGGTCCGTGCTCGGCCTCCCGCTTGGCGGCGATGAGGTCGGGCACGTACGCCAACCTCGTCCCGAGCACACCAAGGTCGGTCTCCAGGCGGCCGGTGCGCATCAGGTGGATTCCGGTGAGCAGGACTCGCAGCGTGTACAACACGGGCTTGAGCTGCCCGGTCCTGGCGTACTGCTTTTCCTGGGTGGCCGCGAATCCAAGGTAGTGATGCGCGTGGTGACGGGTGATCAGTTGCGGGGCCAGCGACGTGAGTTCGGCGTGTACCGCGGTGGTCACGACCACCAGCGGCGACAGCAGCTGTTCCAGGACGTACCCGTTGCGGCTGGTCAACAGCTTGGCGAACTTCAGCAGGTCGTGGCTGACCACGTCCAGCTCGATTCCGTCACGCACGCCGGTGTACTGCAACGTCTGTGGCCCGGTACGCAAACCGACCACCTCCGTCGGCGACAGTAGGTCCACGCGGCCAGCCGCCTCATCGTGTACATCGCAGGTCCGTTGTCACGGTCGCCGCCGCGCCCCGACCGCGCGGTCGGGGCAGGCGTGCGCCCGGATCCGATGCCGCGGTCGTGCGGGCGTGTCGGCTCTCGTGACCGCCAACTTGCTGCTTTACTATGGCACTAGGAAAGCAGCAAGGGGCTACGTGTTCGTCTTCCGGCTCGACACCCACTCCGGCGTGCCGCCGTCCTGCAACTCGTTCAGCAGGTCCGCCAGGCGGTGCTGCTGGGCTTTCTCCAACCCGGTGACCGCCTCCCGCTCATCCGCGAGGTGGTCGAGGACCTGGCGATCAATCCGAACACCGTCGCCAAGGCGTACCGGCAGATGGAGCAGGAGAACCTGGTCACCGGCCGGCCCGGCCAGGGCACGTTCGTCAATGAACAGCAGTCGGCCGCGATGTCGGCATCGACGTACACGTCGCTGCGCCGCGGCCTGGCAACCTGGCTGCGCCGCGCCTACGCGGCCGGCCTCGACGAGCAGGCGGTCAACGCGCTTTTTACTTCCGTCCACCAGCGGACGAGGAATGAGGAAGTGGCGTGACAGCGACCGAGTTCGCGCTGCGCACCGACGGTGTGGGCAAGCGGTACCGGAAGGGCTGGGCGCTGCGCGACTGCACCCTGGCCCTGCCGGCGGGCGGCGTGATCGCCCTGGTCGGGCCGAACGGCGCGGGCAAGACCACGCTGCTGCGCCTGGTCGTCGGGTTGCTGGCACCGAGCACCGGCACGGTGGAGGTCCTTGGCCACGACGTCACCGCCAGCACCCCGCAAACTCTGTCCCGGGTCGGGTTCCTGGCCCAGGACCACCCGCTGTACAAGCGCTTCACCGTCGCCGAGATGCTCCGCTTCGGCCGGGCCTGCAACCTGCGGTTCGACCAGGGGCTGGCCGAGCGCCGGCTGGCGAAGCTGGGCATCCCGCTCGACCGCAGGGCCGGTACGCTCTCCGGCGGGCAGCAGGCCCAGGTCGCGTTGGCTCTGGCCCTGGCGAAGCGGCCGGACCTGCTCGTCCTCGACGAGCCGGTGGCCAGCCTCGACCCGCTGGCCCGGCACGAGTTCCTGCAGGTCCTCATGGGCGCGGTGGCCGAAGGCGGGGTAACCGTCCTGTTCTCCTCCCACGTCGTGCACGAGCTGGAGCGCGTCTGCGACCACCTGGTCGTGCTCAACCACGGCCGGGTCACGCTCACCGGTGACATCGACACCCTCCTCGCCGAGCACCGGCTGCTCGTCGGCCCGCGCACGGCCACCGACCTCGACCGGGCCGGCGCCGTCGTGGAGGCCGTCCACAGCGACCGGCACACGACCCTGCTGGTACGCGACGGCGCGATCCCGGCCGCGCCTGGGTGGCAGGCCCAGCCGGTCGCGCTGGAGGACCTGGTGCTGGCGTACCTGCGCCGGCCGTCCGAGCCGAGCGCCGCGGTCACGTCGGGGGCGCCGGCATGACGTGGTTGATCTGGCGCCAGCACCGGACCGAGGTCTGCGTCCTGGGTCTACTTGTCGGCATGTTCGGCATTGCCCTGCTCGTGCTCGGGACGCAGGCCCACGACCTGTTCCCCGGCGGTCCCGCCCGGTGTGCGGGAGAGGCCGGTATCAACGAGGACTGCGCGGCCTCCTTCCGCCGGCTCGACGAGGAGTACGGGTACGTCGAGAACCTCCTGGCGGGCTTCTATCTGGTCCCCGTCGTCATCGGTGCGTTCCTCGGTGCGCCGCTGCTCGCGCGCGAACTGGAGGACGGCACCTGGCAGCTCGCCTGGACGCAGGCCGTGCCGCGGATGCGCTGGCTGGCGGCCAAGCTCGCGGCACTGGCCGGCGTCACCGTCACGCTCACCGGGATGTTCACCGCGGTGCTCACCTGGTTCCGTCAGCCATTCGACGCGTGGGAAGGGCGGTTCCAGTACGACGCCTTCGACCTGGAGGGACTTGTTCCGGTGGCGTACGCGCTGTTCGCGTTCGGCGTCGCCACCGCCGCCGGGGCGATCCTGCGGCGCAGCCTGCCCGCGTTCGGCGTCGCGTTCGGGGCGTTCCTCGCCGCCCGGATGCCGGTGGCGCTGTTGGCCCGTCCCGCGTACGCCACCCCGCTCACCAGCATGGAGCCGGTCGGAGTCGGCGGCTCGAAGGATCAGGCGGGGCACCGGCCCGTGCCCAGCTTCGCTGACTGGATAATCGAACACGGCTACGCAGACGCCACCGGGCGCAGGCTGAGCTGGACCGAGTACTACGAGCTGGAGGGCGCCGCCAACCGGGCCGGCACCAATTTCAACCAGTTCCTGCACGCGCGGGGCATCCAGCAGTTCGGGGTCTACCACCCGGCCGACCGGTTCTGGACGTTCCAGCTCATCGAGGCGGCCCTGTTCGTCGCCGTCGCGGCGGTCCTGATCGGTGTGGTGGTGTGGCGGGTACGGCGCCGTATGGTCTAGTGCCCTGACCACAAACGTTCACGATGTTCGTTGACACGCTGTTCGGCCTGTCGGCCGGGTGGCGTGTCGACGTTCACGCGTGTGGATGGCAGAGCTGGGCTTCCCTTGGGGGGGTGTGGCACCGGGTTATGGCGCGATCGGTAGCAGCGCGTAGTTCGAGGGTTTGTTCGTACTCGGCGGGGCTGCGAGGGCGGAGTGGCGACGGCGGTGGTTGTAGAAGGCGATCCAGCGGAAGATGCCGCGTCGGGCGTCGGCCTCGCTGTTCCGCGTCGCCGCGCGAAACGCCCGCCTCGCGCTCGTCCCGCGCCGCGGCCACATCAACATCATGGCCGAGACAACTGTGCTCGCCGGACTCGTCACCACCGCGGCCGCATCGGCAGTGCCAGCCCCGTAGCGATTCCACGTAACAGCCGAGGTCCCGAACGTTGCCAGAACCGCCGGGTCAAGGCCAGACTTGGTCAACGGACGCTACGCGCGTCGGCTGCCGTCTTGGCGCTGAAAAATATTGACGAGCGGCGATGGCGGAATAGCGCGAAGTTGACCCTCGCCACATCGAGCTATTGGTCTTGGCTTCCGGATCTGCCGCCGTCCGAGCGCGGTGGCCGCCCGGCGGCGCGTTCGACTCGATCAGCTCTCGCGGAGCTGTCGGAATAGCCGACGTCCGTGGAGCCCTGCGCGACGTGGACGCGAAAGCGACTCAGCTAGCGGCGCATGGCGGTGAGGGAGGGAACCGAACCCCAAGGCATTGCGGCCCTGTCCGCTTTCGAGGCCGCGCCCGTCACCTATCGGGGTGGCCTCACCATGAGTGGGGCTGGCCGGATTCGTTATCTCTACTCTCGGAGCTCCACGGCAGCGCTTACCCAGCTCAGAGTCGCCAGCGCGACGCGGCCAACCCTTGCACGATCTGCAACGGTTCACGCTCGCCCGCTTGGACAGCACGCCGACAGCGGGCATGGTGGACGGGCCATGATCCTCTGCGCCGCCGGCCGACGAGGAGTCGTTCGGCGCAGCGCGGCGAGCGCGAGCAGGACGCCGCGCTGCCGGTGAGCTGGCGGCGATGGGCTCCTGTGATTCAGCGCGCGCGGCGGTAGTGCATGACCACCGCGCCGTTGCGGAGCGGCTCCGCCGAGAGCAGCTCGAGCTGGCGCGTGCCGGGCAGCCCGCCCTGGTACAGCGTCGGGCCGTGGCCGGCGATTCTGGGATGGACGAGCAGCTTGTACTCGTCGATCAGGTCCAGCCGGTCGAGCTCGTTCGCGAGCTTGCCGCTTCCGAGGAGGACCCCGGCCGGGGTTGCGTCCTTGAGCTTCTGCACGCCCTCACGCAGATCGCCGGCGATGTGGTGGCTGTTGGGCCACGGAAAGTCCTTGCGCGTCGACGACACCACGTACTTGGGTTTGGCCTCCAGCTTGACCGCCCACTCGCGCATGGCCGGCGGCGCCTCCTCGTCGCTGCGGGCGACGGCCGGCCAGTAGCTCTCCATCATCTCGTAGGTGACGCGACCCCACAGCATTGCCCCGCCCTCGTCCATGAGACGGGTGAAGAAGGCGTGCGTCTCGTCGTCGGCGATCCCCTCCTGGTGGTCGACGCAACCGTCCAGGGTGAGGTTGAGGCTGAAGGTGAGGAGTCCCATGGCCGGCGAGTCTACGCCGATGCGTCGGCAATGACCTGGCCTGCACTTCTTTCTGCGTGCCCCCGGCGCGATTCGAACGCGCGACCCCCAGATCCGTAGTCTGGTGCTCTATCCACTGAGCCACGGGGGCATGGTGTCGTCGGGTGGAGTTGCACCACCGCATCTCTCGGTTATCAGCCGGGTGCCTTAACCAGTTTGGTCACGACGCATGGCGGAAGGTGAGGGACTCGAACACCCGACGGTGTGACCCGTTACGGGTTAGCAACCCGCTGCCTTACCAACTCGGCCAACCTTCCATGCGCGCCAGCAACGGATATTCGGAGGCACGTTCATGTGATTCGTTGGTGAGCTAGAACGAGCGGTGCTCAGCGGAGAGCCGTTTCAGCATTCCGGCCGCCGCGACGATATCGGCGGCATCACCCCCGGCCTGGGCGGGTCGTCGGGGTTGACGCTGGGGCGGACATACAGCCGAGCCGTGGGCGACATCGTAGGGTGGCCTTGACGCTGACAGCGACCCGCTGGCAGGAACTCAACGATCTTCACTCATGCGAAAGCTCAGGTCACAGAGACGTCCAGTTACGGATGTCTCGGTGAACCTCGGTGGTTATCCGCACACCGTAGTTGAAGTTCAGGTTGGGGCCGGGATGGTAGCCGTGGATGGCCGTGACGCATGGGCCACAGCCGGGCACGGCCGGCACGTAGACCGGTGAACCGTTCTGACCAAAGAAAGTGTCGTTGTCATAGGAGAGGCGCTGCGCGGTGGAGGGACCGACGACACCATCGGCTGCCCACTGCAACCAGGGCGTGGACTGCTTATCATTGGGGAAGCCCTGAGTCCGCACCGCGGTGCCGGCGAAGATGTAGTTCGTCGAGTATCCATAGGCGCCCGTCAGCTGCCCGAGGGGCTGCCCCGACGGTCGGCAGTCGACCTTGACGGCGCCGTAGTCGTACTCGGGAACGGGCGGAACACCCCAACGCGCCGCCTTGTAGAGGACCCTGGCCGGGCAGATGATCGCATTCGGGCCGCCGACGTGGACGTGATAGTTGCTGTGCCAGATGCCGGTCTCCGCACCGTAGACGCAGTGGCCAGCCGTGATGATGGTGGTGCTGCGATCATGGTGGCCGGACACCCAGCCGGTGCAGCGGCCCGCCTTCCACTGACCGTCGTGATCGTAGTACGAGAAGGTGAGAAGGACGGTCGCGGTAGCGGGATAGGCCGCCGGATCGACCGGGTAACGGCCATCGGTGCCGATGATGGCCTGGGTGCCGATGTTCTCGGTCAGCGACACGGCGGCGGCCGGAGCCTGCGCCACGGTCAGGCCGGTGATCGCGGCGAGCACGGCCGCGAGTACCCGCCGTACGGTGAATCTGGAGACCATGTCGATCAACCTGACCAAACATCGAATAACAGATCACTACTTAGACTGATGTAGATGAGTGTGATGCCGACGGCGACGGTAGGCAAGGGGATGGATGACGTGGACGGCGGAGCGCGACACCCCGAAGGCGAACCGATTGCCGCACGGTCTCGATCATGCTGGCGAAACTCCGGCGGATTGGTGCGGGCGTCCGAACTCATCCCTCGGCCCGCTCGGCCAGCACCTGGCGGGCGTCGCCGAGGTGCAGCTCGATTGGGGCGACCCGCCGGGGCCGGGGCCGGCCGTGTAGCTGTGGACGTCGATGCTATTCGCCGGATGGACTGCGCGGTCGCACCGTTTGTCTGTTGTGGTCGGTAATAGGGCGGGCAGGCTCCGGTGCTTGTGTTGACCGATGAGATCGTGGGTTGGTGGGCAGGTTTGGGCGATCTGCTGGCGCGGTTCGCGCACCGGTTCGAGCGGATGGAGCCGCGCCGGCAGGCGCTGAGTTACCTGGTCGGGTTGTCGTCGCCGCTGTTGAGCAAGAACGGCTGGACCTGGCAGAGGCCGCCGGTGACTGGCGTGGAAGTGCCGCAGCTGCGGTGACGGCGTCAAAGGGTCGCGACTCTGGCGGTGGCATCCCTGCCCGGCGCTGACGGCGGCTACGGCCACTGGCTGTTGATTCGCCGCGGTATCACCGATCCCACCGATCTGGCCTACTTCGCCGGATCCGGTGGGCGATCGAGGAGTGCTTCCAGACCGCCAAAACCGAGGTCGGCCTGGACTACTACCAGGTGCGTCGGTACGACGCCTGGTACCGACTGGTGCCGCAGCACGAGCACCTCGACCGCGTTGGCGTGCCCAGCGCGGGCCAACAGGGTGACCGACCACAGTGCCTGACGAAGAATCAGCTAGCCGAATGACCGGATCATGACCGGAAGCATGCCGCCATCCATCGGTCACGCAGCAGACAAAGCCGCACTTCAGCACCTGCGACCGAGTCACCGGCCGCCCACGACGCCATGGCGGCGGGTTCATCTTCGGTGACCCGGGCAGTTGGGGCGACCCGGAGGTAGCCACGACATCTACGTCGGTGGCGGCAAGATGTGGTCGTCGCCGCGGACCGGCAAGACCGTCAGCAAGCAGAGGATCTGGAGCCGTAACTACGTCGTCGGGCGCCTGGCCTGACAGTGACGAGCACCATCAGCCACGGTCGGATCGATTCCGGTCCCGCCGTGGCTGATGCGTCTTGCGCCTCTGTCACGCACTCTGCACGGGTTGCCGCAAGCACCGCGAGCAGGGCCGAAACTTTCGGAATCATCAGGTTGTGCGTTGCCCACCTTCTTCCGGGTCTATCGACGCCTGACCAACACGACGACCTCGTGCCCTTCAGCCTGGGAAAACGTCCGGCTGGTCCGGCCAGCCCAGGGTGTGGTTTCCGAAATGTTTCCGATAGGTGTTGACGATGTGACGAACTGGTGTCGATACTGGCGGCAGCAACATCGACCTGGCTCAATTTCGTCTCGGGCTGCCACCGCGGCCCGGAACTCCGGTCGTCGAACACATGACGACCGGCCCCCACCACCGCGTGTTATGGCCCACGCACGGTGGTCCGACACCACGGCCACCGACAGTGCTACCGGGTCGCGTATCACGCTGTCTGGCCTTCCGCCAGCCCTTCACGAGGAGGAAGCATGCATATGCACAAGGCTCCCGTCCAACGGAAGAGTCGCAGAGGCAGCCGCCTCAGGATGCTCATCGGCAGTGCATGCGCCGTAGCGTTGGTCATGACCGGCGCGGCCGTGCTCCTGGCCAGCCCCGCCCAGGCCGAGGCCGACCGGCAGGTCTGCTCGAACACGACCGGCACGCACAACGGGTTCTACTTCTCGTTCTGGAAAGACAGTGGCGACGCCTGCATGGTGCTGCGCGAGAACGGCCGGTACTCCAGCTCGTGGAGCAGGAGCACTAACAACTGGGTCGGCGGCAAGGGCTGGGCCACCGGCAGCCGCCGAACGGTCAGCTACTCGGGCAGCTACAACCCGGGCAACAACAACACCTACCTCGCGCTGTACGGATGGACGCGGAACCCGCTCATCGAGTACTACGTCGTGGAGAACTTCGGCAGCTACAACCCGAGCAGCGGGGCCCAACGGCTGGGCACGGTCACCACTGACGGCGGCACCTACGACATCCTCCGCAGCCAGCGGGTCAACGCGCCGTCGATCGACGGCCCCGCCACGTTCTACCAGTACTGGAGCGTCCGCCAGCAGAAGCGCAGCAGTGGCACCATCACCACCGCCAACCACTTCGACGCCTGGGCCCGCGTTGGCCTGAACCTCGGCAGCAGCTGGGCCTACCAGATCATGGCGACCGAGGGCTACCAGAGCCAGGGAAGCTCCGACATCACCGTCCGGGAAGGCACCTCCAACCCGCCCGGCAACCCCACCACCCCAC
>NZ_SMKF01000079.1 GCF_004348325.1 Micromonospora sp. KC213 | reverse complement strand
GCTCGGGGAGATCCGCGGGGCCGGGGTCGGCGGCCGGAGCGGGCGTCGCCGCCGGATTCTGGGCGGCGGCGCGGACCGCCGCCGCCACGGCGGGAGCGACCCGGGAGTCGAAGACGCTCGGCACGATGACGGTGGGGTTGATCTTGTCTTCGCCGACCACGTCCGCGATGGCGCGGGCGGCGGCGATCGCCATCTCCTCGGTGAACTCCTCGGCGTGCGCGTCGAGCATGCCCCGGAACACGCCCGGGAACGCGAGCACGTTGTTGATCTGGTTCGGCTGGTCGGAGCGGCCGGTGGCGACGATCGCGGCGTGCTTGCGGGCCTCCCGCGGGTCGACCTCCGGGTCGGGGTTGGCCAGCGCGAACACGATCGCGTCCTTGGCCATCACGGCGATATCGTCGCCGGTGAGCAGGTTCGGCGCGCTGACCCCGATGAAGACGTCCGCGCCGCGCAGCGCCCCCGGCAGGTCACCGGCGTAGCCGTCCTTGTTGGTGTTCTCCGCCAGCCACCGCCAGGCCGGGTTGAGCCCGGGCAGGCCACGGTGCAGGGCGCCCTGCCGGTCGTACGCGATGATGTCACCGACGCCCTGGCGCAGCAGCAGCTTCATGATCGCGGTGCCGGCCGCGCCGGCCCCGGAGACGACCACCCGGACGTCCTCCAGCCGCTTGCCCACCACGCGCAGCGCGTTGGTCAGCGCGGCCAGCACGCAGATCGCGGTGCCGTGCTGGTCGTCGTGGAAGACCGGGATGTCCAGCGCCTCGCGCAGCCGGGCCTCGATCTCGAAGCAGCGCGGCGCGGCGATGTCCTCCAGGTTGATCCCGCCGTACGCGGGCGCGATCGCCTTGACGATCGCCACGATCTCGTCGGTGTCCTGGGTGTCGAGCACCACCGGCCAGGCGTCGACGCCGCCGAAGCGCTTGAACAGCGCCGCCTTGCCCTCCATCACCGGCAGCGAGGCCGCCGGCCCGAGGTTGCCCAGACCGAGCACCGCCGAACCGTCGCTGACCACCGCCACGGTGTTGCGCTTGATGGTCAGCCGCCGGGCGTCCGCCGGATTCTCCGCGATCGCCATGCAGACCCGCGCCACCCCCGGGGTGTACGCCCGCGACAGCTCGTCGCGGGTGCGCAGGGCCACCTTCGGGCTGACCTCGATCTTGCCGCCGAGGTGCAGCAGGAAGGTCCGGTCGGAGACCTTGCGGACGTCCACGCCGTCGAGCGCGCTCAGCGCGTCGACCACCTGGTCGGCATGGCTGGCATCGGCGGTGTCACAGGTGAGGTCGACGATGACGCTGGTCGGGTCGGAGTCGACCACGTCGAGTGCGGTGACGATCGCCCCGGCCTCACCGACGGCGGTGGTGAGCCGGCCGATGGAGGAGGCGTCCGCGGGTACCGCGATCCGGATCGTGATCGAGAATCCGGCACTCGGCAGTCGGGTGATGGCCACGGGAAACCTCCGTCATCGCTGAGCGGCTTGATTCGCCTTTCTACCCGCCCGCCCACCTGGGCCGGCATCCGCCCCCGCTACCAGTGGGTAGCGCCATAACGGCACGGGCATATAGCGGGTGCGTCCGGCGTTGGCACATGTCAGGATTGCTTCCTACGTCACCAAACGGACAGGAGACTAGTTTGCGAGAGCAGGAGACCTACGTTCCCTACGAGGACGACGAGCTCGACGCCACGACCGGCGAGTTCGAGCTGTCGGAGCGGCAGGCGCTGCGGCGGGTCCCCGGCCTCTCCACCGAGCTCACCGACATTACCGAGGTCGAGTACCGCCAGCTGCGGCTGGAGCGGGTCGTGCTGGTCGGGGTCTGGACCGAGGGTACCCAGGTCGACGCCGAGAACTCGCTGACCGAGCTGGCGGCGCTGGCCGAGACGGCCGGCTCCCAGGTGCTCGAAGGGCTGATCCAGCGGCGTAACCGCCCCGACCCGGCCACCTACATCGGCCGGGGCAAGGTCGACGACCTGGGCGCGGTGGTGCTGTCCACCGGCGCCGACACGGTGATCTGCGACGGTGAGCTGTCCCCGTCCCAGCTGCGAAACCTGGAGCAGCGCACCAAGGTCAAGGTGGTCGATCGGACGGCGCTGATCCTGGACATCTTCGCCCAGCATGCCAAGAGCAAGGAAGGTAAGGCGCAGGTCGAGCTGGCTCAGCTCGAATACCTGCTCCCGCGTCTTCGTGGTTGGGGTGAGACGCTGTCCCGGCAGACCGGTGGTTCTGGTCGCGGCGGTGGCGCCGGTGGCGGCGTGGGCCTGCGCGGTCCCGGTGAGACCAAGCTGGAGACCGACCGGCGCCGGATCCGTACCCGTATCTCCCGGCTGCGCCGGGAAATCAAGGGTATGCGGACGGTACGCCAGACCAAGCGCGCCCGCCGCTCCCGCAACGCGGTCCCCGCGGTGGCCATCGCCGGTTACACCAACGCCGGCAAGTCCAGCCTGCTCAACCGCCTGACCGGGGCGGGGGTGCTGGTGGAGAACGCGCTCTTCGCCACGCTGGATCCGACCACCCGCAGGGCCACCACGGCCGACGGTCGGCTCTACACGCTGTCGGACACCGTCGGGTTCGTCCGGCACCTGCCGCACCAGATCGTCGAGGCGTTCCGCTCGACCCTGGAGGAGGTCGCCGAGGCCGACCTGGTGGTGCACGTCGTCGACGGCACCCACCCGGATCCGGAGGAGCAGGTCCGCGCGGTCCGCGAGGTGCTCTCCGAGGTTGGCGCCGACCGACTGCCGGAGCTGCTGGTGGTCAACAAGACCGACGCCGCCGACGAGGAGACATTGCTGCGGCTCAAGCGGCTCTGGCCGGAGGCGGTCTTCGTCTCCGCGCACAGCGGGCGCGGGATCGACGGGCTCCGCGGGGCCGTCGAGGAGCGGCTGCCCCGCCCGGCGGTGGAGATCCGCGTGGTGCTGCCGTACGACCGGGGTGACCTGGTCGCCCGGGTGCACCGGCAGGGTGAGGTGCTCAGCACCGCCCACCTGCCCGACGGCACGCTGCTGCACGTGCGGGTCGGTGCGGCGCTCGCCGCCGAACTGGCCCCGTTCGAGGCGGCGCAGGAGCACGCGGGCGCCGGGGCGCGATAGCGCTCCCCGGCCTCACCCGCCGGTCCGCGACGGCATGCGACACTGGCGGAATGCGCCGCGCTGTTTCCTCGGTCACGGTTGCCCTCAGCCTGCTGGGGGCAACCGTGGCGTGCCCGGTCGCCGCCGCCGCGGCACCGGCCGCCTCCGCCTCCGCCCCCAAGAAGCGGTGCACCATCGAGGATCCGCGGCTGGACGAGCTCTCCGGGCTGGTGGCCACCAAGACCGGCTATATCGTGATCAACGACGGCTCGCTGGAGGAGAACCGCAAGCGGGTCTTCTACCTGGACAACAAATGCAAGATCGCCAAGGAGCCGGTCCGGTACTCCGGCGGGGGCCCGTTCGACACCGAGGACCTGGCCGTCTCGCCGGACGGCAGGACGCTGTGGATCGGCGACATCGGCGACAACCCCGGCAAACAGCGGCGTAGCCGGATCGCGGTCTGGACGATGCCGATCGGCGGCGGCAAACAACCGGTGCTGCACCGGCTGGCGTACCCGGAGCAGAAGCCGCACGACGCCGAGGCGCTGCTCGTCGGGGCCGACAACCTGCCCCTCGTGATCACCAAGGTGCCCAGCGGCAAGGCCGGTATCTACACCCCGACCGGCCCGCTGAAGTCCGGCGACACCGAACCGGTGCCGATGAAGAAGGTCGGCGAGATCGGGCTGCCGCAGACCAACACCGACAACCCGCTGAACATCTTCGGCCGGGTGGCGATCACCGGCGCGGCCCGCTCACCCGACGGCAAGAAGGTGGTGCTGCGCACGTACGCCGACGCCTTCGAGTACGACGTCACCGGCGACGACATCGTGGGCGCGCTGACCACCGGTAAACCCCGGGTGACCCCGCTGGCCGACCCGTTCGGCGAGGCGATCTCGTACAGCCCGGACGGCAAGACCTTCCTCACCGTCTCCGACGCCGGGGAGTTGGCCGCCGACGACCCGATCGACATCCTGGCGTACACGCCGTCGACCAAGGGGGCGGAGGCGCTGGCCCGTCCGGGGGACGCGAAGAAGCCGACGGCGGAGGGGTCCTGGTTCGACTCGCTGTCGCTGGACCAGATGACCTATCTGTTCGGTGGCGCGGCCGGCATACTCGGCCTCCTGCTGGTGGGCGCGGGAATCTTCGGCATCCTGCGGTCCCGGCGGCGATCCGCCCCGGATGAGGACGACACCACGCCGGACGACGGTGCGCCACGGCCCGACTCGTCGGGCGCGATCGATCGCGAGGGGGCGGGCCGGGGCGGTGCCGGCGGTGTCTACGGCGGTGCGCCCGCCGGCGGCGTCTACGGCGCCCCGGCCGCTGCCGCCGCCCGCCCCGCCAAGGGCGGCGCGGTCTACGGTGGTGCCCGCCAGGCCGACCCGGTCCCAGGCCGTCCGGCCGAGGCCGGAGCGGCCGCCGCGGCCCGCCCACCCGCCGACGGCCGTCCGCAGGGTGGTGTCTACGGCGGCGGCCGCCCGGCGGGCGGCGCCGTCTACGGCGGAGCGCCAGTCGGGGCTGCCCAGAACGGCGCCGCACCGCGTGGTGGTGCGCCGGCTGGTCCGCCGGCGGGCGGGTCGCGTGGTGGTGCGCCGGCTGGTCCGCCGGGTGCGGGGCCGCGAGGCGGGGCGCCGGGAGGTGTGCCACGGGGTGTGCCGGCCGGTCCCCCCGGCGCCGGGCCGCGTGGTGGTGCGCCGGCCGGTCCGCCCGGTGCGGTGCCGCATGGTGGTCCACCCGGAGGTGTGCCGCGCGGTGGCGCCGGGCCCGCCGGTCCGATGGGCGGTGCGCCACGTGGGGGTGCCCCCCGGGCGGGTGGGCCGGCAGGGCCCCGTGGTGGCGTCCCCGGCGGCGGGGTCTACGGCGGCCGGGCCGAACCGCCACGCCGTGGGTCGGACCCCCGGGATCCGCGTTCCGGCCCGCGCCGCGACGGCGGACCGGACGACCGACGCGCCGGCCCTTACGAACAGCCCCCCGGCCGGGAGCACCGGGGCGAGCGGTACTGAGCCCACGACCGGCGACGGAGTGACCGTGCCGGGCAGCTCGCCCGGTGACCGGGCTGGTCCGGCCACCGGTCAGTCGGGTCGAAGATCAGATTCGGCGGAGCACCGCCACGACCCGACCCATGATGGTGGCATCGTCGCCCGGAATGGGGTCGAAGGCGGGGTTCTGCGGCATCAGCCAGACGTGCCCGTCGCGCCGCCGGTAGGTCTTGACGGTGGCCTCACCGTCGAGCATCGCCGCGACGATCTCCCCGGAGTCGGCGGTCGGTTGCTGGCGAACCACCACCCAGTCGCCGTCACAGATCGCCGCGTCGAGCATCGAGTCGCCCTTGACCTGGAGCATGAAGACCTCTCCCTCGCCGACCAGTTCGCGGGGAAGGGGGAAGACGTCCTCGACCGCCTGCTCGGCCAGGATCGGGCCGCCGGCGGCGATCCGGCCGAGCATCGGCACGTACGCCGGGGTGGGGCGCTGGGATCGGCTGAGCTCGTCGTCGACGTCGCTTGGCGCCCGCACGTCCACCGCGCGCGGCCGGTTGGGGTCGCGGCGCAGGAAGCCCTTCTTCTCTAACTCCTTGAGCTGGTAGGCGACGCTCGACGGGGAGACCAGCCCGACCGCCTCGCCGATCTCACGGACGCTCGGCGGGTAGCCCTGGCGCTCCACCCAGCCGCGGATGAACTCCAGGATCCGGCGTTGGCGGGTGGTGAGGTCGCCGGTGGTCGGGTCGGGG
This sequence comes from Micromonospora sp. KC213, assembly GCF_004348325.1. Taxonomy (GTDB): domain Bacteria; phylum Actinomycetota; class Actinomycetes; order Mycobacteriales; family Micromonosporaceae; genus Micromonospora. Next base: position 19,723 of record NZ_SMKF01000079.1, on the reverse strand, counting down.
AAGCCGCTGACCACCGGGGTGACCGGCCGGACGGCCGGTTGGGCGGCCCGGCCACGGGCGGCTCGGGGGCGCCGAGTGGCCGGCGGACCCGCCTCGACGATCGACTGCGGGTTCTTCTGCCGGCTGGCCCGGTCCTCGGTCACGTCCGTCCTCCCTGGTCGGCGCTGGGTGCCTTGGCGGCTCGTGGTGCGTACGGGGCGTCTGTGGCCCGAACGTCGCAGCACGGGCCCGATGGTCATTGACCGTATAGGTGAGATCGGCCATTTTCAAACATCTGTACGACCTGCCTTGGCGTGTCGGGGTGGAATTTCTGGAAATCCGAACGCCTGTTCTGGTAAATGGTACGCGCGGATCGAACGCATGTACGACCGCGTGGGGCGTTCCGGAAATCCCCGGCCGTTCCCGCGCCGGCCGGCTCGTGGCGGTAACCTCCCGCGGGTCGCCGCGTTGGGTCTGTCGGCGGTGTCGCCGTCGGGTGGGCTGAGGTGACGCGCCGGACACGCCGTCAACTTGACCACGACCGGCCAGCGGCATACGGTCGACCCCTAGATGTAGTAGTCACACGGGCGTAAGTCGCCTACAGGTTGGGTTCGACTACCGACCGCACTCCCGTACCGTCGTTCGACGGCGGCGGCCGGCCACGGCGGCCCCGCCGGGTCGACGCGTGCCCGGAGGCGGGCGGCCCGCACCCAGGTCGATCAAGGAGGTCAGGCGATGCGGTGTCCGTACTGCCGGCACGCCGACTCCCGCGTGGTCGACTCGCGCGAGGCCGACGACGGCCAGCTGATCCGTCGCCGCCGGTCCTGCCCGGAGTGCGGCAAGCGGTTCACCACGGTCGAGGAGGCCGTGCTCGCGGTGGTCAAGCGCAGCGGGGTGACCGAGCCGTTCAGCCGGACGAAGATCATCGGCGGGGTGCGCAAGGCGTGCCAGGGTCGGCCGGTCGACGAGGACTCGATCGCCTTGCTCGCGCAGAAGGTCGAGGAGACCGTGCGGGCCAAGGGAGCCGCCGAGATCCCGAGCCACGATGTGGGGCTGGCGATCCTGGGCCCGCTGCGGGACCTGGACGAGGTGGCCTACCTGCGGTTCGCCAGCGTCTACCGGTCCTTCGACTCGCTGGCCGACTTCGAGCGCGAGATCGAGACGCTGCGGGCCGCGGCGCGGGCCCGCGAGGCCGGCACGGCCGGCCGTACCAGTTGATTTTTTCGGGTTCTGACAGTTGACGACGCGCGGTGGGTGACCGTGCAGACGAGGGGGCGGATGAGATGGCGGGGGACGGCGTGACAGCGAACCGGTCGCGGGCGAAGAACGGCGCGGTGACGGGACTGAAGGTGCAGCGGGTCTGGACGACCGAGGGCGTGCACCCGTACGACGAGGTGACGTGGGAACGTCGCGACATCGTGATGACGAACTGGCGGGACGGCTCGATCAACTTCGAGCAGCGCGGGGTGGAGTTCCCCGAGTCCTGGAGCGTCAACGCGGCCAACATCGTGACCACCAAGTACTTCCGGGGCGCGGTGGGGACCCCGGAGCGCGAGTGGTCGCTCAAGCAGCTCATCGACCGGGTGGTCACCACCTACCGCAAGGCCGGTGAGGAGCACGGCTACTTCGCCACCGCCGCGGACGCCGAGGTCTTCGCCCACGAGCTGACCTGGATGCTGCTGCACCAGGTGTTCAGCTTCAACTCGCCGGTCTGGTTCAACGTCGGCACCCCGTCGCCGCAGCAGGTCAGCGCCTGCCTACCGTACGACTCTCTGGTCAGCACCCCCGGCGGCCTGGTGCCGATCGGCAAGCTGGTGGAGGACGGCGCCGTCGGCGCCAAGGTGTACGACGCCAACGGCCTGACCCGGATCGTCGCCGTCAAGGCGAACGGGGTGCGCGAGGTCCTCCGGCTGCACACCAAGGCGGGCTACACCCTCGACGTCACGCCGGACCACGTGGTGTGGAAGAGCACGGGCGTCGGCACGGGCACCTGGGTCGAGGCCGGCACGCTCAACCCCGGTGACCAGCTCGAGTGGCACCGCACGTACGCATACGGCGAGAGCGAGATCGACCTGCGGGAGATCCGCGAGGCCGCGCTCGCCGGTTGGCTCCAGTCCGACGGGTTCGTGGGCCAGTACGACGAGGGCACCAACCGGTCGCTGACCATCGAGGCGATCACCGTCAACGACGACGAGCTGGACTGGGTCACCGTCGCGCTCGACGAGGTCTTCCCCGGCGCGCACCGACACGAGCGCCCGGTGGCGACGCAGAGCAACGCGCTGGGCTGCCGCCGTATCCGTCTTTACGGCGAGCACCTGCGCCCCTTCGTGGACAGGTGGGACCTGCTGACCCGCGGCGTCGAGACGGAGGTGCCGCAGCGGCTGTTCACCGCCCCGCTGCCCGTGGTCGCGGCGTACCTGCGCAGCATCTTCCAGGCCGAGGGCTACGTCGCCGAGCGCGAGCACTCGACACTCGTCGCGGCTGACATGATCTCGGAGAAGCTGATCCGGGGCGTGCAGAGCCTGCTGCTGCGATTCGGGATCTTCTCCCGCGTCTCGTACAAGTCGGATCCGCGGGCGGACCGCAAGGGTTGCTGGACCGTCCGGATCCAGAACGACGGCGACCGCGACCTCTTCGCCACCCACATCGGGTTCGTCGGCGCGGAGAAGATGGCCAAGCTGGAAGCCGGCTTCGCGAAGGCGGGTCGCCCCGCCGGCGAGGTCAAGCGGCTGGAGATCGACCGCATCGAGCCGCTCGGCGCGGTGGAGGTCTACGACATCCAAACCGAGAGCGGCGAGTTCCTGGCCGGCAACCTCCGGGTCCACAACTGCTTCATCCTGGCCGTCGACGACTCGATGGACTCCATCCTCGACTGGTACAAGGAGGAGGGGCTGATCTTCAAGGGCGGCTCCGGCTCCGGGGTCAACCTGTCCCGGATCCGCTCCTCCCGGGAACTGCTCTCCTCCGGTGGCACCGCCTCCGGCCCGGTCAGCTTCATGCGCGGCGCGGACGCCTCCGCCGGCACCATCAAGTCCGGCGGCGCCACCCGCCGTGCGGCCAAGATGGTCATCCTCGACGTGGACCACCCGGACATCGAGGAGTTCGTGGTCACCAAGGCGCGCGAGGAGGACAAGATCCGCGCGCTGCGCGACGCCGGCTTCGACATGGACCTGGGCGGCGCCGACATCGTCAGCGTGCAGTACCAGAACGCCAACAACTCGGTCCGGGTCTCCGACGAGTTCATGACGGCGGTGGAGAGCGGCGGCGGCTTCGACCTGCGCGGCCGGCTCGACGGGCAGACGATCGAGACGATCGACGCCAAGAAGCTGTTCCGTACCATCGCCCAGGCGGCCTGGGAGTGCGCCGACCCGGGTCTCCAGTACGACGACACCATCAACGACTGGCACACCTGCCCGGAGACCGGCCGGATCACCGCGTCGAACCCGTGCTCGGAGTACCTGCACCTGGACAACTCCTCGTGCAACCTGGCCTCGCTGAACCTGATGAAGTTCCTCCGCGCCGACGGCGGCTTCGAGGTGGAGAAGTTCGTCCGCAGCGTCGAACTGGTCATCACCGCGATGGACATCTCCATCTGCTTCGCCGACTTCCCGACCCAGAAGATCGGCGAGACCACCCGCGCCTACCGGCAGCTCGGCATCGGGTACGCCAACCTCGGCGCGCTGCTGATGGCCTCGGGCCTGCCGTACGACTCGGAGCAGGGCCGTTCGGTCGCCGCGGCGATCACCTCGCTGATGACCGGCACCGCCTACCGCCGCTCCGCGGAGCTGGCCGGCATCGTCGGCGCGTACGACGGCTACGCCCGCAACGCCGAGCCGCACAAGCGGGTCATGCGCAAGCACGCCGCCGCCAACGACGCCATCAAGCCGGCCGGCACGGTCGCCACCGCCATCCAGCGGGAGGCCACCAAGCAGTGGACCGAGGGCAACAAGATCGGTGACAAGTTCGGCTGGCGCAATTCCCAAGCCTCAGTACTGGCTCCCACGGGAACCATCGGTTTGATGATGGATTGTGACACCACGGGCGTCGAGCCCGATCTGGCGCTGGTCAAGTTCAAGAAGCTGGTCGGCGGCGGCTCGATGCAGATCGTCAACCAGACCGTGCCGCGTGCCCTGCGCAGCCTCGGCTACCCCGAGGAGCAGGTCGAGGCCATCGTCGAGCACATCGCCGACCACGGCCACGTGGTCGACGCCCCCGGCCTGAAGCCGGAGCACTACCCGGTCTTCGACTGCGCGATGGGTGAGCGTTCCATCGCGCCGATGGGCCACGTGCGGATGATGGCGGCCGTCCAGCCGTTCATCTCCGGCGCTATCTCCAAGACGGTCAACATGCCGGAGGCGGCCACCGTCGAGGACGTCGAGAAGATCTACTTCGAGGGCTGGAAACTCGGCCTCAAGGCGCTGGCGATCTACCGGGACAACTGCAAGGTCGGCCAGCCGCTGTCGGCGGCCAAGCCGAACAAGGCCAGCCTGCCGGCGGCCACCGAAACGGCCGCCGTCGAGCCGGTGGTGGAGAAGGTCGTCGAGTACCGGCCGGTGCGCAAGCGGCTGCCGAAGAAGCGTCCGTCGCAGACGGTCAGCTTCTCCGTCGGCGGTGCCGAGGGCTACCTCACCGCCTCGTCGTACCCGGACGACGGCCTCGGCGAGGTCTTCCTGAAGATGTCGAAGCAGGGCTCGACCCTGGCCGGCGTGATGGACGCCTTCTCGGTGGCCATCTCCATCGGTCTGCAGTACGGGGTGCCGCTGGAGACGTACGTCAGCAAGTTCACCAACATGCGCTTCGAGCCGGCCGGGATGACCGACGACCCGGACGTGCGGATGGCCGCCTCGGTGATGGACTACATCTTCCGTCGCCTGGCGCTGGACTTCCTGCCGTACGAGCGCCGCGCCGAACTGGGCATCTTCACCGCCAAGGAGCGGGCGGCCCAGCTGCGGGCCGAGGCGGAGGCGGAGAGCGCCGGCACCGACCTGACCGCGATGGCGTCCTCGGCTCCCGTCGAGGCGCCGGAGCCGAAGACCGGCCCGGTCGCGCAGCCGGCCCAGGAGGTCGCCAACGTGGCCGCCGCCACGCCGGCACCGGCCGTGGGTTCCTCCACCGAACTGCTGGAGGCGGTCATCGGCAAGGCCGCCGACGCGCCGCTCTGCTTCACCTGCGGGACGAAGATGCGTCCGGCCGGTAGCTGCTACGTCTGCGAGGGCTGCGGCTCCACCAGCGGCTGCAGCTGAACCGGGAAACTCCTTCGCGTAGTTCGTAGGAGGACGCACCACGACGGATGCCTTCCGCCCGACTCGGGCGGGAGGCATCCGTCGTCTGGGCCAGACCGTGTTTCAGAAGTGGATCAGCAGGTGTCATGATGTGCTGTTCGCCCGGGGGAGTTGAAGGGACTCGGATGTTGCACCTGCTGTTCCTGCGGTACACCGGGTCGGAACAGGAGGCGGCGCCGTTCGTCGCCGGTCATGTCCTCTTCTTGGAGCGCTATCACCAAAAGGGGGTGTTCTTGGTGTCCGGGCAGGCGGTGCCCTCGGTGGAGGGCGGTGCCATCGTGGCCTGCGCCGTCGATCGTGCAGCAGTCGAGCGGATTGTTGCGGAGGACCCGTTCGTCGTGGCGGGGGTCGCGAAGTACACGGTTACCACGATCGAACCGGGGCGGGTTCACCCGGCACTGGCGGACATCCTTCAGGTCAGCGGCTCGCGGGTACGCGGCTGACGCCGACTACAGCCACTTGTCGATCGTGGACAACGTCAGGCGTGGCCGCGATCATCGGGAGGTGGCGACTGCTGAGAGCTACGCCGAGTTCGGCACCCGTGAGGCGCACGGGGTGTCGCCGACGTACGAATGCCTGTCCCTCGCAGTCTCCCGGGACGACGAGCTGCTCACGCTCGTTGAGACGCTCCCTCCCGACAAGCGGCAGCCGAACCTGCTCTTCGGCGTCGTCCGGCTGCTCGGCGGGCCGGTGCACGACCCGGCCGCGTTCCGCGACTTCACGGTGGCGAACTGGCCGGCGGTCGAGACGGAACTGCACGCCCGGGCCACCCAGACGAACGAGCCGGGGCGGTGTGCCGTACTGCTGCCGGTGCTCGCCGCGTTGCCGCAGCCGCTCGCGCTGCTGGAGGTCGGCGCGTCGGCCGGGCTCTGTCTCTACCCCGACCGGTACGCCTACCGCTACGGGGATCACCTGCTCGGCGCGGGCGCACCGGTCCTCACGTGCGCGGTCACCGGAATGGCGCCCCCGAGCCGCCTACCCGAGGTGGCATGGCGGGCCGGCCTGGACCTGAATCCGCTCGACATCACCGATCCCGTCGACGTCGTGTGGCTCGACGCCCTCATCTGGCCGGAGCACGAGCATCGCCGTGCCCGGCTTCGCGCGGCGGCGGCTGTCGCTACGGCCGAGCCGCCGCTGCTGGTTCGCGGCGACCTGGTGGACGACCTGCCGGCGCTGGCCGCGCGGGCGCCGGCCGGGGCGACGCTGGTGGTGTTCCACACCTCGGTGCTCTACCAGGTGCCCGCTCCACGGCGGGAGGCGTTCGCCGAGGTGGAGGGCGGACTGCCCGGGCACTGGATTTCGAACGAGGCCCCGGAGGCGCTGACCCACGACGCGCTGCCGGAGCCGCCGGGCGAGGCGCTGTACAACGTGCTGGCGCTCGACGGGCAGCCGCTCGCCTGGACCCGCCCACACGGGCAGGCGATGACCTGGTTCGGTTGACCTGGACTCTCCGGGTGCCGCAGCAATCGGCCCCCGTACGGGCGTGGGCTGCCGTGTCGGTTCGGCAGCCCACGCCCGGTACGTCAGTGCTGCTTCTGCTGGCAGGACACGCAGAACCGGGCGTGCGGCAGCACCTCCAGCCGTTCCTGCGGGATCGGCGCGGCGCACCGCTCACAGATCCCGTACCGGCCCTCGGCGATGCGCCGCAGCGCCCCGGTGATCTGCTCCAGGCTGTGCCTGGTCTCGGCGACCAGGGCGTCCCGGGTGTAGGCCTCGGCCGGATCACCGGTGTCGGCGGTGAGTTCGGTCAGCCGGGCGGTGTGCCTGTCGAAGTCGGACGTCAGGGTCGACCGCAGTTCGTCGATCCGGTTCTGCTGGCCCGGCTGGGTGTGGGTGCTCATGGCGTAGCTCCTCGGAAAAGAAAAAGGGCCGAAGCTGTGAAAGCTTCGCCCTGGTGGCCGTTCACATGGTGTGCACCGGATCCAGGAGGGCTACGTCCCGCAGGGCTCGGCAGTCCTGGGGCGACCGAGCCGTCGCGCGACGGCGCGACCGTGACGCGCACGACGCGGGTCGCCACGGTGACCGGCAGGGTCGGCCGGCGGACAGCAGCGGGCGCCGCCGTCGCGGTGACGGCGGCCCTCTCCTGCTGTCCGGACGAACGCATCCGGCCACCATAGGCCGGGCCGACCGGAAAGCCAACGCCTTTGGCTCGCGGTCGCGTCCTCCCGTCCATCGTGCGCAGCTCGGCATTGAAATAGCGGTGCGGTTCGCCGTCTACTGGTGCCAGTCGAGGCTGCCGCCGGGGGCCTCGAAGAACCGTCCAGCGACACGCTCACGTGTACAACGGTTCTCCCCCCGCTGCGAGACCAACCGCAACGATGAACTGTCCGAGCGAAGCGCACTCCCGATCGCCGATCGAGCGTGCGGAGCGAGCGCCGAGCGCAAAAGGTTCTGCACGGCTGGGTCCTTCCCGGCTATCCTGCGTCGACAGCTGTCGATAGTTGGGGGTTGGCATGGGCCTCACCAAGGTCACGGTCACCGCTTCGCCGCGAGAGCACACCGCGCGTTAGTCGTTCACCGTCGGGCTCGCCCACGGTGTGGTGCTCCTCGCCGCGAAGCGGTCGCTCACGCGACGACCGTTTCTCCTTGCTCGAGGAGCTATTTTGCGTGCCCTTGTTTCCGCGCGTCTCGGTGCGGACTTCACCAAACTCTGGACCGCCTCGGCCGTTTCCAACATCGGTGACGGAGTCACCATGGCGGCCGGCCCGCTACTGGTCGCCTCCATCACCACCGACCCGGCACTCATCGGCGGCGCCGTCTTCGTCCAACAACTACCCTGGCTACTGTTCGCCCTGATCAGCGGCGCCTACGTCGACCGTCTCGACCGTCGCAAGCTGGTTGTCACCGTCAACACACTGCGCGCGGTGTCGCTCGCCGCGCTGACCGTCGCCGTCGCCACCGACACCGTCACGGTCGGCGTGGTCTACACGGTGTTCTTTCTCCTCGGCACCGGGGAGACCCTGGCCGACACCGCCTCTGGCGCGTTCCTGCCCGCCATCGTGGCACCGGACCGGCTGGCCACCGCCAACGCCCGGTTGATGGCGACCTTCACCATCGCCAACCAGTTCGTCGCCAAACCGCTGGGTGCGTGGCTGTTCGTGATCGCCGCCGCCGTGCCTTTCGGCGCCAACGCGCTGACCTTCGCCGTGGCCGCAGCGTTGGTGGCGACGATCAGACCAATCCCCGCGCTCCCGCCCACACCACGCGGGAGCCTGCACACGGAGATCGCCGACGGTGTTCGCTGGCTCTGGGAACACCGCCTGCTCCGCACCCTCGCGGTGAGCATGGGACTGGCGAACGTCGCGTTCTGCGCCGCCTTCGCCACCCTGGTCCTCTACGCCCGGCAACGGCTGGGCCTATCCGACACCGGCTACGGCTTCCTGCTCACCACCTTCGCCGTCGGCGGGCTGCTCGGCACCGCGCTCGCGCCGCGGCTGCAAGAGATTGTCGGGGCCAGCATCCTGCTCCGCGCCGGCCTCGTCGTCGAGGTCATCACCCACACCACCCTGGCGATCACCACGACCCCACTGGTCGCCGCCGCCATCCTGATCGTCTTTGGGATCCACACCATGGTCTGGGGCGTCATCCTGGTGACCCTGCGCCAACGCGTCGTGCCGCAGAACCTGCTGGGTCGGGTCGGCAGCGTCCACTCGCTGCTCGATCTCGGCGGCGCGGCCCTTGGTTCACTCATCGGCGGCACCCTCGCCAGCGTCTGGGGGCTCACCACACCATTCTGGATCGCCGCCGCCGTGATGACGCTCATCGCCACCGCCGCCTGGCGACCGCTGCGTCAGGCATCAGCCGCCTGACTCATCCCTCGGGTTCCGCCTGGCCGAGCGCCTACACGCCGGGCGGAACCCGCCTACACAGCAATGCCTGCGATCTGCGCGGCGGCTGGCGGCGCCGGCGTCGACGAAGCCGGTGGCGCACCCGTTGACCCATCGCGGCGGACAGCCCACGCCTCGCCGGTGCACTACAACCAGACGTGTGACGGCGTGACCGAGACGGGTGGCGGGAGACGGTGGTTGGCTTCGTAGACTGCGCCGGTGGGTGTGGAGCGGCGGCCTCTGGCGAACCGGCCGTTGGCCGAGCCGCATCCGTCGCGGCTGTCGCCGGAGCACCCCGATCGGGAGCTGATCCTCGCCGCGCACGCCGCCGCGCTCGGCGCCGGGGAGGCCGGCTACCTCGACCCGGGCAGCGGGCTGTTCGTGCTCAGCGCCGGCTTCCTGGCGCGCCGGGGCACCTGCTGCGGGCGCGGCTGCCGGCACTGCCCGTACGTCGCCGACTGACGGAAAACCCGATGCCGGCCGGCGTGGCCCGGCCTAGGTTGGGCCGGCCGGGCAGGCGTCCCGGTGGTGGTGCACACGGCCGCCTGACCAACGGCGACAGGTGGGTCGTGACCGAGAGTCTCGCGCCAGAGCGCGTCAACCGGGTGCCGCTGTGGCGGAGGCGGGACTTCGCGCTGCTGTGGGGTGGCCAGACCATCGGCGAGTTCGGCATCCGGGCCAGCGCGGTGGTGGTGCCGCTGATCGCCGCCGACACCCTGCGCGCCGGTGTGTTCCAGGTTTCCCTGCTGACCGCCGCGGCCTGGCTGCCGTACCTGTTCTTCTCGCTCCCCGCCGGGCTGGTCGCCGACCGGTTCGACCAGCGACGTCTGATGATCTGCTGTGACCTCGGCCGGGCCGCCCTGCTGGCCTCGGTGCCGGTGGTCGCCCTGGTCGGTCGGCTCACCCTGCCCTTCCTGTACGTGGTGGTCGGGCTCAACGGGGTGCTCACGGTCTTCTTCACCGTCGCGTACAAGAGCCTGCTGCCCCGGCTGGTATCGGCGGACCGGCTGATCGAGGGCAACGCCCGGCTCACGGTCAGCGAGGACGCCGCCCAGCTGGTCGGGCCGGCGGTCGGCGGGGCGCTGGCCGGGGTGGTCGGCGGTGGTCGTACCCTGCTCGGCACCACGCTCGCCTTCCTGGTCAGCGCGGTGACGCTGGGGCTGATCCGGCCACCCGCACCGGCGCGCCCGGTTTCCGGGCGGCGCGTGCCGGCGAGGGTCGCCCTCACCGAGGGGCTCGGGTTCGTCCGCCGGCACCCCATCCTGTTGGCGACCCTGCTCTGCGCCACCACGTCGAATGTCTTCGGCATGGCCACCACCGCGCTGGAGGTGCCCTACCTGCTGCGGGAGTTGCACGCCGCCCCGGCCGTGGTGGGCGTGGTCGTCTCCGCCGGGGCGGTCGGCGGCCTGCTCGCCGGGGCGCTGGCCGACCGGATCGCCGCCCGGGTCGGCTCGGCCCGGTTGATCTGGGTGGCGATGGCTGTCCCGGGGCCGCTCTACCTGCTCATGCCGGCCGCCCGGCCGGGCTGGGGCCTGCTGCTGTACGCCGTCGGGCTGGCCGCGTACTCCGCCAACGCGGTGCTGTTCAACGTGGCCCTGGTGTCGTACCGGCAGCGGGTCACCCCGCCGGAGCTGCTCGGCCGGGTGACCGCCGCGTTCGTGTGGATCTGTTTCGGGGCGGTGCCGCTCGGCGCGCTCTTCGGCGGTGCGCTCGGCAGCACGTGGGGGATGCGCCCGGCGCTGGTGGTGACCGCCCTGGGCACGTGGAGCGCCGCCCTGTTCGTGGTCGGCTCGCCGCTGCGTACGATGCGCGACCTGCCCCCGTCTCATCCAGCATGACCGTCGGGTGAGGAGCCGGGGGGAGGGGCTTCCGTGCCGGCGGGCTTGCCCGTACGGTGTCCGTCGGACGTTCCGGGCGGACGTCCCGTCCCGCCGTCGATCACGGAGGTTCCCCCGTGCGCACCCGGCTCTGCCTTGCCGTCTCGGCTGTCCTGCTGACCACCACGGGGTGCGCGGACGCGCCGAGGACGGTGCCGCTGCCGCCGGTGGAGCCGCTGACCGTCGAGGTGGCCGCCGCGTCCTCCGGGGGTGCCTGCCGGCTGCTGGACTTCGCCGTGATCGAGGAGCACACCGGGGTCCGGTTCGACGTGGCGGCGGCCGGCGACCGGGCGGACACCCACACCTGCGTGCTCCGCGCCGGCGACCGCACCCTGCCGGAGCTGACCCTGACCGTGACGGACAGCTCGATCGATGTGCCGACGTTCAACGCCGACGTGCTGCCGAAAGGGGCGGCGAAGGTGCCGAAGCTCGGGCAGGTCGCCTACCGCCGTACGGTGACGAAGAACGGCCCGGTGGCCGAGGTGGGCTGGCTGGCCACCGAGAGCCGACTGGCCACCCTGCACTGGACCTGCGAGAAGGGCACGGCGAAAGCCGAGGTCGAGGAGCTGACCGGCAAGCTGGTCGAGCTGGCCGCGACGATCGACACCCGTTCGCTGTGACGTCGGGCCGCCGCGACGGCGGCCCGACGTGGCTCAGCCGCCGTCGCGGCGGTTTCATGTGCTCAGTGCGCGGCGACGAAGACCCGCGAGGCGACCTCGCGGGGCAGCCGGATCCGTTCGCCGGAGCGGTCGATGAACACCCCGTCGCGTTCCTGCGCCACCGTGACCGTGGCTCCCGGGTCGACCCCGGCGGCGTGCAGTTGGCGCAGCACGTCCGCGTCGGTCTGCACGCTCTCGCAGATCCGCCGGACCACCACCGGGCCGGACAGGCCGGGGAAGGCGAGATTGCGCTCTGCCTCGACGGGATCGGTGTTCGGCTCCGAGCCGAGCTCCTCCAGCCCGGGGATCGGGTTGCCGTACGGCGAGCGGGTCGGCCGGTTGAGCAGGTCGTACACCCGCTTCTCGACCGCGTCGCTCATCACGTGCTCCCACCGGCAGGCCTCCTCGTGGGCCTCCTCGTAGGGCATTCCGATCACGTTGACCAGCAGCAGTTCGGCGAGGCGGTGCTTGCGCATCACGGACACGGCGGTGCTGCGCCCCAGCGGGGTCAGCGTGAGGTGCCGGTCGCCCTCGACGGTGAGCAGGCCGTCACGCTCCATTCGGGCGACGGTCTGGCTGACGGTGGGCCCGCTCTGCCGCAGCCGCTCGGCGATCCGCGCGCGCAGCGGCGGCACGCCCTCCTCCTCGAGTTCGAGGATGGTGCGAAGGTACATTTCCGTCGTATCGACCAGGTCGTGCGATTTCACCGCGTCACGACCTCCTTGCCGTCATAGTGGTTGACCGAAGAATCGGTCGTGTCCAGATCGTGCTTCACGTCAGCGGCCCTCCGGTCCACGATGTTACCCCGGCCACCCGACAAGCCCCGGCGCCGAATCGCGAGGTCGCCGCCCGGATGGTGTTGACTGGACGGCGTGTCCGAAACCGAGGTTCCGCTGGTCGAGCCCGATCGGCTCGCCGCCGAGTTGGCGCAGCCCGATCCGCCCACCCTGCTCGACGTCCGGTGGCGGCTGACCGGCCCGCCGGGGCGGGACGACTATCTCCTCGGGCACCTGCCCGGCGCGGTCTTCGTCGACCTGGACACCGCGCTCTGCGGCTCGCCCGGCACCGCCGGCCGGCACCCGCTGCCCGACCCCGCCGCGCTTCAGGCGGCGCTGCGGGCCGCCGGCGTCCGCGCCGGTCACCCCGTCGTCGTGTACGACGGCGGCGACGGCATGGCCGCCGCCCGGGCCTGGTGGACCCTGCGCTGGGCCGGACACCGGCAGGTCCGCCTGCTGCACGGCGGCTGGCCGGCCTGGGTCGCCGCCGGCCTGCCCACCTCCGCCGAGGCACCCGACCCGGCCTCGGGCGACGTGACCGTGCGCCCCGGCGCGCTTGCGGTGCTGGACGCCGACGGCGCGGCCCGGCTCGCCGCCGCCGACGAGGGGGTCCTGCTCGACGTACGGACCGCCCCCCGCTACCGGGGCGAGACCGAGCCGATCGACCCGGTCGCCGGGCACATTCCCGGGGCGGTGAACCTGCCCGCCCCCGAGTACGTCGACGCCGGCCGTTTCCCGTCCGCCGAGACGCTGCGGGCCCGGTTCGCCGCGGCCGGGGTGACCGCGGACGCGCCTGTCGGGGCGTACTGCGGCTCGGGGGTGACCGCCGCGCAGGCGGTGCTCGCCCTGCACCTGGCGGGGAGGCCGGACGCGGCGCTTTATGTCGGTTCCTGGAGCAACTGGGTTGCCGACCCGCAGCGGCCGGTGGCCACCGGGGAGACACCGGCGCGCTGAGCCCGCGTGCCCTCGGTGGCCGACGGGGCCCGTGCGACGATGACCCCATGTCGGACGACACGCTGGTGGTGTGGGACGAATCCCTGCTCGGCTACGACCTGGGGGAGCACCCCCTCGACCCGGTCCGGGTGGAGCTGACCATGGCCCTGGCCCGGGAGTTGGGCGTGCTCGACCGGCCCGGGGTGCGGATGGTCCGGCCCGAACCGGCCGACGACGCGCTGCTCACCCGGGTGCACCGGCCGGACTACCTGGACGCGGTCCGGGCCGCCCCGCACGACCCGCTCTTCGCCGGGTACGGGCTGGGCACCGCCGACAACCCCGTCTTCGACCGGATGCACGAGTCCAGCGCGCTGGTCGCCGGGGCGACCGTGGCCGCCGCGGAGGCGGTGTGGCGGGGCGAGGCCCGGCGGGCGGTCAACGTGGCCGGGGGGCTGCACCACGCCATGCCGGACCGGGCCGCCGGGTTCTGCGTCTACAACGACCCCGCGGTGGCGATCGCCCGCCTGCTGGACCTCGGCGCCGAACGGGTGGCGTACGTGGATGTCGACGTGCACCACGGCGACGGCGTGCAGGAGATCTTCTACCGCGACCCGCGGGTGCTCACGGTGAGCGTGCACGAGACCCCGCTGGCGCTCTTCCCCGGCACCGGGTTCCCCGACGAGACCGGCGGCCCCGGCGCCGAGGGCACCTCGGTCAACCTGCCGCTGCCGCCGGGCGTCGACGACGTCGCATGGCAGCGCGCCTTCCACGCCGTGGTGCCGTCGGTGCTGCGGGCGTTCCGGCCACAGATCCTCGTCACCCAGTGCGGCGCCGACGGGCACCGGGCCGACCCGCTGGCCGACCTGCACCTGTCCGTCGACGGTCAACGGGCCACCTACCTGGCGCTGCGGGCGCTCGCCGACGAACTCTGCGACGGCCGATGGGTGGCCACCGGCGGCGGCGGGTACGCCCTGGTCGAGGTGGTGCCCCGGGCCTGGACGCACCTGCTCGCCGTCGCGGCCGGCGCGCCGGTCGACCCGGCCACGCTGACCCCGCCGGCCTGGCGGGAACTGGCCGGGCGGCGGCGGCCCGGCCACCGGATCCCGCTGCGGATGACCGACGACGTCGACCCGACGTACCAGCCGTGGCAGCCGACCGGCGAGCCGAACCCGGTGGACCGGGCCGTCGCGGCCACCCGCAAGGCGGTGTTCCCGCTGCTCGGGCTGGACCCGTACGACCCGCGCGACTGACCGGTGAGCCGGGGGAGGAGGGCGCCGGTGACCACCGTCGACCAGCCGGTGGACGTGCTGCTCAGCGACGGCAGCACCGTCCAGCTGCGGGCGATCCACCCGCAGGACGCGCCGGAGATCGTGGCGATGCACTCGCGGTTCTCCGAGCGCACCCGTTACCTGCGCTACTTCTCGCCGTACCCGCGTATCCCGGAACGCGACCTGCACCGCTTCGTCAACGTCGACCACCGCGACCGGGAGGCGTTCGTGGTGCTCGCCGGTGGCCGGATCGTCGCCGTCGGGCGGTACGAGCGGCTCGGCCCGCAGGCGCCCGAGGCCGAGGTGGCGTTCGTGGTCGAGGACGCCTGGCAGGGCCGGGGAATCGGCTCAGTGCTGCTGGAACACCTGGCCGACGCGGCCAGCCGGGCCGGCATCGTCCACTTCGTCGCCGAGGTGCTGCCCGCCAACTCGGCGATGTTGCGGGTCTTCGCCGACTTCGGCTACCAGGTCCAGCGCCAGTACGCCGATGGGGTGGTGCACCTGACCTTCCCGATCGCCCCCACCGAGGCCACGCTGGAGGTGCAGCGCGGCCGGGAGCACCGCACCGAGGCGCGCTCCATCGCCCGGCTGCTCGCGCCGCGCGGTGTCGCCGTCTACGGGGCCAGCGCCACCGGGCAGGGCGTCGGTGCGGCCGTCCTCGGCCACCTGCGCGACGGCGGCTACACCGGCGCGATCGTCCCGGTGCACCCGAGCGCGCCCACCGTGGCCGGGCTGCCCGCGTACCCCTCCGCGGCCGACGCCGGGGCGCAGCTGGACCTGGCGGTCGTCGCGGTTACCGCCGACGCGGCGGCCGGGGTGGTCGCGGACGCGGCCGCCGCGGGGGTGCACGGCCTGGTGGTCATCTCCGCCGGCTTCGCCGAGGCCGGCGCCGAGGGGGCGGCGGCGCAGCGCGCGTTGGTCCGGGCCGCACACGCCGCCGGCATGCGGGTCGTCGGCCCGAACTGCCTGGGGGTGGCCAACACCACCGGGGAGGTCCGGCTCAACGCCACCCTCGCCCCGGTGCTGCCCACGCCCGGTCGGGTCGGCCTGTTCAGCCAGTCCGGGGTGTTCGGGGTGGCGCTGCTCGCCGAGGCGCGGCGGCGTGGGCTGGGCCTGTCCAGTTTCGTCTCGGCCGGCAACCGGGCCGACGTCTCCGGCAACGACCTGCTGCAGTACTGGCAGGACGATCCGGGCACCGACGCGATCCTGCTGTACCTGGAGACCTTCGGCAACCCGCGCAAGTTCGCCCGGCTGGCCCGGCGGATCGGCCGGGACAAGCCGGTGGTGGCGCTCGCGTCGCTGGCCCGTCCGGCCGGTCTCGGCGGCGGGCCGGCCCTGGACGAGGCGGCGGTGAGCGCCCTGTTCGCGCAGTCCGGGGTGATCCGGGTGGACACCGTCGCCGAGTTGCTCGACGTCGGCGTGCTCCTGGCCCACCAGCCGCTGCCCGCCGGTCCCCGGGTCGCGGTGGTGGGCAACTCCTCGGCGTTGACCGGGCTGGCCGCGACCGCCTGCGCCACCCAGGGGCTTGACGTCGCCGACGGGTACCCGCGTGACGTGGGCCCGCAGGCCGGCGCGGCCGAGTTCGCCGACGCGCTGGCCGAGGCGACCGGCGACGACGGCGTCGACGCCCTGGTGGCCGTCTTCGCCCCGCCGTTGCCCGGGCAGCTCACCGTCGAGGAGGCGGACTTCACCGCCGCGCTGCCGGCCGCGCACACCGCCGGGAAACCGGCGGTGGCGACGTTCCTCGCCGGCCGGGTGCCCGCCGGGGTGCCCGCGTACCCGAGCGTGGAGGAGGCGGTGCGGGCGCTGGGCCGGGTCACCCGGTACGCCGCCTGGTTGCGCCGCGACCCGGGCACGGCGACCGAGGTGACCCGGGTGGACCCGGAGGCCGGGCAGGCGGCGTTGCGCGCCGACCCCTGCGATGTGGCCGGGCTGCTCGCGGCGTACGGCATCGACCTGGTCCGGTCGGCGCCGGCGGCCACCGCGGACGAGGCGGTCGCCGCCGCCGGGCGGATGGGGTGGCCGGTGGCGCTCAAGGCCGCCGACCCGGGCCTGCGCCACCGCCTCGACCTCGGTGCGGTCCGCCTCGACCTCGCCGACGAGGCCGCGCTGCGCCGTGCGTACGCCGAGATGGCCCCGGCCTTCGGCACGGACGTGCTGGTCCAGCCGATGGTCCCGCCCGGGGTGGCCTGCGTGGTGGAGCTGATGGAGGATCCGGCGTTCGGGCCGGTGGTCGGCTTCGGTCTCGGCGGGGTCGCCACCGACCTGCTCGGTGACCGGGCCTGGCGGGCCGTTCCGCTGACCGACCGGGACGCGTTCGAGCTGATCGACGAGCCCCGGGCGGCGCCGCTGCTGCGCGGGCACCGGGGAGCGGCGCCGGTCGACCGAGCAGCCCTGGCCGAGCTGCTGCTGCGCGTCGGGCGGCTCGCCGACGAGCAGCCCCGGGTCCGTTCGTTGACGCTGAACCCGGTGCTGGCCCGCCCGGACGGCATCTCGGTGCTGCACGCCACCGTCCGGGTCGGCGCGGCCGGGGCCCGTCCGGACACCGGCCCGCGCCGGCTCTGACCGCTCCGGCCGGCTCCGACCGCTCCGGCGGGTCAGCCGCGGCTGGATATCTGCTGGACGGCCCAGGCGTTGCCGTCGGGGTCGGTGAAGAAGACGAAGCCGACATTGTCCAGCGGGTGCGGCACCGGGCGCGGGTTCTCGCCGAGCACCCGGATCTCGCTGACCTCGACGCCGCGCTCGACCAACTCGGCCCGGGCCTGCTCCACATCGGACACGACCAGCTGTAGGCCCTTGAGTGACCCCGGTGGCATCTGCGGCACCGCGCCCTTGCCGATCACGATGGAACAGCCCGATCCCGGGGGCGTGAGCTGCACGATCCGTACGTCGTCGCCCATACGGGTGTCGTGGTCGACGGCGAAACCGAGCCGGTCGGCGTAGAACTGTTTGGCCCGGTCGATGTCGCTGACCGGCACCACCACCACTTCCAACGTCCAGTTCATGAGCCCACCCTGCCCGAGGAGTACGACATCGCCGGGCCGACACACGGCAGTGGCCCCGGCGAACCGCCGGGGCCACCCGTTCCGAGCCGCGGTCAGCAGGCGTACGCCTCCAGCCGCTGCGCCCGCTCCGGGGCACGCAGCTTCAGCAGCGTCACCTTCTCGATCTGCCGGATCCGCTCCCGCGACAGACCGAACTCCTTACCCACCTCGTCCAGGGTGCGCTGCCGGCCGTCGTCCAGGCCGAACCGCAGCCGGATCACCGCCTGCTCCCGCTGGGAGAGGGTGGCCAGCACGATCCGCACCTCGTTACGCAGCTCGCCGTGGGCGGCGGCGTCCCCCGGCTCCTGGCGCGGGTCCATGGCGGCGACGAAGTCGCCGAGGGCGCTCTCGCCGTCCTCGCCGACGGCCTGGTCCAGGCTCACCGGCTCCCGGTCGTACGAGATCAGCTCGATCACCTGGAACTCGGGGATCTCCATGGCGCGGGCGACCTCACCCACCGTGGGCTCCCGCCCCAGCGTCACCGACAGCTCCCGGCGAACCCGGACCATCCGGTTGACCTGCTCGACCATGTGCACCGGGATGCGGATGGTGCGGGCCTGGTCGGCCATGGCGCGGGTGATCGCCTGGCGGATCCACCAGGTGGCGTAGGTGGAGAACTTGTAGCCCTTGGCGTAGTCGAACTTCTCGACCGCCCGGATCAGGCCCAGGTTGCCCTCCTGGATCAGGTCGAGGAACGCCATGCCCCGGCCGGTGTAGCGCTTGGCGATGCTCACCACCAGGCGCAGGTTCGCCTCCAGCAGGTGGTCCTTGGCGGCGCGGCCCTGCGCCGCGATCAGCTCCAGGTCGGCCCGCAGTTCGGCGGAGACCGGGGTGCACGTCGACAGCTTCTCCTCGGCGAACAGCCCCGCCTCGATCCGCTTGGCCAGCTCGACCTCCTGGGCGGCGGTGAGCAGCTTCGTCCGGCCGATGCCGTTGAGGTACGCCCGGACCAGGTCGGTGGAGACGCCCCGCTCGTCGGTGGCGTCGAGGTCGGCGAGGTTCTGCGCATTGTGCTCGGCGTCGACGGCGGCGGCCGGGCGCGTCTGGTGTTCGATCATCTGCAGGGCCATCTCTGTTTCTCCCCGTATCCGCTTCTGTGCCGCGTACCGGCCTGGTGGCGCCGGTGATGAACAGCTTTCCAATCGGGACGTGAAACGGGAGTGAGGCGATCGGGGACCCGACAGCAGTTCGGTCGAGTGTGCTGCGTCACATTCGTTGCGGGTGGCGGTTACGGTGCCGCCAGCGGTCGGCCGTCGGGCCGGCGACGACAGACTCGGAGGACGCGGTGGTCTTCAAACGGCTCATGCAGGCGATGGGGGTGGGCGGCCCCTCGGTGGAGACCGCGCTGGCCAACCCGCACTGCCGTCCGGGCGGGCAGTTGGAGGGGCGGATCCAGGTGGCCGGCGGCGACCACGACGTGGACATCTCCTATGTGGCGCTCGGCCTCGTCACCCGGGTCGAGGTGGAGAGTGCCGACTCCGAGTACCACACCGACCAGGAGTTCGGTCGCCACCAGGTCACCGGGCCGTTCCGGCTGGCGGCCGGGCAGCGGTACGACATTCCGTTCCGCTTCGAGGTGCCGTGGGAGACGCCCCTGACCGACCTGTACGGCCGGCGCCTGCCGGGGATGACCATGGGGCTGCGTACCGAGCTGGAGGTGGCGCGGTCGGTGGACTCCGGTGACCTGGACGCGGTGTCGGTGCATCCGCTGCCGGCCCAGGAACGGCTGCTGGAGGCGCTGCTGCGGCTGGGTTTCCGGTTCGCCCGGGCCGACGTCGAGCGGGGACACCTCTACGGCGTACGGCAGAGCCTGCCGTTCTACCAGGAGATCGAGTTCTTCCCGGCTCCTCGCTACGCCGGGGTGATCAACCAGCTCGAGCTGACCTTCGTCACCGGGCCGGCGCAGACCCAGGTCGTGCTGGAGCTCGACAAGCGGGGCGGCGTCTTCACCGAGGGGCGGGACGTTTTCGGCCGGTTCACGGTCGACCACGCCACCCTCGACACGGTCGACTGGGCCGGCCAGCTCGAAGCCTGGCTCCACACCTCCCTGACCCGCCGCGGCCTCTTCTCCTGACCCT
>NZ_SMKF01000078.1 GCF_004348325.1 Micromonospora sp. KC213 | reverse complement strand
CCGCTCGCCCCGCTCCCCCGCCGCCCCGGCGTCGCGGGCCAGGTCCGGGTCCCGCTCAGGACGCGGTACGCAGAGCCAGAGCGACGCGGGCCGGATCTCCACCCGCAGCGAGCGCCCCGGCTCGATCAGGTCGCCGTCGAGCTGGCGGGGCTGGGGCCGATCGCTGGAGATCTCGACCCGGCGGGCCCGGAACACCTCCATCCGGGGCACCCTGCCGCGCCGACGCACCACCGCCCAACCCAGGGCCAGCCAGTGCCGCAGCGTACGCGGGGTGAGCACGGCCACGTCGAGCCAGCCGTCGTCCGGCTCGGCGTCGGTGAGCAGGCGTACCCCGCCCTGGAGCCGGCCCACGTTGGCGACCAGCACCGAGCGGGCCCGGCGGCGCAGCGGCGGCCGGTCGTCCATGCTGACGGTGACCCGCATCGGCCGGTCGCGCAGGTGTCTGGCGGCGCCCACGACGTACGCCAGCCAGCCGATCCGCGCCTTGGTCGCCTCGGAGGTGTCCTGGAGCATCTGGGCGTCGAAGCCCATCCCGGCCATCACGACGAAGTGCCGGTCGCCGACCGCCCCGACGTCCAGCCGGCGCAGGCCGCGCTCCACGGCGGTCGCCAGCCCGGCGGCGAGGTCTCCGGACAGACCGAGGTTGGCGGCGAGCAGGTTGCCGGTGCCCTGCGGCAGGACGGCCAGCGCGGTGTCGGTGCCGACCAACCCGCTGACGCAGGCCATCACGGTGCCGTCACCGCCGCAGGCGAAGACGACCTGGGCGCCGTCACGGACGGCCGCCGCCGTCTGGCCCCGGCCCGGGTCCTCCACGGTGGTCTCGTACCAGACCGGCCGGGGCCAGCCGGCGGCGGCCAGCGCGTCGTCCACGGTGCGGCGGAACGTATCGAGATCAACCACCTTGACCGGGTTGACCACGACCGCCGAGCGCGGCGCGGGATCGTCGGCGGTCACCGGGCGTTCCTGCTCTGCACCGTCCACGGCGCCAGTGTGCAGCAACCGGGGCCGGTCAGCGACCCGGCGGTGAGCGACGGTCGTCACCGCCCGCGGTCCGGCCGTCGCGGTGTGACCGCTCAGGCCGCCGCGCGTACCGCTGTCTCGACCCGGCCGCGCAGGTCGTCCAGGTCCAGCCCGGCCTCGGTGAGCACCAGCGCAGCGAGCCCGCCGCCCTCGCGGAGCAGCCCGAGCAGGATGTGCTCGGTGCCGATGTGCCGGTGGCGCAGCCGCAGCGCCTCCCGCAGGGACAACTCCAGCACCTTCTTCGCCCGTGGGGAGAAACGCCCGTCGTCGTGCCGGCGGAGACCCCAGCGGCGGCGCGGGGCCGGCGCGGCCTCGCGCAGCGCGTCCGGGCCGAAGGACTCCTCGATCCGGGCGACGATCGCGGTCAGGTCGATGCCGATCTCCCGCAGCGTTGGCGGCGTCGGCCTCGCCGAGCCCGCTGGCGCCGCGGGCGGTGTGCCGGGCGACGCGGGCGCGCAGATCGGCGCTGTCCGCACCCGCGTCGGCGAGCACCCGGCCGGCGAGCGCGTCGCCGTCGGCGAGCAGTGCGAGCAGCAGGTGCTCGGTGCCGACCGGGTGCCGACCGGCGGCCCGGGCCTCCTCGACCGCCCGGTGGACCGCCGCGCGGGACCGGTCGGTGAACCGTTCGAACATCACGCCTCCCTGTTGCCGGGTACCGCCGGTCGCCCGGCGTGCTTCTTGTGGACCGCCTGCCTGCTGACCTCGAGCGCGTCGGCGATCTCCTGCCAGGACCAGCCCTGCCGGCGGGCGTTGTCCACCTGGACGATCTCCAACCGTTCGAGCAGCCGGCGCAGGGCGAGCACCGCGCGGAGCCCGACCCTGGGGTCGGTGCTGCCGGCGGCCGCCGCGAGTTCCGTAGCCTGACTCATGTCGTCAACCTACGTTGACAGCACGGGTATGTCAACCTACGTTGACGCCGCGACCGTCCCGCCGGGTTCGAACTCGACGGCGCCCCACTGCACGATCGGCTGATCGGACCGGGCGTCCGCCGACACGAGCGACCGGACGCCCGATCCGGGGCTGCAACGGTGTTACCGTCCGCAGGTGTTCCGTCGCCGCTCCGCCACGCTGACCGTCCCGGCCGCCCGCCGCCTGACCGTCGGCCAGGTCACGTTGGAGGTCGCCGACGGCAGCGTGGCCGGGCACCGGTACCGGGCCAACTTCGACGCGTGGCACGTCGACCCGGAGCTGCCGCTGGCGGTGGTCGCCGACGGCATGGGCGACGGCGAGGGCAGCCTCCTGGCCGCCACCGTCGCGACCGAGACCCTGACGGAGCTGGTCCGGGCCGGATGGCCGACGGTCGGGCCGCGCGAGCTGCGCGCCGCCGTCGCCGAGGCCCAGATCCGGGTACGCCGGACCGGCGCCGCCCTGGACGAGCTGACCGGCTGCACCCTCACCGCACTGCTGGCCGACCCGGACGGCGAACACTGCTGGATCGTCCAGCTCGGCGACTCCCGGGCGTACCGGCTGCGCGGCGGGGTGCTGGAGCTGGTCACCGTCGACCACACCATGGCCTGGCTCGGGGTGCTGCACGGCTGGTGGCCGGCGAACTCCCCGGAGGCCGCACGGGCCCGCTACCAGCTCCTGCGTTACGTCGGCCATCCCGACCGGCCGGAAGCGGACCTGCTCGCCCTGCCGCTGCGCCCCGGCGACACCTGGCTGCTCTGCACCGACGGGGTCAGCGACCAGCTCGACTACCACCGGCTGCGGGACCTGCTGTCCGGGCGGGCTCCGGCCGACGCCGTCCAGGCTCTGCTCGACGCCACCCTCGGCGAGGGCGGCGTCGACAACGCCACCGCGGCCGTGCTGCGCGTCCGCTCCGCCACCTGACCTCGTCTCGTGTCGCGATCCCCGCCCGCCACGCGGGCGGTCCGGCTAGCGTCGGAGGGGACGACGTCGGCCGCGTGCACCGCGCCCCGGGAGGTGAGCCGGATGACCGCATCCGTCGACGGGCCGGTGGTCGCCGGCGTAAGCCTTGCTCCGCACGGCATGCAGGTGGTCCGCCTGGCCGCGCAGGAGGCCGCCGCGCACCGCCGGGATCTGACCCTGCTGCACGCCTTCAACTGGGAGGCGGCCTTCGAGGCCCCGTCGATCGTCGGCCCGCGGGCCGAGGCCGAGGAGTTGATCGCCCGGGCCTCGGCGGTCGCCCACGAGGTGGAACCGTCGGTCTCCGTCCACGCCGAGATCGTCGAGGGCCCGCCGGTCGCGGCGCTGGCCCGCCGCTCCGGATCGGCGTTCCTGCTGGCCGTGGGCGACGGCGGCATGGCGCACCACGCGGGATGCGTGCCGGCCGACCGGCCGGCGGTGCAGCTCGCCGCCCGGGCCGGTTGCCCGGTGCTGGTGGGCCGTCAGGAGCCGCCACCGGCCGGCCCGGTGCTGGTCGGGGTGGACGGGTCGGAGAGCGCACCGGCCACGCTCGACTTCGCGCTGAACTGCGCGGACCGCCGGCAGGCTCGGCTGGTGGCGATCCGGGTGGTCGAACCGGGGCACCCCGACGGGAACCGGGACACCCTCGCCGAGACGATCACCCGGGTCGGCCGGGCCTATCCCGGGGTGGCCATCGAATGCCACACCGTACGCGGCGACCCGGGCATCGTCCTGGTGGAGCAGTCCCGCACCGCGCAGCTCACCGTCGTCGGCGCCCGGGGCGACGAGCCGTGGCGCGGCATGTTGGGCGCGGTCAGCCAGGCCCTGCTGTACCACGCGCCGTCGCCGGTCATCGTCGTGCGTGGCATCGCCGGCGGGCCGGCGGGTGGGCAGGGCACCCCTGACGCCCGGGACCAACGACCCTGATCCGGGCCGCCCGGGGCAGGAAAGCTGGACCATGCCCGGGACGAATCACGCTTCTGGGTGCAGAGTTCCCCGACGTGCGAGAGGCTATTGCAGCATGGACACCGCTCTCGACCTGCACGGTCCGCTGACCGACGACGAGCTGCGCCGACTGGACGCCTACTGGCGGGCGGCCAACTACCTGACCGTCGGGCAGATCTACCTGCTGGACAACCCGCTGCTGCGAGAGCCGTTGCAGCCGGAGCACGTCAAGCCGCGGCTGCTCGGCCACTGGGGCACCAGCCCCGGCCTGAACCTCCTCTACACCCACCTCAACCGGGTCATCGTCAACCGGGACCTCTCGACCATCTTCATCACCGGTCCGGGGCACGGCGGCCCGGCGCTGGTCGCGAACACCTGGCTGGAAGGCACCTACAGCGAGCTGTACCACGACATCGGCCGGGACGAGACCGGCATGCGGCGGCTGTTCCGCCAGTTCTCCTTCCCCGGCGGCATCCCCAGCCACGTGGCGCCGGAGGTGCCGGGCTCGATCCACGAGGGCGGCGAACTGGGGTACGCCCTCAGCCACGCCTACGGCGCGGCGTTCGACAACCCCGACCTGCTGGTGGCCTGCGTGATCGGCGACGGCGAGGCGGAGACCGGCCCGCTGGCCGGCAGTTGGCTGTCCAACGCGTTCCTCAATCCGGCCCGGGACGGTGCCGTGCTGCCCATCCTGCACCTCAACGGGTACAAGATCGCCAACCCGACGGTGCTGGACCGGATCCCCGCCGGTGACCTGCTCGACATGATGCGCGGTTTCGGCCACCAGCCGTACCTGGTCGAGGGCGACGACCCCGCCACGGTGCACCACCTGCTGGCCGCCACCCTGGACCGGGCCTGCGACGAGATCGCCGAGATCCAGCGTCGGGCGCGCTCCGGCGGAACGGTCGAACGCCCCCGCTGGCCGATGATCATCCTGCGTACGCCGAAGGGCTGGACCGGTCCCCGCGAGGTCGACGGCAAACGGGTCGAGGGAACCTACCGTGCTCACCAGGTGCCGGTCGCCGACGTACGGAAGAACCCCGAGCACCTGGCCGACCTGGAACGCTGGCTGCGCAGCTACCACCCGGAGGAACTGTTCGACGCCACCGGCGGCCCGGTCGAGGAACTGACTGCCCTGCCCCCGCGGGGCGACCGGCGGATGAGCGCCAACCCGGTGGCCAACGGCGGACGCCTGCTGCGGGACCTGGACCTGCCGGACTTCCGTGACTACGCGGTCGACGTCACCGAACCGGGCCAGCCGGCGGTGGGCGCCACCGGCGTGCTCGGCACGTGGGTCCGCGACGTGATCAGCCGCAACCCGCAGACCTTCCGCCTGTTCGGCCCCGACGAGATCGCCTCCAACCGACTCAGCGCCTCCTTCGAGGTCACCGACCGGACGTTCGTCGCCGGCACCGTCGAGGGCGACGACCACCTCTCCCCGGACGGCCGGGTGATGGAGGTGCTCTCCGAGCATCTGTGCCAGGGGTGGCTGGAGGGCTACCTGCTCACCGGACGGCACGGCATCTTCACCAGCTACGAGGCGTTCATCCACATCGTCGACTCGATGGTCAACCAGCACGCCAAGTGGCTGAAGGTGACCCGGGGCATCCCGTGGCGGCAGCCGGTGGCGTCGCTGAACTACCTGCTCTCCAGCCACGTGTGGCAGCAGGACCACAACGGTTTCTCGCACCAGGACCCGGGCTTCATCGACCACATGGTCAACAAGAAGGCCGAAGTGGTGCGGGTGTACCTGCCGCCGGACGGCAACACGCTGCTCTCCACGATGGACCACTGCCTGCGCAGCCGGAACTACATCAACGTGGTGGTGGCCGGCAAGCAGCCGTCGCCGAGTTGGCTGAGCATGGACGAGGCGGTCCACCACTGCCGGCGTGGTCTGGGCATCTGGGGCTGGGCCAGCACCGACGAGGGCAGTGAACCGGACGTGGTGCTCGCCTGCGCCGGCGACGTACCGACCCTGGAGACCCTCGCCGCGGCCGATCTGCTCCGGCGGCGTCTGCCCGAACTGAGGGTCCGGGTGGTCAACGTGGTCGACCTGATGCGCCTGCAACCGCCGTCGGAACATCCGCACGGTCTGCCGGACAAGGAGTTCGACACCATCTTCACCCGCGACAAGCCGATCATCTTCGCGTACCACGGCTACCCGTGGCTGATCCACCGGCTCACCTACCGCCGCACCAACCACGGCAACCTGCACGTACGCGGCTACAAGGAGGAGGGCACCACCACCACCCCGTTCGACATGGTGATGCTCAACGACCTGGACCGGTTCCACCTGGTCATCGACGTGATCGACCGGGTGCCGGGGCTCGCCTCCCGCGCCGCCCACCTGCGTCAGGAGATGGTCGACGCCCGGCAGAGCTGCCGGGACCACACCCGCCGGTACGGCGAGGACGACCCGCGGGTCGCCGAGTGGCGCTGGATCCGCGAGACCGACCCGACCGACGCGTCCGAAACAACGGCATGAGCGGCGACGAGATCCTGGTCGGCTTCGACGGTTCCGCCGACGCCAAGCTGGCGTTGCGGTGGGCACTGGACGAGGCGCGGCACAGCGGGCGTCCGGTGCGCCTGGCGTACGTCTTCGAGTGGCTGACCGTCGGCGGTTGGGTCGGTCCGGGGGTGGCCCCCGGGGTCTGGCCGGACGAGACGGCCCGCCGGCAGGTCGAGGAACTGGTTGGCAGAGCCGCGGCGGACGCCGCCGCCGAACGGCCCGGCGTCACCGTGCACGGTGTGGTCCTCGACGGCCCGCCCGCCGTGGTCCTGCAGGAGCGTTCCGCCGAGGCGGGGCTGCTGGTGCTGGGCAGCCGGGGGCACGGCGGCTTCGGTGGCCTGCTCGCCGGCTCCACCGCCGTGGCGGTGACCGCCCACGCGCACTGCCCGGTGGTGGTGGTCCGCGAGGGGCGCACCGGCGCGGCGGGGCCGGTCGTGGTGGGCTTCGACGGTTCCGAGTCGTCCCGGGTGGCACTGGGGTTCGCGGTGGAGCACGCCGCGAAGCGGACGGTGCCGCTGCGGGTCGTGCGGGTGTTCGAGCCGCCGAGCGGCCGGTGGCGGCCGGCGGACCGCGACGAGCAGGCCACCGCCGCCGAGGAGCGGGCCGTGGTGGAGGAGTCGCTCGCCGGATGGCGGGAAACCTGCCCCGACGTGACGGTCGAGATCGTGGTGGCGCCCGGCAACCCGGCCGCGACGCTGGTCGAGGCGAGCCGGGACGCCCAGCTCGTGGTGGTGGGCAGCCGGGGCCGGGGCGGGTTGCGCGGAATGCTGCTCGGCTCGGTCAGCCAGCAGCTGATCCAGCACGCCCACTGCCCGGTGGCGGTGGCCCGGGAGAGCACGACAGACGGCGACGGACGGGTCGGACGATGAGCCACCAGAGGCCGGGACAGGACCGGCCGTAGAGCATCGCGCCGGCCGACGTCGCGGCGACCGCCGGCCACGCGCCGTCGGTGCACCGCGGCCGTCTGATCCGGCGGCCGGCCCCGCGCCCCCGTCCGCCGCGGGGCCGGCCGCCCGGTCAGGCCCCGTGGTGGGCGGCCAGCAGCGCGGCCTCCCGCGCGGGGTCGAGCCCGACCGGCGCCCGGGCCGGCCGCCCGGCGCGCTGCGGCACCGCCCCGACCTCCTGCAACCAGTGCCAGGTGTCGGCGACCGTCTCGGCCACCGGCCGGCAGGTCAGCCCCGCCGCGTACGCCTTGGCGACGCCCCGCTCCTGCATCCAGCGGAACTCGTGGCCGGGCGGCACCCAGATCGGCAGGTCGTTCCAGGGCACCACGCGGGCGGCCAGGATCGGCTCGGGCGCGGTCCAGCGCAGCCGGGCGTCCGATCGGGTCACCGTGACCGCCGTGTCGAGCAGTTCCCCGATGGTGGTGTGCCCGGGGCGGCTGATCACGTTGAACGGTCCACCGGTGCCGGCGGCGGCGTGGTCCAGCGTCCACGCCGCCAGGTCCCGCACGTCGACGTACTGCACCGGCAGGTCGGCCGGGCCGGGGGCCAGCACGTCGCCGCCCCGGGCGATCCGGTGCAACCACCACGGCAGCCGGCCGATGTCCTCCCCCGGCCCGAGGATCAGCCCGGCCCGGACCAGCAGCGCCCGCAGGCCGAACACCTCCACCGCCGCCTGCTCGCCGCCGGCCTTGTTCGCCGGGTAGTCACCGTCCTCGGCGTCCGGCGCCGACACCACCACCGGCGTCTCCTCACCGGCCCCGGGCGGCACAGGTTGGGCGTACACGGATCCACTGGAGATGTAGGTGTAGTGCCCGACCCGGTCGCGCAGCGCCCGCGCCGCGGCTCCCACCTTCCGGGGCGCACCGTCCCAGGTGTCGACCACCAGGTCCCATTCGCCGCTGGCGAGCGCCGCCAGCCCGTCCGGCGCCGTCCGGTCACCCCGCAACCGGGGTACGCCTTCCGGCAGCACCCCGTGCAGCCCACGGTTGAAGACCGTCACCGACCACCTCCGGCGCACCGCCTCGGCGACCACCGCGCCGCCGACGAAACCCGTGCCGCCGAGTACCAGAAGCCTCATGGAGCTCAGCCTGGCCGGTACCGGCCGCCGGGCACAGCCGTGTTCACTGCCAGCGGATCTGCCGACGGCAGAACCGGCCGGACGCCCTGACTGTTCCCTGGTCGCGACGTACCGCGCGTCGAGCGCGCGGACACTCACCTGCCGCAACCCGCGACCCACGCCAGGCAGATCGCCGCCACACGCGGCAAAGCACGACACTAAATTGACGACTGTCACTATCTTGTCTAACGTTCGTCAGCGACTACCTTCAGTGGAGGCATCATGAGACGCACCCGGACGGTACTGGCGGGCATCGCCGGTACCCTGCTCCTCGCCGCCGGCGGAATCGTCCTGTCGCAGCCGGCGTCCGCAGCGGCACTGACCGAGGTGACCAACTTCGGCAACAACCCGGGCGGAATGCGGATGCACATCTACGTGCCGGACTCCCGCCCGGCCAACCCGGGCATCGTCGTGGCCATGCACGGCTGCGGCGGCTCAGGCCCGGGCTTCTACTCCAGCAGCGAGTTCGCCTCCCTGGCCGACCGGCACGGGTTCATCGTCATCTACCCGAGCGCGCAGCAGGAGGCCGGATTCGGCAAGTGCTTCGACACCTGGTCCGACGCGGCGAAGCGCCGTGGCGGCGGCAGCGACCCGGTCTCCCTCGTCTCGATGGTGAACTACGCCCAGCGGCAGTACGGCGGCGACCCGAACCGGGTCTACGCCACCGGCAGCTCGTCGGGCGGCATGATGACCCAGCACATGCTCACCGTCTACCCGGACGTCTTCAAGGCCGGCGCGTCGTTCATGGGCGTGCCGTTCAACTGCTTCGCCAACGCCGCGGACTACCCACCCGGCGGCCGGTGCACGAACGGAAGCATGAACCGGACCCCACAGCAGTGGGGTGACGCGGTCCGGCAGGCGTACCCCGGCTACACCGGACCCCGGCCACGCGTCCAGCTCTGGCACGGCACCAACGACACCCTCGTGCCGTACCAACTGCTGCAGGAGTCGATCGAGCAGTGGACCAACGTGTTCGGGCTCAGCCAGACACCGACGTCCACCGACACCCCGCGGACCAACTGGAACCGCAGCCGGTACGCCGACAACAGCGGCACCGTGCAGGTGGAGGCGTACAGCATCCAGGGCGCCGGGCACTCCCTGCCCAGCAGCGGCATGGCACAGGTCGCCATCCAGTTCTTCGGCCTGGCCGGCTCGACGCCCACGCCCTCCGAGCCGAGCACACCGACCCCGACGCCGACCAGCACTCCGACCCCGCCGGCCAGCCCGACCGCCTGTCGGGTCACCTACCAGGCCAACACCTGGAACTCCGGCTTCACCACCACGGTGACCGTGACCAACACCGACACCACCGCGATCAACGGCTGGACGCTGCAGTGGACCTGGCCCGGCAACCAGCAGGTGACCGGCGCCTGGAACGCCACGGTCACGCAGAGCGGCAACCAGGTCAGCGCCCGCAACGTCAACTGGAACGCGACGATCGTGCCGAACCAGAGCACGAGCTTCGGTTTCCAGGCGACCTACAGCGGCACCAACACCGCACCCACCCGGTTCACCCTGAACGGGGCGATCTGCGGCTGACCAGCAGCGGGCGGGGATCCCGGCGCAACGGCCGGACCCCGCCCGGCGACGCCGGGCGGCGCCACGCCGCAGCCCCGCCACGACCTGTTCGACCTACCGGTCAGCGGGCGATCACCGAGACGCAAGGACATGCCGGAGTTCCGAGACGCACATCATGTACCCGGTGGGGGTCGGCAACCGTTCGAGGTAGTAGTCGAGGTCGGCACCGAGCGCGAACACGCGGGCCGGGATCCCGGCCTCGCGCGCGTCGTCGATCACCTGGCGCAGGCCGTCGAGGACGGCTGGGTGACGGGTGCGGTAGGACTCGGCGACCAGATGGTTGCTGCGGTCGGCGGCGAGGTAGAACTGCACCAGATCCTTGGTGCCGACGAACAGTTCGTCGGCACCGGCGGCACAGATGGCGGACGTGGCGTGGACCGCCGCCGGCGTCTCGATGAACGCGGACAGGGGCGTCTCGGTCGGCAGGCCGAGGTGCGGACGCAGCTTCGCGAACTCTTCGGCGTCGGTGAGAAACGGCGCCGACAGGTGGACCCGGTCGGCCTCGGCGCCGAGTCGTTCGCGCAGGGTCTCCAGCATGACGTGCAACGCCTGGGGATAGGTGGCCGACCGGAGCAGCCATCGGGTGCCGTGCAGGCCCATGTCGGGGTTGGGCTCACGCGGCACCGTGGCCTTCGCCGTGATGTGGGCGGCATCGTCCGAGCGCAGGTCGAGCATACGTAGGATCAGCCGCTGGCCCGGCAGGAGCGCTTCGACGCACTCCTGCAGCTGCTCGGCGACAGCACGCCCGTAAGCGTTGACAGCGGTCCCACCGCGCAGGGCGTCGATGGGGCTCAGCGCCGCGGCGAAACACAGGAACTCCTCGCGGAGGAAGAAGGACTCCACCCGGCCCGCATGCGGACCGCTCGAGTTGAGGCCGCGGATGTCCCCGAGGTCGGCGATCACCGCGCAGGCCGAGCCGAGACGGTCCGCCGGTGGCGCGGTGGCACCCGTGGGCGCGGTCCCGGCATCGCCGGCGACACCGACCAGGACCGACCCACGTTCCAGGTCGAGCGTCACCTCGCCGACGATCTTGTCAAGGTCGGTCGGGTCGACCCGCAGGACGGGGATGCCCTTGGCACGGCAGATGGACTGCATGTGCCCGGTCCGCCCACCGGAACTACACACGACCGCGCGGGCGCTCATGAGCGCGCCGTACAGCCTCGGATGGAGTGCGGGGGCGACGAGAACGGAGCCCTTCACCGGCCGTCCGGTGCGGTTGCACGGCCCGCCCACCACCGGTTCGGTTCCGCGAATGAGCAGCACGCCCCTGATCTGTCGTTCGGTCACGAGCCCTCCGCATCCTCATCGTTCGTGATGCCCAGCTGCCGGCGCAACTGGCGCGGTGTCACCGAGACGTCCGTGAGCCGCTCGACCGCCGCCTGGTTGACCGCGGCGCGCATCAGCTGGCAGCGTCCGGCGACGGGGACGGCGTCGAGGCGGTGATCGGACGAGCGCAGGTGGGTCCTCAGTCGCGCGTCGAGGCGTTCGCGCTCGGCCCGGGACCGCGCGGCGAGCCGCCGTACTTCCAGGGACACGGCCTGTTCGAACGCAGCGCGGATGGTCTCGTCGGCGCTGGACGCGCGGCGGTGTTCCGCGGCGGCGTGGCGTGCCGAGCCGCCGCAGTGCAGTTCGAGCCGTTCGATCACGTGCGCGGCGACCACGATGGAATGGTTCTTGATCGCGGCGAGATTGAACGCGAAGGCGCCGGTGCGGCCGTTGCGCACGATTTCGTCACCCTCGCGCATCACCCCGATGGCCGAGAGCATCTCGACCGGCTCGCCGTCGGGCCGAAGCGCCGTGCCCCGGTCGTCGACCTCGATGCCGCGTCCGGTGCGCTGGTGGGGGGTGACGAGCTCGTTGGCGACGAGACTCGTCCACAGTGGCGAGTCGACGTGGGTGTAGTCGGTCTCCCGGCCGAAGTTGCACACGACAAGGTCGGCCGGGATGACGCGGGTGGCCGCCTGCGTCGCCACGAAGACGTCGAGCCGCCCCGACTCCGCCGGCCTGACCCGCTCGATCTTGCCGACGACGACCTCGACCGAGCCGTGTTCGCAGGACATGGCGCGCTCGACGATCGACGTCGTGTACTGCACCGCGCCGACCCGCAGCGAGGCGATCTGGGTGCTGAACTCGTCGAGCAGCCGTCGCAGTTCGTCCGTCGGGATCTGCTCGATGGCCAGCGGGAGGTACGGCTCCCACGCCTTGGCCACTCGCTCCGTGACGATCCGCCGGTCCATGCCGGGGTGGTCCCGGATGACCGTGGCGCAGGCAGCCTCCCAACTGGTCCGGACGCGCGTCAGGAACTCCGCCCGGTTCCGGTACGGTTCGAACAGCACGGCGGGGGCGGGAAGCTGGACCACCTCGTGCTGGTGAGTCTCGGGGTACGCACGGGGCCTGGCCCCCGACGCGGAGACCAGGTGAATGGCGCCGGTGTGGCCCTGGCGCAGCAGCAGAGCCGCCGAGTCGTACGCGCTGAGCACCGTTCCGACGATCACGACGTCCGCGTCCGCTGGTGCCGCCAGAAGCCTCCGTACGCCGTCGGTCGAGTACGGGTGCCGGATGAATGCCTCGTGCCCGAGCACGTCGGTGGCGAAGGCCGGCTGCTTGAGCTCCATGCCGGTAGCCAGGATGACGTGGTCGGCCGTCAGCGTCCGCGTGTGCGCCGTACCGTCGCCGGACAGTTGCCGAATCGTCGCCACGACGTGGTGCGCGCGCACGTCGAGGTCCACCGCCTCGCCCTCGGCCTCGACGAGCTCGACGTCGGGGCATGCCTCCAGACGCGCTTCCGTGATGCGATCGGTCAGGTAGTCGTGGTAGATCCGGCGTGGAGCCGGCCCGTGTTCGACGAACGTGAAATCCGCCCACGGGGCGGGCCAGCCACGGCGATCGGCCTCGTGATTGGCCCAGCGTACGAAGTCGTTGACGTCCTCGCGGAACGCCGACATGCGGCCGGCCTGGATGTTGAACACGTGGTCCCAGGGGTTGCCGTCGCGGTGGTAGGCCACGCCGGCGTACCGGTAGTCGTGGCGGCGCTCGAGTAAGACTATTTCGAGGGGTTTGCGCGCGAACCGGAGGAGCCGGATCGCCGTTGCCGTGCCGGCCAGTCCGGCGCCGACGATGAGGACTCGGGGACGACGCATACCTGCCTCCGGCTTGTTCACGCGGGTGCGGTGCACTGCTCGACGCGCGTTTTCCGTAATGCGTTTCCACGGAACGACGCAGGGGGTCATCCTAGGGCGTCACCAGTATTGATGGCAGTCACACGAGCGCTCTACTTCCGCAATGCGGAGGTCAGTGGTCAACGGCGCTTGACGAGGGCCGCTTACCGACCGAATGGCGCGCTTGCCGGAACGTCCCGGGGAGCGGCAAGATAAGCGGATCCGCGCAGTGAGTCGCCCCGGGAATCAACGGCGAAGATCATCCGAAGGGAGATGGCGAACATGGACGAAATGACTGTAGCGCTGGCTCAGCGCGGACAGACGGGATCCGTCGCGAGCATCCGTGATCACACCATCGTGATGGACCGTCCGTCACCGCACGGCGGATCGGACGCGGGCCCGATGGGCGGCGAGACGCTCCTCGCCTCGGTCGGTGGCTGTTTCATGAGCACCCTCTATGCCGCCGCGCAGGCCCGGTCGATCCCGATCGAGGGTGCAAGCTGCCGGGTCACTGGCGTGTTCGCGCCGAATCCTCGCCGGTTCGGCGCGATCCGCATCGAGGTGACCTGCGACTCGTGCCCGTCGGCCGACCTCGAACACCTGGTCGAGGTGGCCGACCGGGGCTGCCTGGTGGCGGCGACCCTCCGGCAGGGCATCGAGGTGACCGCGTCCGTCGCCGCCTCGCACTCTTCCGCGGACGATTCGGCATCATCCAGTACGAAGCCCGCCGCCCGACCGGAGCAGACGATCGCGCGCCTTAATTGACGTGACGGGACACACACGAACGGCCCGTCACCGGAATTCCGGTAACGAGCCGTCGAGCTGCGCGAATGCGTGGTGGGCGATACTGGGTTTGAACCAGTGACCTCTTCCGTGTCAAGGAAGCGCGCTCCCACTGCGCCAATCGCCCGTGGTTGAGAGCGGACGACGGGATTCGAACCCGCGACCCTCACCTTGGCAAGGTGATGCGCTACCAGCTGCGCTACGTCCGCCTGCCCCCGGCGTTCCCCGGGGACGCCGTGAACTCTACCCGATGCCAAGATCGCCTTTGCACCGCCCCCGGCCCGTTGGTGATTGCGCTGGTGGACGAGGGGGTACTGACTCTCCCCGACAGCACACCACACCCCCTGAAGGAGGCTGTCGTGGGTATCGGAACGAGCATCTTCCTGCTAGCGGTCGGCGCGATCCTGACCTTCGCCCTGAACGCCAGCGTCGGTGGCGTGAACCTCGACGTCGTGGGCTGGATCCTGATGGCGGCCGGCGCACTCGGCCTGATCATGACCACGCTGGTCTGGGGCCGCCGTCGCACGGTGGTCACCACCGACCAGCCGGTGGAGTACCGGCGGGTCGAGGAGCGTCGGGACGTCGCGCCGCCGCTGTGACCGACCCGGGCCGCGGCCGACAAAACTGCGCCCCGGGTTCCGACCGCCGAGACGACGAAGGGCCGGCCCTCTGCGGACCGACCCTTCGTCACTGGTGGGCGATACTGGGTTTGAACCAGTGACCTCTTCCGTGTCAAGGAAGCGCGCTCCCACTGCGCCAATCGCCCGTGCTCTCGTACCGAGGTGGGGACGGGATTTGAACCCGCGTACACGGCTTTGCAGGCCGTTGCCTCGCCTCTCGGCCACCCCACCGAGGTTGCCCCCGTCATGCGTGGCGGCATCTCCGAGCGGACGACGGGATTCGAACCCGCGACCCTCACCTTGGCAAGGTGATGCGCTACCAGCTGCGCTACGTCCGCGTGCCTCCGGCGTTCCCCGGTGACGGATGGAAACTTTAGCCGAGGCGACGAACAGTTGCCAAATCGGGGCGGCATTCCGGCGCGCCCGCCCGTCCTAAGCTTCCTAGGAGCCTGGGTGGCAGGGGGGAGGGCAACCAGTGACGCCAGGCCCAGGCCGGGCGTCACCAACCACGCCAGGCGACGCGACCGACCGAGCCGGGACCGGTCGGCCCAGCCGACGACCGCTGTCCGGCTTCCGACTGACAGCTACGCGACTGACCGGCGGCGGTGACCCGTTGTGGTCACCCTGATGGGTTACCGTGACCGGCGTGACGAGACGTGCTGCCGATGTCCGCCTGGATTCCCTGCTGCGCACGGCCTGTGACGTGATCGTCGAGCGCGGACTCGCCAACACCCGGACGGCCGACGTGGCGCAGGCCGCCGGGGTCAGCCAGGCCCTGGTCTTCTACCACTTCGCCACCAAGGAACGCCTGCTCGCGCAGGCCTTCGCGTACGCGGTGGAGCAGGATCTGGCTCGGCTGGACGCGGTGGTCCGCTCCTCTGCCACGCCGCTGGCCAAGCTGCGCCGGATCCTGCGCCTCTACACCCCCGCCGGCCGCTCGACCTCGTGGTCCATGTGGATCGACGGCTGGGCGGAGTCGCTGCGCACCCCGGAGTTGGAGAAGGTCTGCCGCCGGCTCGACCTGCGCTGGCGGCAGGACCTCGCCGCGATCATCGCCGCCGGGGTGGCCGACGGCACCTTCGAGTGCGCCGATCCGGCCGGCGCGGCCTGGCGAATCAACGCGGTGATGGACGGCCTGGCGGTGCAGTTGGCCGTGCACGACCGGGTGATCTCCCGCCGCCAGGTCAGCGAGTGGATCCGGCTGGTCGCCGCCCGCGAGCTGGGCCTCGACCCGGCGCAACTCGACTGACCCGGCAGCACGATCGGGGCGTGGGCCGCCGCGGCGTTCGCCCAGGCGGGCCGTCGGAGCCACTCCCGACCGGCCGGTGAGGGCGACAGCACCGAACGTCGTTGTTGACCTTGCCCCCACCCGATCGGCCTGGTATCCAAAGATGCGCATGCGTAACCGCGCATGCCCCGGGCCGGCGCCGCGCCGGCCCCGCTCCCACGAGGAGGTCACGTGCCCATACCGGAGTGGACACCCCCGACGAGCCGGCCCCGACGCCGGCTCGTCCCCGTACTGGCGACCGTTGGTCTGGTCGCCGCCCTGCTCTCCAGTGGCGGCACCGCCACGGCGGCACCGGGCGACGCGCCGGCCCCGGCACCCGGCCCCTCCGGCTCGTTCGCCGACGACAGCCACCCGGCCGCCGACGTCGACAACCGCGTCGGCACCGCCGCGCCGGACGCCCGGCAGCGCGGACTCGCCCGGCGGCTCGACCCCGACGTGCGGTGGAACCGCCTGGGCACCCCGCACGCGCTCGGACCGGCCCGGAACCCCCTCGCCACCGGCCTGCCCGCCGACCCGGAGGCCGCCGCCCGGCGCTACCTCACCGAGCACCGGGACCTGTTCGGCCTGGACGCCGACGCCGTCGCCGCGATGGACCGGGTGCTGGTCCACCCCGTCGGCACAGGAGCGGTGGTCACCCTCCGCCAGCGCTTCGGCCACCTGCCCGCCGGCCACGACGGCCTGGTCACCGTCGCGGTCGTCGACGGTTCGGTGATCTCGGTCAGTTCCTCGCTGGCCCGGGACGCCTCCGCGCCGGCGCCGGCCACCCTCACCGGCGAGCAGGCGTACGCCGCCGCGCTCGCCGACGCCGGCCTGCACGCCGGCGCGGTGGCCCGGCACAGCGTCCGTCCGGTCGCCGTGCCCACCCCCCGCGACGGCAACCGCGCCGCGTACGAGGTGACCCTGATCGGCGCGAGCACGAACCTGCCCGCGGCGTACACCACCTACGTCGACGGAATCACCGGCCAGGTGCTCGTCCGCGAGGACCTGGTCGACTACGACTCGGAGAACCCGAGCTGGGCGGTCTACCCGGCCGCCCCGCCCGGCGACACGGCGGGCGGGCCCGACCGGCGGGTGCGCTGGTGCGCCACGCCGGCACCGGACTGCGCCGCCGCCTTCACCGACCCGGCCAGCGGAAAACCGTGGGACGTCGACCTGGCCACCGGGGCACCGACCGGCACCTCCCGCGGCAACTCGGCCAACACGGTGGTCTCCTGGGGCGCGGGCAACCCGATGGTGCCGGCCACGGCCAGCCCGCAGCGACGCTACGAGTACCCGTTCACCGACCAGTGGCGCGAGGCCCGCTGCAACCCGGCGGTCTTCGCCTCCGCCCCGCGCAACGACGCCGACGCGGCCGTCGCCAACCTCTTCGCCATGCACAACCGGATGCACGACTGGGCCTGGCACCTCGGCTTCACCGAGGCCACCTGGAACCTCCAGGCGGTCAACCTCAGCGGAGCCGGCCTCGGCGGCGACGCCGAACAGGGCCGCGCCCAGCAGGGGGCGCTCTCGGGCAACCGGAACAACGCCAACCAGGGCACGCCGCGCGACGGCCTGCCGCCGACCACCAACATGTACCTGTGGCAGCCGCAGGCCGGCGGCCCGTACCCGCCGTGCGTGGACGGGGACTACGACATGACGGTGATCGGGCACGAGTACACCCACGCCATCACCAACCGGATGATCGCCGGGCCGGACAGCGGCATCGGCGGGCACCAGGGCGGGGCGATGGGCGAATCGTGGAGCGACCTGCTCGCCGCCGAGTACCTGTACGAGCACGGCCTGCGCGCCCCCGGCGAGACGCCGTGGATCACCGGCGGATACGTCACCGGCAACCTGGTCAGCGGCATCCGCAACCACGACTTCAGCCGCAGCCCGCTCAACTACTCCGACGTCGGCTACAACACCGCCGGTCCGGGCGTGCACGCCGACGGGGAGATCTGGAGCGCCACCAACTTCCGGATCCGCTCCGCGCTGGTGAAGCGGTACGGCCTGGGCACCCCGCAGCGTCAGCTCGACTGCGCGCGGGGCACGGTGGCCGCCGACCGATGCCCCGGCAACCGGCGCTGGGTGCAGTTGGTCTTCGACTCGTTCCTGCTCCAGGCCGCCAGCCAGGTCAGCATGCTCGACATGCGGGACAACCTGCTCACCGCGGACCGGCTGCGCTTCGGTGGGGCCAACCAGGAGCTGATCTGGACGGAGTTCGCCCGCTCCGGGATAGGCCGGGACGCCGCCACCAACGGCGCGGGCGACACCGACCCGACGCCGAGCTTCGCCAGCCCGACGGGCGGCAACGCCACCCTGACCCTGCGGGCCAGGGGCGAGAGCGCCGACGCGCCGATCCGGCTCTACGTCGGCGACTACGAGGCCCGGGCCACCCCGATCGCGGACACCGACCCGGCCACCGGACTGCCGGACACCTTCGAGGCGGTGCCCGGCACGTACCAGTTGCTCGCGGTGGCGCCCGGCTTCGGGCACCAGCGGCTCAGCGCGGTCGCCGAGGTGGGCCGCCAGGGCTACGTCGACCTGCGGTTGAGCCGCAACCTGGCGGCCACGGCTTCCGGGGCGGTGATCACCGGTGACGGGGTGAACCTGGACCGGATCGGTGACGACACCGAGGCCACCAACTGGGCCTCGCTGAACGGGGTCGCCGGTCGGCAGGTGACGGTGGCGCTGCCCGGGGGTGCCCCGCACCCGGTCGGCCGGATCAACGTCAGCGGCATGCTCCGCCCGGCGATCAACGGCGACGCCGACGCGGGCGGACAGAACGCGCTGAGCGCGGTGCGCTCCTTCGCGGTCTGGGCCTGCAACGCCAGGACCACCGACTGCGCCGACCCCGGCCGCTGGACGCGGATCTACACCAGCGCCGCCGACGCCTTCCCGGGAGGCAGCTACCGGGCGTACACCCGAGACGTCAACCTGCGTTCGTTCCGGGTGCCGACCACCGTCGCCACGCACGTACGGCTGGAGATCCTGACCAGCCAGTGCACCGGAGGCCCGGCGTACGCCGGCGAGCAGGATGACGACCCGGCGGCGCGCACCGACTGCGCGACCGCCAGCCCGGCCCGCGACCAGGTGCGGGTCGCCGAGTTCCAGGTGTTCTCCGGGTGACAGCCCGCCGGGGCCGGGTGAACCACCCGGCCCCGGCGGCCCCCGATCAGCGCCGCGCCGGCGTCCAGCGGCGCGGCCGTTCGAACGGCGCGCCGCCGGACTCCTCGGCGGTGGCCGTGCGGGTCAACTGCCGCAGTCGCAGCAGCAGCCCGACGCCGAGGAAGAGCAGCAGTCCACCGAGGAGGAACGCCGCCTGCACCACACCGAAGCCGCCGGCCGGGGTCCCGGACGTCGGCCGACCCGCGGCCGGTGGCACCTGGGCCGCCGCCGGTTCGCTGACCGACTCGGCCGGCTCGTCGACCACCGCCGACTCGGTCGGCTCGACCGCCGACTCGGTCGGGGTGGGCGCGACGGTGGGCGTCGCGCCGAAGCCGGGGCCGATCACGGTACGGGTGGCGCTCTGCCGGGCGAGCAGGCGCAGGCCCGGGTCGTACGCCTCGGCGGCCAGGGTGATCCGACCCTCGCTGACCGACTCGTCGAAGGCGACCCGGTAGCGGGCGGTGACCGTCTGGTTGGCGCAGAGGGTGCCCGGGTCGAGTTGCCGGTCGGTCAGCCGGGCCACCGACCCCTCGGTGCGAATGTCCAGCGGGAAGGCGCCGTTCTCCTCCACCCGGTCCATCTTCACCTGGTTGAGCCGCAGTCCGTCCACGGTGAGCACCATCGACCAGCGGACCTTCAGGCAGCCGCCGCCGTCGTTGCGGGACACCACGGCGGAGAGCGTGCGTACCTCGCCGTCGGCGACGAACTCGTCCGGCAGGCCGCTCATCACGGTGGCGAACCCGGCCGCCGCGGATGACGGCTGGGGAGCGGCCAGCACTGTCCCGGACAGACAGGCCAGCACCACCCCGACCCGCATCGCGTTGCGCCACACCCTCGCCACCGTCACCCTCCTCACGTCGGTCCCGTCCAACCGCCACGCTATGAGGGGTCGGGGGAAGCCGGTAGACGGGCGTGTTCGCACGGAGCGTGAAGTACGGGGGCGACTATCACCGACAGTGGTGAACCGATCACGACCGACCCGCGACACGCCGGAAAGGCGGTGGGAGGACAATCACCCGGTGTCCGAACTCTCCGCGGCCTTCGTCCGGCTGCACGCCCGCCTCGCCCCGGTGGCCTTCGTCCCCGAGGTCCGGCTGCACCAGGCCGACGAGCCCATCGGGCTCTGGGAACTGACCGAGGGGGAGTTCCGCAGCGCCCAGCCGCCCCCGTTCTGGGCCTTCGCCTGGGCCGGGGGGCAGGGGCTGGCCCGCCACGTCACCGACCACCCGGAGCTGGTCGCCGGCCGCCGGGTGCTCGACCTGGCCGCCGGCTCCGGCCTGGTGGCCATCGCCGCCGCGCGGGCCGGCGCCCGGTCCGTGCGCGCCGTGGAGATCGACGAGCGGGCGGTGGCCGCCGTCGCGCTCAACGCCGAGGCCAACGGGGTACGCGTCGACGCGGAGCTGGGCGACATCCTCGACTCCGACGCCGGGGACGCCGAGGTGGTGCTCGCCGGGGACGTCTTCTACAGCGAGGCGATGGCCAGGCGGATGCTGCGTTTCCTGCTCCGGGCCGCCCGGACCGGTGGGGCCCGGGTGCTGGTCGGCGACCCGGGCCGGGCGTTCCTGCCCCGGGAACGGTTCCGCGAGCTGGCCGCGTACGACGTGCCGGTGCCGGAGGGGCTGGAGAGCGTACGGGTGAAGCGCACCACCGTCTGGGAGCTGGATCCGGCCCCGCCGGGGGCCACCCGATAGCGTGACGGCGTGCTGTTCCGGGGCTGGGGGGAGTCCGTCGACGGGCGGTGGCCGGACGTGGCCGTCGTCGCCGACCACATCGGGGTCGACCACCTGGTGGTCACCCGGCACGCGCTGGTCCGGCAGGTGCTCGCCGACCCGGTGACCTGGCGGCCGGACAACGCCCTGGACGCGGTGACTCCGGTGCCGGTGGCCGCGCTGCGGGTGCTCGCCGGGCACCGGTTCCGGCTGCCACCGACCCTGGCGAACAACTCCTCGGCCAGCCACCCGGGCATCCGGGCGCTGGTGGCCGAGGCGCTGCACCCGGCCCGGGTCGCCGCGCAGCAGCCGTGGCTGACCGCGCTGGTCCGGCGGCGGGTGGACCGCCTCGCCACCGCCCTCGACGCCGGAGAGCCGGTCGACCTGTACGCCGGGCTCGCCGCCGACCTGCCGCTGCTGGTGCTGGCCCGGCTCGTCGAGCTGCCCGACGCGCCGGTCGACGCGGTGAAGAACTTCGCCCGGGCCGCGCTGGAGCTGTTCTGGGCCCCGCTGGACGCCGACCGGCAGCTCGCCCTCGCCGCCGAGGTGGGCCGCTTCCACACCGTGCTGCGGGACTTCGCCGCCACCGGGGGCGGCCTGGCCGCCGCGCTGCGCGCCGCCGGGCACTCCCCCGACGTGGTGGTCGGTGCCCTGTTCTTCCTGCTGGTGGCCGGCCAGGAGACCACCTCGCAGTTCCTCACCCTGCTGCTGCACCGGCTCACCGCCGAGCCGGCGGTCCGCGCCGGGCTGCGCGACGGCACCGCGGCGGTGGCGGACGTGGTGGAGGAGGGGCTGCGGCTGGAACCGCCGATCGTGACCTGGCGGCGGGTGGCCGCGGTGGACGCCACGCTGGGCGGGACGGCGGTCGCGGCGGGCACCAGTGTCGTGCTCTGGCTGGCCCGCGCCGGACGGGACCCCGAGGTGGTGGCCGCGCCGACCCGGTTCGCCCCCGGACAGCGCGGGTCACGGCGGCACCTGGCCTTCGGCGCGGGCGCGCACCGCTGCGTCGGCGCACAGCTGGCCCGGATGGAGGCGGCGGTGGTGGTGGCCGAGGCGGCGCCGCTGCTCGACGGGGTGACGGTGGTCCGTCCGCCCTGGTGCCCGGACAATCTCACCTTCCGGATGCCGGACGCGTTCGTCGTCCGCCGCGGCTGACGCCGGCGCGCCGGTCGGCTCAGCTGGTCAGCCGGCGTCCTCGGCCCAGGCCCGCCAGTCGTCGAGCACGCCGTACAGCGTCGGGGTCAGCCAGCCCGGGGCGGAGCGCCGGAACACCCCCGGGTCCATCGCCCCCGCGCCGGTGGGCAGGGCGCCGAGCAGGTTCGGCACCAGCTCGGTCAGGTTCGCCCAGTGCACCAGTTCCGGTTCGGCCGGCCAGGCGCCGATCACCAGTCCGGCGGGGATGGCCCGCCGCTGCAGCGCCTCCAGGGTGAGCGCGGTGTGGTTGAGGGTGCCGAGCCCGGCACGGGTCACCACCACGGCCGGGGCGCCCAGCGAGACGGCCAGGTCGGCGACGGTCCACGGCTCACCGGACGGACGCAGCCCCATCGGCACGAGCAGCCCGCCGGCCCCCTCGACCAGCACCAGGTCGTGCTTGTCGGCCTCCTCACGGACCTCGTCGACGGCGGTGTACAGCTCCAGCGGCGAAAGCTCCGCGACCCGGGCCGCGGCGAGCGGAGCCAGCGGGTCCGGGTAACTGGCCAGGGTCCGCCCGGTCAGCGGGGCGGCCAGCCGGGTCACCACGTCCACGTCACCGGGCTCCCCGGTGGCCGTACCCGTCTGGCCGGGCTTGACCACCGCGACCCGCATGCCGGCGGCCTGCGCGGCGGCCGTGATCGCGGCCGTCACGATGGTCTTGCCGACCCCGGTGTCGGTGCCGGTGACCAGCACCACGCCCTGCCACGGTGCGGTCACGGCCGCACCTCCGACGCCTTCGGCGCGCACGCCACGATGACGTCCAGGGCCCGCGTGAAGTCGGCCCGGGACACGGCGGCGGAGAGGGTGAGCCGCAGCCGCGAGCGGCTGTCCGGGGTGGACGGCGGACGGAAGCAGCCGACGGCGACGCCCCGGTCGCGGCAGTCGGCCGCCCACCTGGTGGCCGCCTGCGGACTGGGGGCGGTCAGCGACACCACGGCCGCGTCGGGGGCGGGAACGGTCAGTCCGGCGGCGGCCAGCCGGCGGACCGCGAGCGCGGCCCGGTCGGCCAGCTCCGCGCGCAGGTCGTCGCCGGCCCGGGCCAGCACCAGCGCGGCGTGCACGCCGGCCGCGACCGCCGGGGGCAGCGCGGTGTCGAAGATGAACGTCCGGCCGGTCTCCACCAGGTGCCGGACGAACTCGGCCGGCCCGGCCACCACCCCGCCCGCGCCGCCGAGCGCCTTGGAGAGAGTGGCGGTGACCACCACGTCGGGTGCGCCGGCGAGACCGGCCGCGGCGACCGCGCCCGCGCCGCCCGGCCCGGTGACCCCGAGCCCGTGCGCGTCGTCGACCAGCAGCAGCGCGCCGTGCCGGCGGGCGACGGCGTGCAGCGCGGCGAGCGGGGCGAGGTCGCCGTCGACGGAGAAGACCGACTCGGTCACCACCACGGCGGGACGGCCGGGCGCGGCAGCGAGAGCGGCGGCCACCGCGTCGACGTCGGCGTGCGCGGTGACCACGGTCTCGGCGCCGGAGATCCGGCAGCCGTCGATCAGCGAGGCGTGGTTGTGGGCGTCGGAGACCAGCAGCGTACGCGGCTGCGCCAGGCCCCGGACGGCCGCGAGGTTGGCCAGGTAGCCGGAGGAGAAGACCAGCGCCCGGTCGGTGCCGAGCCAGCCGGCGAGGGCGTCCTCCAGGGCATGGTGGGCGTCGGTGGAGCCGCGGACCAGCCGCGACCCGGTGGCGCCCAGCCCGTACGCCGACAGCGCCTCGGTGGCGGCGGCGGTGACCTCGGGGTGGGCGGCCAGGCCGAGGTAGTCGTTGCCGGCCAGATCGATCACCGCGTCGCCGGCGGCGCGGGGCCGCAGCACGCGGGTCAGCCCGGCCCTGGCGCGCAGGTCGGCGCGGCGGTCGAGGGCCGCGAGCCAGTCCGCCACCGTCTCCGCCTCCTCCACGTACGGCTTCCGTCGGGGCGCGTCGGGCATCCGGCGGCGCGCCCGCCGGGCGAAGTTACCACCCGCCGCCGCCGCGGCCGGCGTGGTGTGGGCCGCCGCACCGTGCCGGGTCTCCCGGTCACCTGCGCGCGGCGGTGGACCCCGGTCGGGCGGGGTCGCCGCACCGGTTCGGCCGCTTCTCCGGCCGGTGGCGGCCTTGTAGGCTACGAGCCATGCCAGAGATCCTCGACCAGGCCCGTGCCCAGGTGCTGGGCAGCGGCGTCGGCCTCGACGAGGCCGGTGTCCTCGCCGTGCTCACCCTGCCCGACGAGCACCTTCCCGCCGCCCTCCAGCTCGCGCACGAGGTGCGGATGCGCTGGTGCGGCCCGGAGGTCGAGGTCGAGGGCATCGTGTCGTTGAAGACCGGCGGCTGCCCGGAGGACTGCCACTTCTGCTCGCAGTCAGGGCTGTTCACCTCCCCCGTCCGGTCGGTCTGGCTGGACATTCCCTCGCTGGTCGAGGCGGCGAAGCAGACCGCGAAGACGGGGGCGACCGAGTTCTGCATCGTGGCCGCCGTGCGGGGCCCGGACGCCCGGCTGATGAAGCAGATGCGCGAGGGGGTCGCCGCCATCAGGGCGGAGGTCGACATCCAGGTGGCCGCGTCGCTCGGGATGCTC
This sequence comes from Micromonospora sp. KC213, assembly GCF_004348325.1. Taxonomy (GTDB): domain Bacteria; phylum Actinomycetota; class Actinomycetes; order Mycobacteriales; family Micromonosporaceae; genus Micromonospora. The sequence continues at coordinate 1,407 of NZ_SMKF01000078.1, read as the reverse complement.
ACCCAGGAGCAGGTCGACGAGCTGGTCGAGATGGGTGTGCACCGCTACAACCACAACCTGGAGACCTGCCGCTCCTACTTCCCGAACGTGGTCACCACGCACTCGTGGGAGGAGCGCTGGGAGACGCTGCGGATGGTCCGCGAGTCCGGCATGGAGGTCTGCTGCGGCGGCATCCTCGGGCTGGGCGAGACGGTGGAGCAGCGCGCCGAGTTCGCCGCGCAGCTGGCCGAACTGGACCCGCACGAGGTGCCGCTGAACTTCCTCAACCCGCGTCCGGGCACGCCGCTCGGTGACCGCCCGGTGGTGGAGGGCAAGGACGCGCTGCGCGCCATCGCCGCGTTCCGGCTGGCCATGCCCCGCACCATCCTGCGGTACGCGGGCGGCCGGGAGATCACCCTCGGCGACCTGGGCACCCGCGACGGTCTGCTGGGCGGCATCAACGCCGTCATCGTCGGCAACTACCTGACCACGCTGGGGCGGCCGGCGACCGACGACCTGAAGTTGCTCGACGAGCTGAAGATGCCGGTCAAGGCGCTGTCGGCAACGCTGTGAGGTGAGGGGCGTGACCGAGCCTGTCGAGTTGGCCGACCGGGTTGGCGCCGGCGCGCCGCGCTGGTGCGACCGGTGCGGGGCGGAGGCGGCGACCGGCGCACACGCCGCGTGCGCGGCGGCCCGCGTCCTGGAGCCGCCGCGCTACTGCGCGCACTGCCGCCGGCGAATGAAGGTGCAGGTGGTTCCAACCGGCTGGTCGGCGGTCTGCGTCGAACACGGCGAGATTCGGGGCTGAGCCGGTTCCGCGGGTCGCGCGGGTTCACTCCGCGTCCGGCGACGGACGCACCCGGGACCTCGCGCCCCGGGCCCCGGCCGGTGCCCGGGGCGATCGGCGGGCCCGGGCGGGCTCGGCTCGCCGTCCCACATCAGGTGCCCGTCGGGGAGGCGCCGTCCCACATCAGGTGCCCGTCGGGGAGGCGCCGGGCACCGTCGGCCGGGCGGTGCGGGCCGAGCCGGCCGTCGGGCATGAGGTGCCGTACCTCGACCCCGCGCGCGAGCACGGCGACGTCGGCGATCATCCGCCGGTGGCAGCGCCACCACACGCTCTCGCTGCACATCACCGCGGTGCTCCGCCGGGCCGCGTCGGCGAGCACGCCGTCCAGCGCCGCGTCGAACTCCACCGTCCGGGTGTGGGCGGCGTACGCCCGGAACGCCGCGACGGTCCACCAGGTGTCCGGCTCGGGCTGCCCGGTGCGGACGTGCCGGCGACCGCCGAGGCGGGGCTCCCAGCGGTAGTCGACGCCCCGCTGGGGCAGCCAGCGCTCCAGTGCCTCGCGGCGTACGTCGGGGTTGGTCCGGCTGCCCGGGTACCGCCGCACGTCCACGACCAGCGCCACCCCCGCCCCCACCAACAGG
>NZ_SMKF01000077.1 GCF_004348325.1 Micromonospora sp. KC213 | reverse complement strand
CTGCCCCCGCCGACGCCGCGTCGAGCACGGCAGCGGCGGACGAGCCCCCCGCCGCCCGGCCCGTCGCCGGCTCCGCCCCGCCGGTCGACCCGCGCGGGTGGCGGGACTATCCGGCCGGTCCCGCGTTCCTGCGGGCGCTCACCGACGGCCGGGCCCCCCGCGCGGTCTGGTCGGCGCTGGCCGGCGAGGACTGGGCGGCCCGGTACGCCGACGCGGTCGCCGCCACCGTCGCCGGCGGACGGGGCGCCGTCGTCGTGGTCGCCGATGCCGGGGACCTGGAGCGGCTCGACGCCGCCCTCACCACGGCCCTCGGTCGGGGGCGGCACGCCTGCCTCTCCGCCGCCCTGGGACCGGCCCGCCGCTACCGGGCGTACCTCGCCGCCCGGCGCGGCGACGTGCCGGTGGTGGTCGGCACCCGGGCGGCGATGTTCGCCCCGGTGGACCGGCTCGGACTGGTGGCGATCTGGGACGACGGCGACGACCTGCACGCCGAACCCCGGGCGCCGTACCCGCACGCCCGGGAGGTGCTGCTGACCCGGGCCCAGCTCGCCGGGGTCGCCGCGCTGGTCGGCGGGTTCACCCGTACCGCCGAGGCGCAACTGCTGGTGGAGACCGGTTGGGCCCGCGAGGTGGTCGCCGACCGGGCGACCGTGCGGGCGCGTACCCCGGCCATCGCGCCGACCGGCGACGACCCGCAGCTGGCCCGCGACCCGGGAGCGGTCACCGCCCGGCTGCCCAGCCTGGCCTGGACCACCGCCCGGGACACCCTGCGCGCCGACGCCCCCGTGCTGGTCCAGGTGCCCCGCCGTGGCTACCTGCCCTCGGTCTCCTGCGCCGAGTGCCGCACCCCCGCCCGCTGTCCCCACTGTGCCGGCCCGCTCGCCCTGCCGTCGGCCGACGGCGCGCCCGCCTGCCGCTGGTGCGGCCGGATCGCCGCCGCGTACGCCTGCCCGGAGTGCGGCGGGCGGCGGCTGCGCGCCGCGGTCACCGGTGCCCGCCGCACCGCCGAGGAGCTCGGACGGGCCTTCCCAGACGTGCCGGTGCGCACCTCCGGCCGGGATGAGGTGCTGCGCACCGTACCGGCCGGCGCCGCGCTGGTCATCGCCACGCCGGGTGCCGAGCCGGTCGCCGAGGGCGGCTACGGCGCGGTGCTGCTGCTCGACTCCTGGGCCCTGCTCACCCGGGCCGACCTGCGCGCCGGGGAGGAGACGCTGCGCCGCTGGCTGGCCGCCGCGGCGCTGGCCCGACCCGCCCCCGCCGGAGGACGGGTGGTGGTTGTCGCCGATGGCGCGCTCGCCCCGGTGCAGGCGCTGCTGCGCTGGGATCCGGCCTGGTTCGCCGCCCGGGAGCTGGCCGAGCGCCGCGAGCTGGCCTTCCCCCCGGCGACGCGGATGGCCAGCGTCACCGGTTCCGCCGCCGCGGTGGCCGACCTGCTCGCCGCGGCCCCGCTGCCCGACGACGCCGAGGTGCTCGGCCCGGTCCCGGCCGACGAGGACCGGGAGCGGATGCTGGTCCGGGTACCCCGGTCACGGGGCGCCGCCCTGGCCGAGGCGTTGCGCACGGCGGCCGGGGTGCGCAGCGCCCGCAAGGCCGCCGACCCGGTCCGCCTCCAGGTCGACCCGCTGAGCCTGTTCTGAGCCCGGCAGCGCCGGCCGCCGGGGCGGACGGTGGACGTCCTGATCGCCGACGGCGTACGCGCGGCGGGGCGACCCGTCGTCGCGGTGCGTCACCGTCGCACAGCGCGTGAGGCAGGCCGCTGGCGGGCGCGTGATAGCATCGCCCGTCATGCCCGGGCGCGCGCATGGCGCGATGATGGCGGAAGCGTCGTTCCGACGCCCGATCGATGATGTCAATCAGCCGGTGATCAGGGGTGGACCAGTCGTGACCGTTCGTAAATCGATCGTCTTCAACGGTGACCTCGGCAGCGGCAAGAGCACCGTCTCCGTCGAGATCGCCCGCCGGCTGGGGATGCGCCGGGTCAGTGTCGGCGACCTCTACCGCCAGATGGCGCAGGAGCGGCAGATGACCGCCCTCCAGCTGAACCTGCACGCCGAGCTGGACCAGGCCGTCGACGGCTACGTCGACCAGCTCCAGCGGGACATCGCCGCCTCCGGCGAGGCGCTGATCATGGACTCCCGGCTGGCCTGGCACTTCTTCACCGACGCGCTCAAGGTGCACATGATCACCGAGCCGGGCGAGGCCGCCCGGCGGGTGCTGCTGCGCCCGTCCGGTCCGGCCGAGAGCTACGCCTCGCTGGAGGAGGCCAAAGCCAAGCTCAAGGAGCGCAGCGAAAGCGAGCGCAACCGCTTCATCGTCCGCTACGGCGTGGACAAGGCCCGGCTGCGCAACTACGACGTCGTCTGCGACAGCACCCGGGCCAGCGCCGACGAGGTGATCACGCACATCGTCGACGCGTACGAGGGGCGCCTCGGCGCCGACGTGCTGCGCGACGCGCCGCCGCTGCTGCTGCTGGATCCGGCCCGGGTCTACCCGACCGAGGACATCGCCACCCTGCGCGGGCTGTGGGACTCGGAGTTCGTCGGCGAGGTGGCCGAGGCCGGCGACGAGGCGCTGGAGCCGCTGCGGATCGGCTACACCGGCGAGTACTTCTTCGTCGTCGACGGCCACCGCCGGCTCAGCGCCGCGTTGCAGAACGGCTTCCACCTGGTGCCCGCGCAACTGGTCGCGGAGGTGGAGGAACCGGTGATCGGCGGGATGAGCGCGGTGGAGTACTTCGCCGCCCACGCCCGCCCGTCCACCATCCACGACTGGGCGGCCGCGCACGGCGTCACCCTGCCGTTGCCCGAACACGCCCTGCTCAACGGCGACGCGGTCCTGGCCGGGGATCCGGGCTCCGGCGCCTGAACGCGGCCGGGCCACCGGGAGAGACGCGACTCACCTGCGTGGTCACCGGACCCTGCCGGTGACCTTCGACACGCGGGCCGCCGCCCCGGCGGGCGGCACGCCGGCCGAGCCGGCCACCGGCACTCCGTAGACTGGTACGGCACCGTCCGTCCGATCGAAGGAGCCACACCGCGTGACCGTCCAGCCCATCCGTCTGTTCGGGGATCCGGTGCTGCGCACGCCGGCCGATCCGGTCGTCGACTTCGACGTCGAGCTGCGCAAGCTCATCGCCGACCTGACCGACACGATGCGTGAGCAGAGCGGCGCCGGTCTGGCCGCGCCGCAACTCGGCGTGGGTCTGCGGGTGTTCACCTTCGACGTGGACGACGTCCTCGGTCACCTGGTCAACCCCGTGCTGGAGTTCCCGGACTCCGAGGAGCAGGACGGCCCCGAGGGCTGCCTGTCCATTCCCGGGCTCTACTTCGACACCAAGCGTCGGCAGAACGTCGTCGCGAAGGGCTTCAACGGTTACGGCGATCCGATGCAGATCGTCGGCACCGGCCTGATGGCCCGCTGCATCCAGCACGAGACCGACCACCTCGACGGGGTGCTCTTCGTCGACCGACTGGACCCGGCCGGGCGCAAGGCGGCGATGAAGGCGATCCGCCAGGCGGAATGGTACGACCCGGCCGCCCCGCCCACGGTCAAGCTGAGCCCGCACGCCGCCGGCAACCCGTTCGGTCTGGGGCGGTGAGCCGGTTGCGTCTGGTCTTCGCCGGCACCCCGGCCGTCGCCGTCCCCGCCCTGGCCGCCGTGCACGCCTCCGGGCACGAGCTGCTGGCCGTGGTGACCCGCCCCGACGCCCCGGCCGGTCGTGGTCGCGGGCTGGTCCGTTCCCCTGTCGGGGCCTGGGCCGACGAGCACGGCGTCGAGGTGCTCACCCCCGCCCGGCCCCGGGAGCCGGAGTTCCTCGACCGGTTGCGCGAACTCGCGCCGGACTGCGTGCCGGTGGTCGCGTACGGCGCGCTGGTGCCCCCGGTGGCCCTGGAGATTCCCCGGCACGGCTGGATCAACCTGCACTTCTCCCTGCTGCCGGCCTGGCGCGGCGCGGCTCCCGTGCAGCACGCCGTGCTGCACGGCGACGAGCTGACCGGCGCCAGCGTCTTCCAGCTGGAGCAGGGGCTGGACACCGGCCCGGTGTACGGCACGCTGACCGACGAGATCCGGCCCACCGACACCTCCGGCGACCTGCTGGAGCGGCTGGCCCACTCCGGTGCCGGCCTGCTGGTGGCCGTTCTCGACGCGATCGAGGCGGGGACGGCGCGGGCCGAGCCGCAGCCGGTCGACGGGGTTTCCCTGGCCCCGAAGCTCACCGTGGAGGACGCCCGGGTCCGCTGGACCGACCCGGCCTTCGCGGTGGACCGACGCATCCGTGCCTGTACGCCGGCTCCCGGCCCGTGGACGACCTTCCGGGACGAGCGGGTCAAGCTCGGTCCGGTCACCCCGGTGGCGAACGGCCCCGAGCTGAAGCCGGGCGAACTGCTGGCGGAGAAGTCCCGGGTGCTGGTCGGCACCGCGACGATGCCGGTGCGGCTCGGCGAGGTCCGGGAGGCGGGGAAGAAGGCCATGTCGGCGAGCGACTGGGCGCGGGGCGCCCGGGTCAGCGCCGGCGAGGTGTTCGCGTGACCGCCCCCTCGGATCGTCCCGACAGCTTCCGCTCCGACAGCCCTCGCGAGGAGCGGTCCGCCGGCCGCGGCGAGGCCCCCCGTGGCGACCGGTACGACCGGTCCGCGCCCCGCCGTCCCGACGCCGCGCGCGGCGACCGTCCGGCCGGCGGCGGTTTCCGCGGCGACCGGTCCGGTGGCGGCCGGGCCGGCTTCGACCGGCGCGGTGGCCGTCCCGTCCGCCCGGCCGTCGACCTGCCCCGGTACGTGGCCTACCAGGCCGTCGAGGCCGTGCACCGGGACGACGCGTACGCCAATCTGGTGCTCCCGGCGATCCTGCGGGAGCAGGGCCTGACCGGCCGGGACGCCGCGTTCGCCACCGAGCTGACCTACGGCACGCTGCGCCACACCGGCACCCTGGACGCGATCCTCACCGACGCGGCCGGGCGGGACGTCGCCCGGATCGACCCGCCGGTACGCGACGCCCTGCGGCTCGGGGCGTACCAGCTCCTGCACACCCGGGTGCCGGCGCACGCGGCGGTCTCCTCGACCGTCGACCTGGTCCGGGTGGTCGCCGCGGGGGCCACCGGTTTCGCCAACGCGGTGCTGCGCGAGGTGGCCGGCCGCGACGCCGACGCCTGGGTGGCGAAGCTCGCCCCGCCCATGGACACCGACCCCATCGGGCACCTTGCGCTGGCGTACAGCCATCCCCAGTGGATCGTGCGGGCGTTCGCCGAGGCGCTCGGCGGTGACCTGGGGGAGACCACCCGGCTGCTGATCGAGGACAACGAGCGACCCCCGGTGCACCTGTGTGCCCGGCCCGGCCTGGCCGACCCGGTGGAGTTGGCCGACGCGGTGGGTGGCGCCCCCGGCGCCTTCTCCCCGTACGCCGTCTATCTCTCCGGCGGGGCGCCGGGCGACCTGCCGGCGGTGACCGAGGGGCGCGCGCACGTGCAGGACGAGGGCTCGCAGTTGGTGGCGCACGCCCTGGCGACCGCCCCGCTGGACGGCCCGGACGGACGCTGGCTCGACCTGTGCGCCGGCCCGGGCGGCAAGTCGGGTCTGCTCGGTGCGCTCGCCGCGCAGCGCGGTGGCCGGCTGACCGCGGTGGAGGTATCCGAGCACCGGGCCCGGCTGGTCGCGCAGGCCACCCGAGGGCTGCCGGTGACCGTGCTGCACACCGACGGCCGCACTGTCGGCGCGGACCCGAAGCTGCCGGAGGGGCACTTCGACCGTGTCCTGGTGGACGCACCCTGCACCGGGCTGGGTTCGCTGCGCCGCCGGCCCGAGTCCCGGTGGCGGCGTCAGCCCTCGGACCTGCCGCCGTTGACCCGGCTGCAGCGGGAACTGCTCGCCGCCGCGCTGCGCGCGGTGCGTCCCGGCGGTCTGGTCGCCTACGTGACGTGCTCACCGCACGTGGTGGAGACGCACGTGACGGTGACCGAGGCGGCCCGGCGGTCCGAGGTGCCGGCGGACTTCGTCGACGCCCGCCGGCTGCTGCCCGCCGGCATGCCAGGGCTGGGTGACGGCCCGACGGTGCAGCTCTGGCCGCACCGGCACGGCACGGACGCGATGTTCCTCGCGGTACTGCGGCGGGTGTGACCGGCGCGGTTCGGCTCAGCGGACCGGCAGGGCGCGCGGGCCGGCGTCGCGTAGCGAGCGGGTCAGGGGACGGTCGTCGACCCACAGGAAACACCGCACGCCCCGGTCGCCGTCCCGCCACTCCCGTTCCGTGGGGTGGTAGAAGATCGAGCCGGCGCGGAACGGCAGGTCGCCGTCGTCCGGGACCCCGGTGTGGCGGGCCAGCAGGCTGCGGCAGCCCCGGTGGACCCGGTCGTCGCCCCGGTGGAGCCGGGCGTAGCTGAGGCCGGTGGCCTGCCAGACGCCGACGAACTCGACGTGGTGGCGGGCGGTGCACGGCACCGGGGTCATCGCGCTGACGTCGGTGCCGGCCATCCGGGGCTCGAAGCAGCCCAACCGGAGCGCGGCGGCCCCGGTCAGCGCCCCACGCAGGCTGCCGGTCCGGACGACGACCCCCGGATCGTCGATGCTCTTGACCTCGCTGACGTCGCAGCGGAACCAGCGGGCCCCGCCGGTCCAGGCGCGGGGGGAGGGGAGGACGACGGTGAGGCTGAGCCGGCCGGAACGCCAGTCCGCGCCGAGGGCGCGGTGGACCTCCCGGCCGCATTCGGCATGGGCGGTACGCGTCGCGGCGCTGCCGCCCAACGGCGGGGTCGTCCCGGCCGCGTGCGCTCCGGTCAGGGTGCCGACGTGGAGGGTTTCGGCCCGGTGCGCCAGGGCGCAGTCGACGGGCTGGTAACCGCCGAGGTGACCGACGTCCGGTACGCCGGGGTGGCACACCCCGGCAGCCGGGACGAAGGGCCGCGGGGCGGCGAGCGCCGGCCAGTCGTCGGTGAGGTCGGCGTCCAGCCCGGCCGGGGCGCCGCAGGCGGCCAGCGCGAGGGCCGCCACCGCGCCCGGGGCGACCGCCGTCCACCGTCGCATCGCCACCGCTCCTCCGCCGCGCCCGGCCGGCGACGCCGCGGCACCCCGCCGGCCGGCGACGCCGTCCTGGGGCCGGAGCATACGGCAGCCGGGTTTAGATGGCCGGCAACCCCTCCGGCCCGGCGCCGCGCATCGAGCGGGTCAGTTTCCGGTCATCGCTCCACAGGAAACAGCGGATGCCCCGGTCGCCCTCCTGCCACTCCCGCTGCGACGGGGGGTAGAAGATCGATCCGGCCCGGTACGGCAGTTCGGCGTTGTTCGGCACGTCGGCGAAGCTGGCGATCAGCGCCATGCAGCGCCGGTGCACCTGCTGGTTGGCCTTGGTGAACTGCTCCCAGGTCATGTCCTTCTCGACGTAGACGCCGACGAACTCGGCCCGGTGCGGTTCGGAGCAGAGCACCGGCGCCATGTAGTTGAGGTTCTTGCCGATCAGCTTCGGGTCGAAGCAACGGTGCGACAGCGGGTTGTCGCCGATCATCGCGCCGCGCAGGCTGCCGGTTCGGTTGACCGGCCGGGTGTTGTCGATGCTGTCGGTCTCGCTCAGGTCGCAGCGGAACCACCGTGCGCCGCTGTTCCATGCCGTCGTCGAGGGCAGTGCGATGTTCAGGGTGAGTCGCGCCGAGTGCCAGTCGCCGCCGAGCACCTCCCGGGCCCGCTGGTCGCATTCGGCCCGGGCGGGACGCAACGCCGCCGAGCCCGGTTCGGGCCGTGGCCCACGGGCGGCGGCGCCGGAGAAGGAGCCGACATGGATCGCCTCGGCCAGGTGGCTGCGGGAACAGTCCACCGTGTCGTAGGTGCTGGCCTGCACCACCGGTGTTATGCGGGGCAGACAGGCGTCCGTGGCGGGCACGAACAACTGCGGTGCGGGCAGTACGGGCCAGTCGTCGGCCAGGTCACCGTCGGCCCGGTGCTGCTCGAAGCAGCCGCTCATCGTCAGCGCCGCGCCGGCCAGGACCAGCGCCACCAGCCACCGTCGCATCGTCCGCCCTTCCCGGGAGATGACGGTCGGTCTCCGCCACCCGCCCGGCGTCGCCCCGTCGTCGGGCGTGCAGCATATGTGACCGTCCCTGTTGGATTTTTCCCGCGTTTCCGCCAATCGGCCAGTGCCCGGTGACCCTTCGTGTGGTTCTTGCCAGACAGAGGCCCCATTTCGCACCGATCGTCATCTCTGTGTCACTCAGTGTGTCTGTACGAGGTGCCCTGCCGGGGATGGCGGGGCGCGTTCGTACACTGGCCAGGTGACCGTACCGCCGCCGATCGTCGCGCCCAGCATCCTCGCTGCCGATTTCGCCCGCCTGGCCGAAGAAGTCCGTGCTGTCGAGGGAGCCGCGGACTGGCTGCACGTCGACGTGATGGACAACCACTTCGTACCGAACCTGACCATCGGGCTGCCGGTGGTGCAGAGCCTGCGGGCGGCCACCCGGATCCCGTTCGACGTGCACCTCATGATCACCGATCCGCGTCGCTGGGCACCCGGTTACGCCGACGCCGGCGCCTACAACGTCACCTTCCACGCCGAGGCCTGCGATGACCCGGTCGCGCTCGCCAAGGACCTGCGTTCGGCCGGCGCCAAGGCGGGACTGGCCATCGACCGGGACACCCCGATCGAGCCGTACCTGGATCTGCTGCCGAGCTTCGACACCCTGCTGATCATGACGATCAAGGCCGGTTTCGGCGGGCAGCGGTTCGTCCCGCAACTGCTGGAGAAGGTCCGCACCGCCCGCCGGCACGTGGCCAGCGGCCACCTCGAGTTGCGTATCGAGGTCGACGGCGGTATCGCCGCCGACACCATCGAGCAGGCGGCGGTGGCCGGTGCCGACGCCTTCGTCGCCGGCACCGCCGTCTACGGCGCCGACGACCCGGCCGAGGCGGTGCGCCGGCTGCGCGGCCTGGCGGAGCGCGCCGTCGCCGGGGCCTGACGTGGACCCGGCCGGCGACCGACCCGACGTCATCCTGGTCGTCGACGACGACGCCGACATCGCCCGCTTCGTCGAGTTCAACCTGCGCCTGCACGGGTTCGACGTGCTGCACGCCTCCGACGGTCAGGAGGCACTGGAGATGATCGAGCGGCACCGACCGGACCTGGCGGTGGTGGACCTGATGATGCCGCGCATCGACGGTCTGGAACTCACCCGACGGCTGCGGGCCGACCCGATGACCTCGGCCCTGCCGGTGATCATGTTGACCGCCAAGGGAATGACCGTGGACAAGGTGCACGGGCTCAGCGCGGGCGCCGACGACTACCTGGTCAAGCCCTTCGACACCGCCGAACTGGTGGCCCGGGTCAGCTCCACGTTGCGCCGCAACAAGGAGTTCCGTGAGGTCTCCCCACTGACCGGGTTGCCCGGCAACAGCCGGATCCGCCGGGAGATCAGCGACCGGGTACGCAGCGGCGTCGACTACGCGGTCGGCTACATCGACATCGACCGGTTCAAGAGCGTCAACGACCGGTACGGTTTCGTCCGCGGCGACGAGTTCATCTCCGCGCTGGCCCGCAGCCTGCACCGGGCGGTGGTCTCGATCGGGCTGCCACCGGCCTTCCTCGGCCACGTCGGTGGCGACGACTTCGTCATCGTCTGCACACCGGAGCAGGTCCGGCCGCTCACCTCCCGGGCGGTGGTGGACTTCGAACGGGCCGCCGACAAGCTCTACGACCCCGCCGACGCCGAGCGCGGCTACGTGGAACTCAAGGACCGTCGCGGCAACATCCGCAAGGCCCACCTGGTGACCCTCTCGATCGGCGTGTCGCTGTCCGACTCGCGCAAGCGCTTCACCGATCCGCTCGCCGCGATCGCGGTCGCCTCGGAGATGAAGACCGTTGCCAAGAGCCAGCCCGGCTCGTACGTGGCGGTGGACCGCCGACGGGCCGACGGCGTGTGAGGTAGCACGCCGGGAGTGGCGCACCCCCCACCCCGACGTGTAAGACTTTCCGGGTACCCACCACGCGCTGGCGGGGCTCGGTGAAATTCCGAACCGGCGGTGATCCACGGCCCGACCGTGGTAAGCCCGCGACCCGGACGGCTCAGGCCGCCCGGTGGACCTGGTGAGAATCCGGGGCCGACGGTTGGCGGCGAGATCGTTGCGCCACCAGACAGTCCGGATGGGAGACAGCGCGCGGGACGGGGCGGGCCTGCGTGGGCTGATTCTCCCGCGTGGGCTCCCCGGGGCCGGCTGTGCCGTCCCCAGGTCCGCCGCCGCCTGCCCGCGGCTCCTCCCGTCGACCGCCCAGCGCGCCGACCGGCGAGTGAGAGGGCAGAGGCCATGGCCGGCGTCTCCGTCGACGAAGCGATGCGTCGTGCCGTCGCGCTGGCCGCCCGTGGCCTCGGCACCACCAGCCCCAACCCGGTCGTCGGCTGTGTCCTGCTCGATCCGGACGGCACGGTCGTCGGAGAGGGATTCCACGCGTACGCGGGCGGGCCGCACGCCGAGATCGTCGCGCTCGCCCAGGCCGGTCGGCGCGCCCGTGGCGGCACCGCCGTGGTCACCCTCGAACCCTGCGACCACACCGGCCGTACCGGTCCGTGCAGTCTCGCGCTGATCCAGGCGGGTGTCGCCCGGGTGGTGATCGCCGTGCCCGACCCCAACCCGGTCGCCGCCGGTGGTGCCGCCACCCTGCGCGCCGCCGGGGTGCAGGTGGACGTGGGGCTGTGCGCCGCCGAGGCCGAGGCCGGCAACGTCGCCTGGCTGACCTCGATGCGCCGGGGCTGGCCGTACGTGATCTGGAAGTACGCCGCCACCCTCGACGGCCGGTCCGCCGCCGACGACGGCACCAGCATGTGGATCACGTCCGAGGCGGCCCGGATCGACGTGCATGCGCTGCGCGGCACGGTCGACGCCGTCATCGTCGGGGTGGGAACCGTGCTCGCCGACGACCCCCGGCTCACCGCCCGTAACCTGCGCGACGGCACCCTGGCCATCCGGCAGCCGCTGCGGGTGGTGGTGGACAGCTCGGGGCGTACCCCGGCGGAGGCCCGGGTGCGCGACGGCGCCGCCCAGACCTGGATCGCCACCGGCGCGGAGGTCGGCACCGGCCCGGACGGCCGGGTGGACCTGCCGGTGCTGTTGGCGGAGCTGCACCACCGCGGCGTGCGCGCCGCGCTGCTGGAGGGCGGGCCGCGGCTGGCCGGCGCGTTCCTCGCCGCCGGGCTGGTCGACAAGGTCATCGGGTACGTGGCACCGAAGCTGCTCGGCGCCGGCCCGACCGCGCTGGCCGACGCCGGCGTGTCGACCATCGCCGACGCCGTCGACCTGGACATCACCGACGTCACGCAGGTCGGCCCCGACCTGCGGATCACCGCGCTGCCCCGGAAGAGGGAGGCCTGACATGTTCACCGGCATCGTCGAGGAGCGCGGCGAGGTCGTCCGCGTCACCGACACCGGGGGTGACTCCGCCCTGGTCGCCATCCGCGGCCCGCTGGTCACCTCGGACGCCCGGCACGGCGACTCCATCGCGGTCAACGGAGTCTGTCTGACCGTCGTCGACGTCGACGACGCGGTCTTCACCGCCGACGTGATGGGGGAGACCCTGCGCCGCTCCGCGCTCGGCGCGTTGCGCCCGGGCGACCCGGTCAACCTGGAACGGGCCGCCGCGCTGAACAGCCGGCTCGGCGGGCACCTCGTGCAGGGCCACGTCGACGGGGTCGGCGAGCTGCTCTCCCGGGAGCCGGCCGCGAAGTGGGAGACCCTGCGGTTCCGGCTCCCCGCCGCGCTGTCCCGGTACGTGGTGGAGAAGGGCTCGATCACCGTCGACGGGGTGTCGCTCACCGTGGCGGCCGTCGGGCCGGACTGGTTCGCCGTCGGGCTCATCCCGACCACCCTCAAACTGACCACCCTCGGCGACCGGGCCGTCGGCGATCCGGTGAACCTGGAGGTGGACGTGCTCGCCAAGTACGTCGAGCGGCTGCTCGGTGACCGACTGCCGGGTGGTGGGTCCTGATGGGTCCGCTCGGCTGGCTGCTCGACGCCCAGGTCCAGATCGCCGGTTCCCCGGTGCTGGTCCGGGAGATCGTCGGCAACGTCTTCGGTCTCGTCTCCGCCCTGTTCGGGCTGCGCCGGCTGGTCTGGGCCTGGCCGGTCGGCATGGTCGGCAACGCGCTGCTGTTCACCGTCTTCCTCGGCGGTGCCTTCGCCACCCCGCAGGCCCACGACCTGTACGGCCAGGCCGGCCGCCAGGTGTTCTTCTTCGCGGTCAGCCTGTACGGCTGGTGGCGCTGGGCGCGCAACCGGCGGGCCGGCGGTGGGGAGCAGCCGGCGGTGACCCCCCGCTGGGCGACCGGGCGGGAACGGCTGGGCCTGCTGGTGGCCGCCGTGCTCGGCACCGCCGTGGCATATCCGGTGCTCGCCGCGCTGGGCTCCTGGGGTCCGCTGCCGGACGCCTGGATCCTCACCGGCAGCCTGCTCGCCACCTACGGCATGGCCCGGGGCTGGGTGGACTTCTGGCTGGTCTGGATCGCCGTGGACGCGGTCGGGGTGCCGCTGCTGCTGCGCGGTGGTTTCTACCCGTCGGCCGCCATGTACCTCGTCTACGGCGCGCTGTGCGTCGCCGGCCTGCTCGCCTGGTGGCGCAGCTCCCGGGCCACCAGAATCGCCCGACCGATCCCGCCCACCTACTCGGAGGCCGTGGCATGAGCAGCTTCGCGAGCATCGCCCAGGCGGTGGCGGACATCGCCGCCGGCCGGCCCGTCGTCGTGGTCGACGACGAGGACCGGGAGAACGAGGGCGATCTGATCTTCGCCGCGGAACTGGCGACGCCGGAACTGGTCGCGTTCATGGTCCGGTGGACCTCCGGCTACATCTGCGTGCCGCTGACCGAGAGCGAGTGCGACCGGCTTGACCTGCCGCCGATGCACCACACCAACCAGGACCGGCGGGGCACCGCCTACACCGTGACCGTGGACGCCCGGGAGGGGGTGACCACCGGCATCTCCGCCGCCGACCGGTCGCACACCATCCGGCTGCTCGCCGACCCGGCGACCGGTCCGACCGACCTGGCCCGCCCCGGCCACGTGGTGCCGCTGCGGGCCCGCGAGGGTGGCGTGCTGCGCCGTGCGGGGCACACCGAGGCGGCCGTCGACCTGACCCGGCTGGCCGGGCTGCGCCCGGCCGGTGTGCTCTGCGAACTGGTCAACGACGACGGCACCATGATGCGTCTGCCGGATCTGGAGAAGTTCTGCGCCGAGCACTCGCTGTCCCTGGTCACCATCGCCGACCTGGTGGCCTACCGGCGGCGGCACGAGAAGCAGGTCGAGCAGGTCGCCGACGCGCGGATGCCCACCCCGTACGGGGTGTTCCGGGCGCTGGGCTACCGCGCCGAGCACGACCCGGCCGAGCACGTCGCGATGGTCTACGGCGAGCTTGGTGACGGGGAGGACGTGTTGGTCCGGGTGCACTCGGAGTGCCTGACCGGGGACGTGTTCGGCTCGCTGCGCTGCGACTGCGGGCCGCAGTTGCAGGCCGCCCTGGCCCGGGTCGCCCGGGAGGGGCGTGGGGTGGTGCTGTACGTGCGCGGGCACGAGGGGCGCGGGATCGGCCTGCTGCACAAGCTTCAGGCGTACCAGCTCCAGGACCAGGGCCGCGACACGGTCGACGCGAACCTGGACCTGGGGCTGCCGGCTGACGCCCGGGACTACGGCACCGGCGCGCAGATCCTCTACGACCTGGGCGTACGGTCGATGCGGTTGCTCACCAACAACCCGGCCAAGCGGGCCGGGCTGGAGGGGTACGGGCTGCGGATCACCGGCCGTACGGGGTTGCCGGTCCGGCCGCACCCGGAGAACGTGCGTTACCTGCGTACGAAGCGGGACCGGATGGGTCACCTGCTGGACGAACTGGACGAGGTGACCGAGGCCCCGATGGGCCGTCCGGTCGCCGGCGACGAGATCGGAGCGTAGACATGGCGGGTTTCGGCGAGCCCGGGGTGAGCGCGGTGGACGCCGCCGGCATGACCGTCGGGGTGGTGGCGGCGCGCTGGCACGGCGAGCTGACCGACCACATGCTCGACCGGGCGGTCGCGGCGGCCGAGGCGTGCGGGGCCCGGGCGGTGGTGGCCCGGGTCGCCGGTTCGGTGGAGCTGCCGGTGGTGGCGCAGGCTCTGGCCCGCCGCTGCGACGTGGTGGTCGCCCTCGGCGTGGTGGTGCGCGGGGCCACCGCGCACTTCGACTACGTCTGCAAGTCGGTGACCGAGGGGCTGACCCGGGTGGCGTTGGACGAGGGCAAGCCGGTGGCGCACGGCGTGCTCACCGTCGACACCATCGCGCAGGCCCGGGACCGGGCCGGGTTGCCCGGCTCGGCGGAGGACAAGGGCTGGTCGGCCACCGTGGCCGCTCTCGATGCCGCCCTGGCCATCCGGGCGGTCGCCGAGACCGGCCACCGGGTCGGCTTCTGACCGCCCTGCCCGCTCACCCCGCGTCGCCTGCGGCCCTACCGCCCTTCGGACTTGATCGACTTCGTCTGCGGCGGACCGGGGTGTCCACGGAGAGGGAGACCGCCGTCTGCCGCGGATCAGGACGACCCGCCCGGCGCGGCTGTCGGGCGTTCGCATGGTTGACTGCCCATCATGGAGGTCAGGTACGCGCGACTGCCGGGGCTGCGGATGGCGTACCGGAGCTGGGGTCCACCCGACGCCCGGCCCGTGGTGGCCCTGCACGGCGGTTCCGTGGCCGGGCAGACCTGGGCCGGTCTGGCCGTCGCCCTCGGTGATCAGGCTCACCTGTGTGCGCCCGACCTGCGCGGGTTCGGTGGAACCGACCGGCCCGGGGCGTACTCGCTGGAGTTGATGTGCGGCGATGTCCGGGCACTGCTCGACGTGCTCGGCCTGGCCCGGGTGACCCTGATCGGCCACTCCGTCGGTGCGGTCGTGGCCTACCTGCTGGCCCAGGCTCACCCCGACCGGGTTGCGGCGCTGGTGCTGGCGGAGCCCCCGCCTCCGGTGCCGGTGGGGCTCCGGCTGCCGCCCCGTCCCACCGGCCCGCTCGACTACGACTGGGCCGCCCGGGAGGCGGTGGTGGGGCAGCTCAACGATCCCGACCCGGTGTGGTGGGAGCGTATGGCGGCGATTACCGCCCCGACCCTGGTGGTCGCCGGCGGCCCCGCCAGTCACCTACCCCAGGACCGCGTCGCCGCCGTCGCCGGACGGATTCCCGGCGCCCGCCTGGTCACCATCGACGCGGGACACGCGGTCCACGCCACCCGTCCCGACGAGTTCCATGCCGTGGTGCGGGAGTTCCTCGCCGACGCCGACGCCGACTGAGCGACCCGCGCGCCGCCCGGCGGCGCTGGTAGAGGCCGTCGCCGTGGCACGCCCGGGCGGCGAGGCGCCTCAGCCGAGTTCGGCCGCGCCCGCCGACCGGCCGAGCCACTGCTGCTCCAGTTCGGTCAGTGTGCCGGCCTCGCGGAGCTTGCTGATCGCCTCGTTGACGCACCCGGACAGCGGGGAGTCCTTGTCGAGCAGCAGCCCGAACGTCTCCGGTGCGCCCACCTGCGGTAGTTGACCGACGATGGCGACGTCGGTGGTCTTGGCCGAGGTGACGCGGAAGGCGGTCGGCAGGTCCACCACCAGGCCGTCGATCTGACCGTTGCGCAGGGCGGCCATGGCCTCGTCGTTGCCGCGGTAAGCCTGCGGCTTCGGCCCGGGCTTGATGAGTTGGGTGATGGCCTGGTGGCTGGTGCTGTTGGCCAGGGCGCCGAGCTTGGCGTCGGTCAGCTCGGCCAGGGCCTTCCTCCCGGCGATCTTCGACGACTTCCGCGCGATCACGGCCTGGCGCACCAGGTAGTAGGGCGCGGAGAGGTCGACCGCCTGCTTGCGCTCCTCGGTCAGGGTGAACTGGCCGATGGCGAAGTCGAAGCTCTTCGGGCCGGAGGCCACGGCGGCGTCGGGTTTCACCCGGGTCCAGGTGACCTCCGTGCTGGCGTACCCGAGCTGGGTCGCCACCGCGTACGCGACGGCGGACTCGAAACCCTCGCCGTTTTCCGGTTTGTTCTGCCGGAACCACGGTTCGTGCGCCGGCTCGCCGGTGGCGATGGTGAGCGTGCCGGGCGTGCGGGTACGCAGGCCCGCCTTCGTGCAGGCGGTGCTGTCCGGGCCGGTGGGAGTCCCGGGGCTCCTCCCAGGCGTAGGCGTGCAGCCGACCGCCGTGACGAGGACGACGACGGCGGTGAGCGTGAGAAGCCGGGAGCTGCTGCGTGCCATGGCGGACAGCCTAGAGAAGACGACCGATGTCCGGCAGGGTGTAGCGGTTCTCAACCGTACGATCGATGTCGATTTGTTGCCGGCGACGCCGCGCCGATGCCCCCCGACGCCGGTGGTGCCGCCGCGAGTGCGCCCTGGGTCGTGCCTCGGGCGGGGGAACCGGACAGAAAACCAGCGAGGGTACGGAAAGCGACCCGGCCGGGACCCGGAGAGCGGCGTCAGCGGGTGACTGGAAGAATCGCCTACCGTGAAGACGTTCGAGGAGTTGTTCGCCGAGCTGCAGGCCAAGGCCGCTGCCGGCACCCCGGGCTCGGGCACCGTCGCCGCCCTGTCCAAGGGGGTGCACTTCGTCGGCAAGAAGGTCGTCGAGGAGGCGGCCGAGTCGTGGATGGCCGCCGAGCACGAGGGGCCGGAGCGTACCGCCGAGGAGATCTCCCAGCTTCTCTACCAGGTCCAGGTGCTGATGCTCGCCAGTGGCCTCGAACTCAAGGACGTCTACCGACATCTGTGAGTGCGCCCCGTCGTTGGTCAGACCTCGATCGAAGGAGCACTCCGTCATGCTGCGTGTCGCCGTACCGAACAAGGGCGCCCTGGCCGAGAAGGCCGCCCAGATGCTGCGCGAGGCGGGCTACCGTCAGCGCATCGACCCCAAGGACCTCGTCTGCCGGGACGAGCCCAACGACATCGAGTTCTTCTACCTGCGTCCCAAGGACATCGCCACCTACGTCGGCTCCGGCGATCTGGACGTCGGTATCACCGGCCGTGACCTGCTGATCGACTCCGGTGCCCCGGCGGAGGAGGTGGTGGACCTCGACTTCGGCCGGGCCACCGTCCGGTTCGCCGCCCGGCCCGGGGACGTCGACGACGTACGGGAGTTGGGCGGGCACCGGATCGCCACCGCGTACCCGGGGCTGGTCGAGCGGCACCTGGTCGAACTGGGCGTCAAGGCCGACGTGATCCGGCTGGACGGGGCGGTGGAGAACGCCATCCGGCTCGGCGTCGCCGACGTGGTCGCCGACGTGGTGGAGACCGGCACCACGCTGCGCCAGGCGGGCCTGGTGGTCTTCGGTGAACCGCTGCTGCGGTCCTCGGCGGTGCTGGTCCGGCGCACCGACGCGCCGGCGCACCCGCAGTCCGCCCAGCTGCTGCGCCGGCTGCACGGCGTACTGGTGGCCCGCCGCTACGTCATGCTCGCCTACGACGTGCCGGCCGGCCTGCTCGACCGGGCCAGTTCGTTGACCCCGGGGATCGAGTCGCCGACGGTCTCCCCGCTGCACCGGGAAGGCTGGGTCGCGGTGCAGGCGATGGTGCTCCGCGACGACGTGCACCGGATCATGGACGAGCTGTACGAGCTGGGCGCCCGCGCCATCCTGGTCACCAACATCCACGCCTGCCGACTCTGAGGACCCTGGTCGGGCCGCGCTTCGCCGGCCCGGGCGGGCCGTCCAGGTCGAGGGATCACGGCCAGGGTCGACGGATCACGCCGGGCAGCGACGGTGCGGGCGCCGGACTCCGGGTGGCGGCGGATGGCAGACTGGTGGGGTGAGTGATTCGGAGCTGGTCCGCCTGAAGCCCCGTCGCATCCGGGTGGTCTGCTGGGTTTCGGCGGTCGTGCTGCTGGTGGTCTTCACCGCGGTGGCCACCTCGCTGACCGGCGCCACCGGCAACGGCTACGGCACGTTCCAGCGCGGTGACCAGTTCGCCATGGTGGGCCTCGGTGTGCTCGGCGCGCTGGCCATCCTGCTGTTCACCCGTCCCCGGGTGGAGGCGGACGCGCGTGGCGTACGGGTCCGTAACGTGGTCGGGTCGTACGAGCTGCCGTGGGAGGTCGTCCGCGGCGTCCGGTTCGACCGTGGTGCGCCCTGGGCCAGCCTGGAGTTGCACGACGACGACCTGCTGCCGATGGTCGCCCTCCAGGCCGCCGACAAGGAGACCGCGGTCGAGGGCGTCCGCGCCCTGCGCCGCCTGCACCAGGCCCACCTGGCGACCCTGTCCGGTGGCGCCTCCGCCCGCTGACCGTCCCTCGCCGGTCCCGTCCGCCGAGGGTCGGGGTTCGCTGCGGTCCGGTCACACCCGCCGCTGACCTGGGGCCCCGGGTTTGGGGCGGGCTGGGGTGAGGGTGTAGTGTTGCCGAGTCGACCAGACTGCCCCCGCCTCGGCGTGCGGGCGGTCCTGAAGCGGAGCGCCTGCTCCCACCCGAGTCGCCCACCGTAGGTGGCCGGGTCCGGTCACCGGTTCCGGGCGCGTCCCGGTGCCGGATGCGCGATCATGTGATCGTGCCGACCGGTCGAGTGGGCCCTGGCATTGTGCCGGGGCCTTCTGCTTTCCGGGCGGCCCCACCCGGGGTCCGCGGGGTCGGCCATGCAGGAGAACCGACTCGAGGAGGCCCCATCAGCGTCGAACCACGCGTGAACGAACAGATCCGGGCACGTGAGGTCCGACTGGTCGGCCCTGAGGGTGAGCAGGTGGGCATCGTCCCGCTGGAGCGCGCCCTGCAGCTGGCCGCGGACGTCGACCTGGACCTGGTCGAGGTTGCGCCGATGGCGCGCCCGCCGGTGTGCAAGCTCATGGACTTCGGCAAGTTCAAGTACGAGAGCGCACTGAAGGCGCGCGAAGCGCGGCGTAACCAGCAGCAGACCGTCATCAAGGAGATGAAGCTCCGGCCGAAGATCGACCCGCACGACTACGAGACCAAGAAGGGTCACGTGGTGCGGTTCCTCAAGGCCGGTGACAAGGTCAAGGTGACGATCATGTTCCGCGGTCGGGAGCAGAGCCGCCCGGAGCTGGGGTACCGGCTCCTGCGCCGGCTCGAGTCCGAGATCTCGGATCTGGGGTACGTCGAGGCCGCGCCGAAGCAGGACGGTCGCAACATGATCATGGTGCTCGCGCCGCACCGCGCCACGAAGGCCGCCGCGGCCGCCGCGACGGCGTCCCGGGGCGGGCCCCGGGAACGAGCCGCGGACGGTTCCGCGGCCCCGGAGGCCGGCGAGACCGCAGCAGCCGGTGACACCGGCACGACCGTTGAGACCAGCGGTCAGTAACAGGAAGAGACGTTCCACATGCCGAAGATGAAGAGCCACACGGGTATGGGCAAGCGGGTCAAGGTGACCGGCAAGGGCAAGATCGTCGCCCAGCAGGCCGGCCTCCGCCACAACCTGGAGAAGAAAGCCTCCACCCGGACCCGCCGGCTGACCGGCACGGTCGAGTTGGTCAAGGCCGACGTCAAGCGAATCAAGAAGCTGCTCGGCCGCTGACGCGCGCCACCTGAACCGAAGAAGGAGTTGAGATGGCACGCGTCAAGCGGGCTGTGAACGCCCAGAAGAAGCGCCGTACCCTGCTGGAGACCGCGAGCGGCTACCGCGGTCAGCGCTCCCGGCTGTACCGCAAGGCCAAGGAGCAGGTGCTGCACTCGATGCAGTACGCCTACCGGGACCGCCGCGACCGCAAGGGCGACTTCCGGCAGCTCTGGATCCAGCGGATCAACGCCGGCGCCCGGGCGAACGGCCTGACCTACAACCGGCTGATCCAGGGCCTGCGCTTGGCCGGCATCGAGGTCGACCGCAAGATCCTGGCCGACATGGCCGTGAACGACGCCGCGGCGTTCGCCGCGATCGTCGAGCTGGCCCGGGCCGCGGTGGCGGCCGAGGGCACCGGTGGCGCCGCGGCCCAGGCCGCCTGACCCACCCACGGCAGATCGAGGCGTCTCCCATGCAGTCACCAGCGCGCGGGAGGCGCCTCGACGCTGTCCCCGGTCCGTTCACCCCGCGTACCCCCAGGGTGGCCGCGGCCCGGCGGCTGCACCGCCGCCGCGACCGCGACGCCACCGGCCGGTTCCTGGCCGAGGGGCCGCAGGCGGTCCGTGAGGCCCTGGCCCGGGCCGGCACGACCGTCGAGATGTTCGGCACCCCCGCCGCCCTCGACCGGTACGCCGACCTCGCCGCGCTGGCCGCCCGGCAGGACGTGCCCGTCTCCGAGGTCACCGACGAGGCCCTCGCCGCGCTCGCCGAGACCGTCGCCCCACAGGGGCTGGTCGCCGTCTGCCGGCACCTGGACGTACCCCTGGCGGACGCCCTCGCCCGCGGGCCGCGCCTGGTCGCGGTGCTGGCCGAGATCCGCGACCCGGGCAACGCCGGCACGGTGCTGCGCACCGCCGACGCCGCCGGCGCCGGCGCGGTGGTCTTCGCCGGTGACGCCGTCGACCCGTACAACGGCAAGTGCGTGCGCGCCTCCGCCGGCAGCCTCTTCCACGTCGACGTGGTCCGCGTCGCCGACCCGGCCGCGGTGATCGAAGCGCTCCGGGCCGCCGGGCTCACCGTGCTCGCCACGACGGGGTACGGCGACAGCGACCTCGACGATCTCATCGACCACGGGCGGCTCGCCGCCCCCACCGCGTGGCTGTTCGGCTCGGAGGCGCACGGCCTGCCCGAGGCGCTGACCGCCGCCGCCGACGCCCGGGTGCGGGTGCCGCTGCACGGGCGTGCCGAGAGCCTGAACCTGGCTGCGGCCGCCGCCGTCTGCCTGTACGCTTCAGCCAGAGCACTGCGCTGACGGTGTCACGCGCTCAGACAGCACAGGGGAGTCGTCCGCATGGTGAACGCGCCACGGCGTTCGTTTAGCCAGCCCGCCGGTGTCGGCGGGCGGCGGGCCTGACCCTTCCCCCTGCGCAACTCCCACCGGCGGGCTGCGGCACAGCCGCGCGTCCGTAGACTCGCCTAGCCGCCCGTGAGGGCCGGCGCCGCCGTGAGGGAGTGCCCGTACCCATGAGCTACCGCAACGATCCGTACGACCCGAAGCAGGTCGCCCTGCTGGATCCGGCCGCCCTGGCCGAGGCCGTCGCCGACGCCGAGAAGGCGTTCGCCGCCGCCGCCGACCCCGACGCGTTGACCGCGCTGCGCCCCGCGCACCTGGGCGACCGGGCGCCGGTGTCGCTGGCCCGCCGGGAGATCGGCGCGTTGCCGCCGGCGGCGAAGGCCGACGCGGGCAAGCGGGTCAACGAGGCCCGCCGGGCCATCGAGTCCGCGTACGCCGCCCGCGCCGAGATCCTGGAGCGCGAGCAGGCCGCCCGGGTGCTGGTCGAGGAGCGAATCGACGTGACCCTGCCGTACGATCGGCGACCCCGCGGTGCCCGACACCCGCTGAGCACGCTGATGGAGCAGATCAGCGACCTGTTCGTCGGGATGGGCTACGAGGTCGCCGAGGGCCCCGAGGTCGAGCTGGAGTGGACCAACTTCGACGCGTTGAACATCCCCGCCGACCACCCGGCGCGCGGGCTGATGGACACCTTCCACATCGCACCTGCCGACGGCTCTGCGGATCCGGGCGGACCGGCGGGTTCGGGGCTGGTGCTGCGTACCCACACCTCGCCGGTGCAGGCGCGCACCATGCTGACCCGCAAGCCCCCCATCTACGTGATCGTGCCGGGCCGGGTCTACCGCACCGACGAACTGGACGCCACCCACGCGCCGGTGTTCCACCAGGTCGAGGGCCTGGTGGTGGACAAGGGCATCACCATGGCCCACCTGCGCGGCACCCTCGACCACTTCGCTCGGGCGATGTTCGGTGAAGGGGCGAAGACCCGCTTCCGGCCGCACTACTTCCCGTTCACCGAGCCGTCGGCCGAGTTCGACGTCTGGTTCCCCGAGCATCGGGACGGCCCACGCTGGGTCGAGTGGGGCGGCTGCGGCATGGTCAACCCCCGGGTGCTGCGTGCCTGCGGCATCGACCCGGAGGTCTACTCCGGGTTCGCGTTCGGCATGGGCATCGACCGGACGGTGATGTTCCGGCACGGGGTCAGCGACATGCGGGACATGGCCGAGGGCGACGTGCGGTTCACCCGCGCGTTCGGGGTCGGTGCGTAGGGCGATGCGGGTACGAGTCACGGGAACGGTGGTCTGAGATGCGAGTTTCTGTCAGTTGGCTGCGGGAGTACGTCGACCTCCCCGCCGACCTGCCCGCCGACGATCTGGAGCAGGCCCTGGTCGACCTCGGCATCGAGGTCGAGTCCATCGAGGACCTGGCCGGCACCGTCACCGGCCGGTTGGTGGTCGGCGAGGTGCTGGAGATCGAGGAACTGACCGGCTTCAAGAAGCCGATCCGGTTCTGTCGGGTCGACGTGGGCACCGCCAACGGCACCGGCGAACCGCAGGAGATCGTCTGCGGGGCACGCAACTTCGCCGAGGGCGACAAGGTGGTGGTGATTCTCCCCGGCGGGGTGCTGCCCGGCGGCTTCGCCATCGGCGCGCGCAAGACCTACGGGCGCAACTCGCACGGCATGATCTGCTCCGCGAAGGAGCTGGGTCTGGGCGACGACCACTCGGGCATCATCGTGCTGCCGGCCGACACCCCGGCCAAGCCCGGCGACGACGCCCGGCCCGTGGTGGGCCTCGACGACGTCGTGGTCGAGGTGGAGATCACCCCGGACCGGGGGTACGCGCTGAGCGTGCGCGGCCTGGCCCGCGAACTGGCGCACGCGCTCGGCGTGCCGTTCCGCGACCCGGGCCTGGCGCCCGCCGCCGCCGGTACCGCCGAGCCGGCGTACCCGGTCGAGGTGCGCGACACCGTCGGCTGTGACCGGTTCGCCGCCCGGATGGTGCGCGGGGTCGACCCGGGCGCCGCCACCCCCGGCTGGATGAAGCGCCGGCTCACCGTGGCCGGCATCCGCAGCATCTCGCTGCCGGTCGACATCACCAACTACGTGATGCTCGAACTGGGTCAGCCCATGCACGCCTTCGACGCCGACCGGATCACCGGGCCGCTGGTGGTGCGCCGGGCCGAGCCGGGGGAGAAGGTGACCACCCTGGACGGGGTGGCCCGTACCCTCGCCGCCGAGGACATGGTGATCTGCGACGACACCGGGCCCGTCTCGCTCGCCGCGGTGATGGGCGGCGAGACCAGCGAGGTCGTCGACGGCACCACCAACGTGCTCCTCGAGGCCGCCCACTGGGATCCGGTGATGGTCGGGCGTACCGCCCGCCGGCACCGGCTGTTCAGCGAGGCCGCGAAGCGCTGGGAGCGGGGCGTGGACCCGGCCCTGCCGCTGGTCGCCCTGGAACGTGCCGTCGGGCTGCTCACCGCGCACGGTGGCGGCACCGCCGGCACCGCGGTCCTCGACCTCGACCACGTCCGGCCGATGACCCCGGTCACCCTGCCGGTCGACCTGCCGTCGCGGCGGGTCGGGGTGACGTACCCGCCGGAGCGGGTGGTCGCCCTGCTGGAGCAGGTGGGCTGCACCGTCGTCCGGGGGCCCGACCGGCTCGCCGAGGACCCGGGCGAGGTCGGCGTGGCCGCCGGCGGCGGCGACGTGCTCACCGTGACCCCGCCGACCTGGCGGCCCGACCTCACCGACCCGGCGGACCTGGTCGAGGAGGTGGTACGGCTCGACGGGTACGACCGGATGCCGTCGGTGCTGCCCACCGCGCCGCCCGGGCGCGGCCTGACCTGGCAGCAGCGTCGCCGCCGGGCGGTGGCCCGCTCGCTGGCCGAGCGTGGCCTCGTCGAGGTGGTCGCCCACCCGTTCACCTCGCCGGAGCTGGCCGACCAGCTCGGCCTGCCCGCCGACGACCCGCGCCGTCGGGCGGTGCGGCTGGCCAACCCGCTGTCCGAGGAGGAGCCGCTGCTGCGCACCACGCTGCTCGGCCCGCTGCTGGGCATCCTCCGGCGCAACCTCGGCCGTGGTCACCGCGACCTCGCGCTCTACGAGATCGGCACGGTCTTCCACCCGCGCCCCGGGGCCGGGCGCCCGCCGGTTATGGGCGTCGACCGTCGCCCCACCGACGCCGAGTTCGCCGCCGCCGACGCGGTGGTGCCGCACCAGCCCCGGCACGTCGCCGTCGTCCTCACCGGCGACCTCGACCCCGCCGGCTGGTGGGGTCCGGGCCGCGCCGCCGGCTGGGCGGACGCCGTCCAGGCCGGCCGGGACGTGCTCGCCGCCGCCGACATCCCGGCCGAGCGGGTCGAGGTACGCGCCGCCGACCACGCGCCCTGGCACCCCGGACGCTGCGCCGCGCTGCTGGTCGACGGCACGGTCGTCGGGTACGCCGGCGAACTGCACCCGGCGGTGGTGGCGGCCCTGGAACTGCCGAAGCGGACCAGCGCCATGGAACTGGACCTCGACGCGCTGCCGCCGGCCCCGCTGGCACCCGCGCCGACCGTCTCCACCTTCCCGCCGGCGCTGATCGACGTGGCGCTGGTGCTCGACGCGTCGGTGCCCGCCGCGGAGGTGCAGCGGACCCTCGTCGAGGGGGCCGGTGAACTGCTGGAGGAGGTGCGCCTGTTCGACGTGTACGCCTCGGAGCAGCTCGGTGCGGGACGCCGGTCGCTGGCGTACAAGCTCACCTTCCGGGCTGCGGACCGGACGCTGACGGTCGAGGAGGCGCTGGCCGCCCGGGACACCGCGGTCGCCCTGGCGGCGGAGCGGTTCGGCGCGACCCTGCGCGGTGCCTGACCGGTGTCGACGATGGGATGGCTGGTGGCGGCCGGCGTGCTCGCCTCGGCGACCGTCGGCCTGCTCTGGGCCCGTCGGCACCTGCTGCTGGTCTCCGTCGTGGGCCGCAGCATGGAGCCGACGCTGCGCCCGGGTGACCGGGTGCTGGCCCGGCGGGTGCCGCTGGCCCGCGTCCGCCCGGGCGATGTGGTCGTGGTGGTGGCCCCGGCGGCGATGACTGCCGGCCACCCCACCCGGCCGACCGACACCGGCCCCGGTCTGCTGATCAAGCGGGCGTACGCGGTGCCCGGCGAGCCGGTGCCCGTCGACCGGGTGCCGCTGTTGCGGCAACGCCCGGAGCGGGTCGTGCCGCCCGGGCAGTTGGTGGTGCTCGGCGACAACCCGCCGTTCAGCTACGACTCCCGCGAGTGCGGCTATGTCCCCGAGTCGGATCTGCTCGGTGTGGTGGTCCGGCCCCGGCTGCGCGCCGACTGACCGACCCGGGTGGTGTGCCGCACGGCCACGGCCGTGGCCGTGCGGCACACCGGTGCTGGTTTCAGCACAGGGCGGTCATGCTGTTCGCCCCCGCGCTGCAGTAGTACCCGCACGAGCCGCAGAACGTCTTGCAGGCACCGTTCTGGCTGCACCGCTTCAGGTGGCACGTACCACACACGGCGCACCACGGGTCCGGCGGACAGGCGGCCGCGGCCGTCACCCTGGGTACGAACATGCCGAGCATCCGCTCGCCCAGGCTTTCCAGTCGACGGAACATTCGTTCACCTCCTTCCGATACCGGTTGTTGCCGGGACGCTACGGCCGCCCGGTACACCGGCCCTACAGCCGACGTCGCCACCGATGTAGGCCGATGTATCCGCGATGTATTCGCCGCCCCTAGCGTGGGCCACCCGCGCCGAGGAGGTGGTCCGAATGCGAGCGGTGGAGCTGGCCGCGCGGCTGTTGCTGGCCCTGGTGTTCCTCACCGCCGTGGTCGGCAAGCTGCGTGGCCGGGCGGGCTTCGACGGGTTCGTGGGCTCGGTCGGCCAGTTCGGTGTGCCGGCCCGGTGGGCGTCCGCGGTCGCCCGGCTCGCGGTGGCCACCGAGGCGGCCGTGGTCGTGCTGCTCGCCGTGCCGTCCACCGTCCCCGCCGGGCTGCTGCTCGCCGCCGGGTTGCTCGGCGTGCTCACCGCCGCGATCGTCGGCACGCTGCGCCGTGGTGTCCGCCCGGCCTGCCGCTGCTTCGGCGCGGGTGACGCCCCGATCGGCCTGCGGCACGTCGCGCGCAACCTGGTCCTGCTCTCGGTGGCGCTGCTCGGTCTGCTCGGCTGGGCCGCCGCCGGTCCGCCGCCGTCCACCCCGGCGATGCTGATCGCCGTCGGGGCGGCCGTCCCGCTTGCCGCGGTGGTGGTCCGCCTCGACGATCTCGTCGCACTCTTCGCACCCACCTGTCTCTTATACA
>NZ_SMKF01000076.1 GCF_004348325.1 Micromonospora sp. KC213 | reverse complement strand
CCGCCAGCACCGCCCGGGGTGACGCGGCGGCCCCCACCGCCCCGGTGGCTGCCGCGCCGGGCAGTCGGGCCGCCACCGGGACCGTTCCGGCCACCGAAGGGCCCGGCTGGCGCTCGCTGGACGTCGGTTCCCCGTTCGACTACGCCCGGCAGGGCATCCTCTACGTCGCCGCGCACCTGCCCCGCCCGAGCGTGTCCGGGCTGCCGGACGTGGCCGGCGAGGAGCTGCTGGCGCTGGTCGGCGCGCTCGGTGGGCGTACCCTCGGGCTCTTCTCGTCGCGACGGGCCGCGCAGCAGGCCGCGGAGTTGGTCCGGGGGCGCACCGATCTGCCGGTGCTGCTCCAGGGCGAGGAGGCGCTGCCCCTGCTGGTCCGTCGGTTCCGCCAGGAGCGGTCGAGCTGCCTGTTCGGGGTGATGTCGCTCTGGCAGGGAGTGGACGTGCCGGGTGACTCCTGCCAGCTCGTGGTCATCGACCGGCTGCCCTTCCCCCGGCCCGACGAGCCGCTCGCGGCGGCCCGGGCCGCGGCGGTGGACGCCGGCGGCGGCTCCGGTTTCTCGGCGGTCAGCGTGCCGATCGCGGCGGTCCGACTGGCTCAGGGCGTCGGGCGGCTGATCCGGTCCACCGGCGACCGCGGCGTGGTCGCGGTGCTCGACTCCCGGTTGGAGACCGCGCGCGGTTACGGACCGTTCCTGCGCCGCTCGCTGCCTCCGTTCTGGTACACCACCCGGCCCGAGGTGGCCCGCGGCGCCCTCGAACGCCTGGCCCAGACCTGACCAGCGCCGCCCTGACCCGTCCCTGACCCCGGGACCGGGCTGGGCTGGCACGGAATGCCGCAAACGGCGGCGGGAGACGACGCAGAACGGCGCAGCTAGCGGCGACCCCGCGAGCGACCCCGCGGACGCCGACGGCGAACCGGCGACGTTCGCGGGGCCACGCGGGTGCCGACGGTACGGCAGGTCAGGGTGCCTGGGCGGCGACCACCACCGCGTCCGGCGGCGTGTCCGGCACGGAACGGGCGGCCAGCCGGCGTACGGCGGTGTTGAGCACCGCGATCAGCGGCACCGCGACCAGCGCACCGGTGATGCCGGCCAGCACCACGCCGGCCGCGATCCCGATGATCACCGCGAGCGGATGGATGGCCACCGCCCGACCCATGATCAACGGCTGGAGCACGTGCCCCTCCACCTGCTGCACCCCGATCACCACGCTCAGAATGATCAGCGCGGTCACCGGGCCGCTGTCGACGAGCGCCACCAGCACCGCCACCCCGCCGGAGAGCGTCGCCCCGACGATCGGGATGAACGCGCCCAGGAACACCAACGCGGCCAGCGGGAACGCGAAGGGCACCTTGAAGATGACCAGGAAGATGCCGATCCCGACCGCGTCGATGAAGGCGACCAGCACGGTGGCCCGGACGTACGCGCCGAGCGTGGCCCAGGAGGCCCGGCCCGCGTCGTCGACCTTCCAGCGCGCCGCCACCGGCAGCAGCCGGACCAGGAAACGCCAGATGTTGGTGCCGTCACGGAGGAAGAAGAAGGTGGCGAAGAGCACCAGGACGGCCCCGGTCAGCACCTCGGCGAGGGTGGTCGCGGTGGAGAGCGCGCCGCTGGTGAACCGTTCGGTGTTGGCGTTCACCCAAGCCTGACCCTCGTCGATGTACCGGTCGAGCTGGTTGTCCGACAGGTGCAGCGGACCGGTCTTGAGCCAGTTCTGGATCTGCCGTACGCCCTGCGACGACTTCTCGCTCAGCTCCGGCACACCCTGGATGAACTCGTTGACCACCAGGGTCAGCGTGCCGACCACCGCGGCCAGGCCGCCGACCAGCACCACTCCGGTCGCCAGCGACCTCGGCAGCCGCAGCCTCAGCAGCCAGCCCACCGCCGGCGCGAGCAGCGCGGAGAGCAGCAGCGCGACCGCCAGGGGAATGACCACGATGCTGATCGTCCCGACGATCTTGAGTAGCGCCCAGGCCACCACACCGATCACGATCAGTCGCCAGGACCAGGCCGCCGCGATCCGCAGTGCGTGCGGCACGTCGGCGTCGTCGCGGCTGGTCGTGGAGTTGTGCAACTCGCCGGGGGGCTCGGCACCGACGACGGTGGCCGACGGCGCCGCCACGGGCCCGGGGGACGCCGGCGAGGCCACCCCCGACTCCGCCGAGCCCCCGGTGGCGCCGGTGCGGGCACCGCGCACCGACTCCCGTCCCGACTCGTACGCGCGGCGGAGTCCGGCGCGTACCCGCTCGAAGCGGCTCAAGCACACCTCCTGGGAAGAAACCGGGCCGCCAAGCACGACGGCCCGGACAGGGTACGTCCGACAGCCTCACCGTATGGCAGTTCCGCCACACGGTGCCCCGGCTGGCCGGGCTCAACCACCAGACGACCGTAACCGGGGCACGCGGTAGCGTCTTCGCGTGACCGCCGACCAGAATCTCGACTCCGGCCTGCCGATCCGCCTGCTGCACGACCGCGTGCTGGTGCGGATGGAGGGAAGCGAGGGCGAGCGCCGCTCCACCGCCGGCATCGTGATCCCGGCCACCGCCGCCATGGGCAAGCGGTTGGCCTGGGCCACCGCGGTGGGCGTCGGCCCGCACGTCCGCTCGATCGTCTCCGGTGACCGGGTGCTCTTCGACCCGGACGACCGTTCGGAGGTGGAGTTGCACGGCCGCGGGTACGTGCTGCTGCGGGAGCGTGACGTGCACGCCGTCGCCGCCGAACGGGTGGAGAACGAGCCCACCGGCAACACCGGCCTCTACCTGTAGCCGCCCGACCGGGTGATCCGTCCGCCGTCCCCGCCACCGGGGCGCGGCTGTTTGTGCCGCTTCCCGGTGGGAAGCCAGGCGCATCCAGCGCCCCTGGGGAGGGACGATGCCGGTACTCGTGAAGAAGCTGCTGCTCTGGGGCGGCGTCGCCTTCCTGATCTACTTCATGGCGTTCCGGCCCGACGGCGCCGCGCAGATGTTCAAGGCGATCGGGGCGGGGTTGATGGCCATGGCCCAGGGGCTCGGCGACTTCCTCACCACCCTGATGACCTGACGGGCGGTTTGGCCTGATCCGCGCCGAGCAACAACGGGCGCGAGCCGGCTCAGGGCCGGCCGGTCGGCCACGGCGCGGCCGGACCCGGGCCGGGCCAGTGGGACGGGCCGTGACCGGCCGGGTGCCCCGGGTACGGCGGCGGCGGGACCAGCACCACCGGGATCGGCACCACCGGCGAGTCCGGGGCCTCGACCGGGCGCTGTGACCCGTCCGGGAAGCGCAGGTGGTAGCGCTGCCCGTCCCAGGTCCCGACCGGGGCCTGCGGATCCCGTCCCACGAAGAACGACCGGTACGCGCTGATCGCCTCCAGCAACTGCCGCTCCTCCTGGGCGGTACGCTCCCGATCGGCCACCTTGCGGTCCAGTCCTCGACGCATGCCGTCGCGCAGCAACGCCAGCCGGGTGGCGGCGAACTGGTAGCCGCGCATCGCCCGCAGGCCCGGCTCACCGGCGACCCGGCGGGCCCAGACCCGCGCCGCGTGCCGCCGGCCCAGGCTGCCCAGCGCGGCCACCTCCGGCGGGGTGAGCCAGCCGGCCCGGACATAGTCCGGCAGGACCCGCTCGGTGAGCCGCCCCTCCCAGGCACGCAGCCAGACCGCGAAGCCGACCATGCCGAAGAAGATCGGCACCATCAGCGCGACGATGCCGAAGAAGAAGATCGCCGCCTGGCCGGTGGCCTGCACCAGCGACGGCAGCAGGTTCCAGGTGCCGTGCAGGATCATCGCCAGCAACAGGCCGGCCGCCGGGGCGAGGACGCGCACCCGCCGGTCGGCGGTACGGGCGGCGATGCCGAGTCCCACCCCGGTCATCGAGGTGAAGAGCGGGTGGGCGAAGCCGAAGAACAGGATCCGGGTGATGAAGATGATGATGACGTTGCGGACTCCGGTGGCCGGGCCCCACTCGTCGACACCGGAGGCGTAGCCGAGACCGCCCAGGTAGAGGATGTTCTCCACCATGGCGAACCCGACCGCGGACAGGCCGCAGTAGACCAGACCGTCGGTGATGCCGGACCATTCGCGGCGGCGGAAGACCAGCAGCAGGATCGGGCCGAGCGCCTTGGTCAGCTCCTCGATGAACGGGGCGACCAGCACCGCGGTCAGCGCCGAGGGCAGCTCCCAGCGCTCGAAGAGCTGCGCGCCGGCGTTGTTGACGGTCAGTGACGCCGCGGTGGAGACGAACGCCCCCCAGGCGAAGCAGAAGACCAGATACTTCAACGGTTCCGGTTCGTACCGGTCGAGCCAGAGGAAGCACGCCACCAGGACCGGCACCGGCAGGACCGCGGCGGCGACCCCGACCAGCAGCGCGTCCAGGCCGAGGTTGGTGCCCAGGGTGTAGAGCATGTAGACCGCGCAGGCGGCGATCAACAGCACCACCCCGGTCAGCACCAGCACCCGTCGCCAGCCGAGCCGGCGCGACGGCATCCCGGGCGCGACCGCTCCCGGTGGTGGGACGGCGGGCGCGGTCGGCGGCGGCACGGGCCAGCCGGGCGGGGTGACGGCCATGCGGTCAGCGTAGTCACTCGTGTCGGGCGGTTCAGCCCACCGGCGGAGCGGCGGGCGGCTTCGGGGCCACGGACTGCCCCGCCGACTCGCCGGCCGGCTTCTCCTGGTCGCCGAAGGACTGCCGGACCAACCGGTTCGCGTCCTCCTGGGAGATGCCGGAGGCGACCATCAGGTCGCTGGCGGTGGTGCGCACCTGGGCGATCACGACGCTGCCGGAGAAGCCGACCCCCTGCGCGTACGCCCGGCCCGCCTCGCTGACCGCGCGCAGCGACCGCTCCCGCGCCCTCCTCGGTTCCTCACCGGCGGCGAACTCGTGCCGCAGCAGGCGTACCGACTCGGCGAGATGGGCCACCGCGTCGGGCATCGGCTCGGGAATCGCCTCCTCGTCCTCGATCAGGGTGACCGCCCGCCGGATCAGGGTGCCGCTGTTGCGCATCGCCCGGTCGACCGGGTCGGCCGCCTCCGCGTAGTGGGTCAGCTCGTCGCGGCGGTGCCAGCGCGCCGGGGAGATGGTGATGGTCTCCTTGGCGCCCTCGATCGCCTCGGTGAAGGCGGCCAGCTCCTCCTTGTTCTCCCGGAGCCGTTCCAGGGCACGCTGGGCGCTGTCCCGGTCCCGCTCGCGCAGCGCCGCGGCGCAGTTGTCGAGCTGGTTGGCGAGGAGGTCCAGCGCGGGCCGGGCAGCCCGGTTGATCACCCGGAGCGGGTTGAGCGGCAGCAGGATCGCCGTCACCAGCAGCGCGATCCCGCCGCCGACGAAAGCGTCGACGAAGCGGGGTATCTCCAGGTCCTGGGTGGATGGGCTGAGCGTGACGATCAGCACCGCGGTGGCCGCGGCCTGGATGACGATGGCCACGCTGCCGCCGAAGAAGATGGTCAGCACGATGGCCGAGGTCACCACGAGCCCGAGCTGCCAGCCGCCCGTGCCGAGGAGGTAGATCAGCACGTCGCCGAGGAAGACCCCGACCGCCACCCCGATGATCAGCTCGACGGTGCGACGCAGGCGCTGGCCCACCGAGGCGGCCAGGGTGCCGACCGCCGAGATCGGCGCGAAGACCGGTTGGGGGTTGTTCAGCAGCTCGTATGCCGCGAACCAGGCCAGGGCGGCGGCCACTCCGGCCTGGACGGCCAGGCCGAACGACATGCGGACCCGGTGCAGCCGGTCGTGCAGGGTGGCCCGACCCCGGTGGCGCAGCTGTTCCAGGGCCGCGGCGATCCGCGCGGAGTCGACGTCCGTCGAAGCGTCGCGCAGGCCGACCCGGCGCATCAGCGACGGTCGTCGGTCCCGGGCCACGGCCATGGCCGGGACTACCCACGCCGGTGCGGTTCATTCCGCCGGACGGATTCGTAGCCACCCGCCGCGGTGCGGCAGACTCGGCGAGGTGAGCGAGCTGATCGGGCGCTGGCGGACGGCGGCGCGGGGCGCCGGGGCCACCGGCGACGACCAGACGTTGACCCGGGCCGGCGAGGAACTGCTCGCCCGCTGGCGGGAGCCGCACCGGCACTACCACACCCCGCGCCACCTCGCCGCCGTGCTGGATGTCGTCGACGGGTACGCGACGTGGGCCGAGCGGCCGGATCTGGTCCGGCTCGCCGCCTGGTGCCACGACGCGGTCTACGACCCGCGCGCCGTCGGTGACGCCAACGAGCGGGACAGCGCCACACTGGCCGATGCGCTGCTGACCCGGACCGGGGTGCCCGCCGCCGCGGTCGCCGAGGTCCGCCGGCTGGTCCTGGCCACCGCCGGGCACGCGGTCACCGCCGACGACCGGGACGCGGCGCTGCTCTGCGACGCCGACCTCACCATCCTGGCCGCGCCTGGGCAGACGTACGACGCGTACGCCGCCGCGATCCGCCGGGAGTACGCGCACGTACCGGAACCGGACTTCCGCGCCGGCCGCGCCCGGGTGCTGGAGTCCCTGCTGGCCCTCCCCGCGCTGTTCCGGCTGCCGCCGCTGGCCGCAGCCGGGGAGGCTCCCGCCCGCGCCAACCTCGCCCGCGAGCTGGCCGCCCTCCGCCGATTGGGTTGATCAGGCACGGGTACGACCACGCCGCCAGGCCGACCGGTCGCACAACGACATGGCCGCCCCTTCCGCCGGCGATTAGCCTTCCCCGCATGGTTGGCTCCCCTCTCCTCGACGACCTGCGCGCGGCGCTCGGCGACGACGCCGTGCTCACCGACCCGGATCTGCTGCGGGTGCACCGCCGCGACGAGGCGGACCTCTGCCCCGCCGGGACGCCGCTGCTGGTGGTCCGGCCGCGCAGCACCGAGGAGGTGGTGGCGGTGGTCCGGGCCGCCGCCCGGCACGGCGTACCGGTGGTGCCGCAGGGGGCGCGGACCGGCCTGGCCGGCGCGGCGAACGCCGTCGACGGCGCGCTGGTGCTGAGCACGGTGGCGATGGACGCGATCCGGGAGATCGACCCGGTGGGCCGGATCGCCGTGGTGCAGCCCGGGGTGGTCAACGCCACCCTGGCCGGCGCGGTGGCGAAGCACGGCCTGCGCTACCCGCCGGATCCGGGCTCCTGGGAGTCCTCCACCATCGGCGGCAACGTCGCCACCAACGCCGGCGGGATGTGCTGCGTCAAGTACGGCGTCACCACCGAGTACGTGCTCGGGCTGGAGGTGGTGCTCGCCTCCGGTGAGGTGCTGCGGACCGGTCGGCGCACCGCCAAGGGCGTCGCCGGGTACGACCTGACCCGCCTCTTCGTCGGTTCGGAGGGCACCCTCGGGGTGATCACCGAGGTCACCGTGTCGCTGCGGCCGGTCCCCGAGGAGTCGCTGACCATGGTGGCGGTCTTCGGTTCCACGGCGGAGGCCGGGGTGGCCGTCGCCGACATCGCCGCCCAGGGGCTCAGCCCCAGCCTGCTGGAGCTGCTCGACCGGACGCACCTGCGGGCGATCGAGGCGTACCGGCCGATGGGGTTGCGCACCGACGCCCGGGCCCTGCTGCTGGCCGCCGCCGACACCGGCGTACGCGCGGCCGACGACCTGGCCCGGCTCGCCGAGGTCTGCGCGGCGGCCGGCGCCGAGGAGGTGTACGCGGCCACCGACGCCGTCGAGGCCGCGGCGCTGCTCCAGGCCCGCCGGCTGGCCCACCCGGCGATGGAGAAATTCGCCGCCGAGGCGTTTCCCGGCGGCAACGGCGGCCTGGTCATCGACGACGTGGCGGTGCCGCGGGGCGCCCTGGCCGCGCTGCTCGACGGGATCGCCCGGATCGCCGAGGAGTGCGACGTGCCGATCGGCGTGGTCGGACACGCCGGGGACGGCAACATGCACCCGAACATCGTGGTCGACCGGGCCGACCCGGCCAGCGTGGCGCGGGGCCGGCGGGCCTTCGACGAGATCATGCGGCTCGGCCTGGCGCTCGGCGGCACCTGCACCGGCGAGCACGGCGTCGGGCTGCTCAAGCGGGACTGGCTGGCCCGGGAGATCGGCCCGGTCGGGGTGCGGGTGCACCAGGCGATCAAGGCGGCGCTCGACCCGGAGGGGCTGTTCAACCCGGGCAAGGTGCTGTGAGCCTGGCCCCGGCCTCAGGCGGTCGGCTCCGCCGGGGTGGCCTGGGTAAGCAGCAGCAGGATCTCGTACGCCACCGGCGGGCGCTCCTCGCCCGGGCAGTCCTGAGAGGTGATCAGGCCGACCGTGGTGAGCAGGCTGGACGTCAGCGCGTCGATGCAGGTGGCTCGGTACTGCCGCACCTGGTCGGTCTCCTGGGCCAGCCGGGGATCGGCGAGCAGCCCGTGCAGCCGCTGCACCTGCTCCGGTTTGAGCGTCCCGGTCGACGTGACCCCGTCACCGGCGCAGTCGTCGCACGTCCACCGGCCGTCGGGCTCCACGTCGAGTGAACGGAGTGGGCCGTCCTGACCGAGCTTCTGCACCAGACTGACCCGGTTGGCCCCGGAAGAACCCCCGGCACCGGTCCCCTTCGGATCCCGGGTGGATGTCTCGTCCCCGACGAACACCGAGCAGGCGGTCAGGGTGACCGCCAGGACGACGGCACCGGCGCAGACCGTGAGCACACGGAACCACTGAGTGGGAGCCACGCGCGGCAACTTACCCCACCGTAGGTAAGCGTTGGTACCCATCGGACGGACAACCGTCGATATCTGAGGTGTTTCGTCGCCCCGGCCGGTCACCGGGAGGAGGTCGGGAGTTCCACGCTGTCTCCGTCGGCGCCCCGATCGGCGGCGAAGCCGCGTACGTCGGGTGCGCCGAGCCGAGCCGCGTCGGCCGTGGCGTCGTCCGGCATGAGTTGCGACTCCCGTTCCGCCTCGACCCGGGCCCGGTAGTGCGCGACCTCCCGCTGGCGGATCGCCGCGTCCCAGCCCAGCACCGCGCCCATCAACTCCGCCGCGTGCTCCGCCGACTCCAGTCCTCGGTGGCCGGTCTCGATGGAGATCCGGGTACGCCGGGTCAGCACGTCCTCCAGATGCAGCGCCCCCTCGGCCCGGGCCGCGTACGTCACCTCCGCGGCGAGGTACTCCGGGGCGCCGGCCAGCGGCGAGGCGAGCAGCGGGTCGGCCTCGATCAGCGCCAGCAGTTCCAGGGTGAGGGTGCCGTACCGTTCCAGCAGGTGCTCGACCACCCCGACCGGCACCGCGTGTCGGCGGGCCAGGTCGGCGCGGTCCCGCCACATCGCCGCGTACCCGTCGGCACCGAGCAGCGGCAGGTCGGCGGTGCGGGACGGCCGCACCCCGCCCAGCCGGTAGGCGGCCCGGTCGACCACGTCCGAGGCCATCACCCGGTACGTCGTGTACTTGCCGCCGGCGACCAGGAGCAGCCCGAGCATCGGCTCGAAGACGGCGTGCTCACGGGAGAGCTTGGAGGTGGAGTCCGCCTCGCCGGCCAGCAGCGGGCGCAGCCCGGCGTAGACGCCCTCGATGTCCGCGGTGGACAGCGGCCGGTCCAGGACGGTGTTGACCTGGTCGAGCAGGTACTGGATGTCCCGCGCGGAGGCGGCCGGGTGGGAGCGGTCCAGCCGCCAGTCGGTGTCGGTGGTGCCGATGATCCAGTGCCCGCCCCAGGGGATCACGAAGAGCACGCTGGTGGCGGTCCGTACGATCAGCCCGGTCTCCCCGACGATCGCCGAGCGGGGTACGACGAGGTGCACCCCCTTGGAGGCGCGGACCCGGATGCCGGGACGCAGCCCGACGTCGTTGAGCATCCGCGACATGTCGTCGCTCCACACGCCGGTCGCGCCGATGACCGTCCGGGCGCGTACCTCGAACTCGGAGTCCGGGGAGTCGGTGGCCGCCTCCAGGTCACGGACCCGGACCCCGGTGACCTCGCGGGCCTGCCGGATCAGCCCGACGGCCCGGGCGCTGCTCACCACGGTCGCGCCGAGGCTGGCCGCGGTGCGGGCCAGGGTCACCACCAGCCGGGCGTCGTCGACCTGACCGTCGTAGTAGCGGATGGCCCCGGCCAGCCCCTCGGCTCTGAGGCTGGGGAAGATCCGGCGGGCGCCCTCGCGGGTCAGGTGCCGGTGCAGCGGCATTCCCCGGCCACCGCCGAACACCCCGGCGAAGGCGTCGTAGGTGGCCACCCCCGCGCCGTAGTAGGCCCGACGGAAGGCCCGGGCCGGCAGGTCGCGCAGGCCACGTCCGGCAGGCAGCGGCACCAGGATCGGCACCGGCCGTACCAGGTGCGGGGCGAGCCGGGTGGCGAGCAGACCGCGCTCGGTCAACGCCTCGTGCACCAGGTGGAACTCCAGTTGCTCCAGGTAGCGCAGGCCGCCGTGGATCAGTTTGCTGGATCGGCTGGAGGTGCCGGCGGCGTAGTCGCGCGCCTCGACCAGGGCCACCTTGAGCCCTCGGGAGGCGGCGTCGACCGCGGCGCCCGCCCCGGTGACGCCACCGCCGATGATCAGCACGTCGAACCGCTCGGCGCGCAGCCGGCGCAGGTCCGCGGTGCGGCGCTGTGGGGAGAGCTGGCCGGCGGTGGATCGGGTCACGTTGGGGTCGCGCACGCGTCCACGGTAACCGCCCGGGGGCGCGAGCAGCAGAGGTGGAGCCGGAGCGGACCCCGCCAGCCCCGATCAATCACCCTGAGTGATGAGAGGTATCCCTCGATTCTGGCATTGGCGACCACATACCGGGCATCATGATCCACTGCCTCCCCCCGGATCGCCGGCTCGGATCCCGGAGGACCAGCCCGACCGCCTGCCACCGCCGCCGGCTGCCGGGCTCCGCCGACCCGGAGTCCCGCACCGCTTTGCTCGGCTGCCACCGACACGTCACCCCCGCCCACCTTGGACATTCAGCTACTCACCGTCACCTCTTACTCGCCTTACTCGCCGTCGACCCCGACCCGGCGGCGCGGGTACGACCGGCACGGTGACCACGCGGCGATGCGGCCGTCTGTCGTACTGTTTCCGGATGCGGGCCCAGGCAGCTGACTCCGGACGCGACGGCGGACAGCGGTCGGGAAACCCGTGGGTGGTGCTGGCGGCGGTGCTGGCCGGCGTCTGGACGGTGGCCACCACCGCCCTGTTCCAACTCGCCGGATGGCTGGCCGACCAGATCCGGCTGGCCAGCGGCCTAAACCGGTGGGTGTGGCTCTGGCCCCTGGTCGGCGCGATCACCGTCCTGCTGATCGGACTACCCGCCCTGCTGCTGACGCTGCTGCCCCGCTCGGCCGCGGTGCGCACCACCGGACGCGCCTGGCTGGCCGCCGCGGTCGCCCTCGCCGCGTTGGGGGCGTTGCGGGCGCTGCCGCCCGTACACCACGAGTTGTACCTGACCGCGTTGGCCGCCACCGCGCTCGCGCTCGCCGTCGTCGCCGCCCGGCTGCCCCACCTCGGTACCACCGGGCCGGCCCCGGCGGACCACCCGGCGGCCACAGGCGACAGTCGGCGGGCAAGCCCGGTGAACCTGCTCGCGGTGGCCGCCGGGCTGGCCCTGCTGCTGCCGTGGGCCTGGCTCGGCGCGCTCGGCGGCCTGCTGGAGACCCTGGTCGCGGCGGCCGCCGCGGCGGCCCTGGGCGTACTCGCCGGGGCGCTGCTCGACGAGCGGTTCTGGCCGCCGTTCGCCTTCACCGCACCGCCCCGACCGGCCCGGTCGGTTCTGGTCGGCGGCCTGGTCGCCGGGGTGGCCCTGCTGCTGCTCGCCGCCGGGACCGGCCAGTCCGGGGCGCAGCTACCGGCCCTGCTCACCGTGCCGCCGGTCGCCTTCACCCTGGCCGCCCTCCGAGTCCTGGCCCGCCGCACCGGCGCGACCGGTACCGTCGGGATCCGCTGGCTGGTCGGGCTGGCGCTGCTCGGCCCGCTGGCCTTCACCGACCCGGAGGAGATCTCCGTCCTGCTGGCCACCACCCGGGACGTGCCGTTCTGGGTGGCGGTCGCCGCCGCCGGCGGACTCGCCGTCGCGGTCCTGCTCGCCGTCGGGTACGGCGTGCTGCTGGCCCGTCCACGCGGCCCGGTGCCGAGCCGGCGGGTGGCCGCGCTGGTCGCGGCGGTCCTGCTCGGCACCATCGGGGTGGTCGACCTCGGCCTCGGGCAACCCGGGTGGCACGGCGAACGGCTGCTGGTGGTGTTGCGCGAGCAGGCGGACCTCTCCGGTGTCCCCGCCGGTACGCCGGGTCGCGCCGGCCGGGACGCCCGCGCCGCCGAGGTGTACCGGCGACTGGTCGCCACCGCCGAGCGGACCCAGGGCGACCTGCGTCGGGAACTGACCCGGCTGCGGCTGAACCCCACCCCCTACTACCTGGTCAACGCGATCGAGACCGACGGCGGTCCGGTCGTACGGTCCTGGCTGGCCGGCCGGCCCGAGGTGGACCGGGTCCTGGTCAGCCAGCAGCCCCGCCCGCTGCCGGCCCCGGCTGCGACCAGCACCGGCGATCGGCCCGCACCCACCGGCCCCACCTGGAACATCCGGATGATCGGCGCCGATCGGGTCTGGTCGGAGCTGGGGGTCACCGGCACGGGCGTGGTGGTGGGCAGCTCCGACTCGGGCGTGGACGGCCGCCATCCGGCGCTGGCCGGCGGCTTCCGGGGTGGCGACGACTCCTGGTACGACCCGTGGGAGGGTGCCAGGTCGCCGTACGACAGGGGCGGGCACGGCACCCACACCCTCGGCAGTGCCGTCGGCCGGGACGGGATCGGCGTCGCCCCCGGCGCGGGTTGGGTGGGCTGCGTCAACCTGGACCGCAACCTGGGCAGCCCGGCCCGCTACCTGGACTGCCTCCAGTTCATGTTGGCCCCGTTCCCGCCGGGCGGTGACCCGTTCACCGACGGTCGTCCGGCCCGGGCACCCGACCTGCTGACCAACTCGTGGGGCTGCCCGTCCATCGAGGGCTGCGACGCCCGGGCACTGCGCCCGGCGACCGCCGCGCTGGCCGCCGCCGGGATCCTGGTGGTCGCCGCCGCGGGCAACACCGGCCCGTACTGTGGCTCGATCGCCGATCCGCCCGCACCGTACCCGGACGTGCTGACCGTCGGCGCGGTGGACCGGCAGCGGAAGGTCGCCGAGTTCTCCAGCCGGGGGCCGGCCACCGGCGGGGCGACCAAACCCGATCTGGTCGCGCCGGGCGCCGACGTGCTCTCCGCGATGCCCGGCGGCGGGTACGCCACCCTGGCCGGCACCTCGATGGCGACCCCGCAGGTGACGGGGGTGGTGGCGCTGATGTGGTCGGCCAACCCGGCACTCGTCGGCGACCTGGAGCGCACCAGGCGGATCCTGCGGGAGACCGCGAAACCCGCCGCGACGCCGGCCGGCCCGGACGCCTGTGCGGCGGGTCCCGCCGCCGAGGGCTCGGGGGTCGTCGACGCGTACGCCGCGGTCCGGGCGGCCCGGGCCGGCTGACCGGGTCGATCCCGACATCCCACGGTTCACCCGCGCCGGTGACCGCTGGCCCCTACCGTTTCGGTAGAGGAGGCGGTCATGACCACGGACGACGAGCAGAGCGACGACACGGTGCCGGACCCCTGGGCGCCGGTCGGCGACCCGCCCACCCCGGTGCCGTTCGACCGCCGGGACTACGGCGACGCCGAGCAGTTGGCGGAGCTGGCCGGCGCGGACGAGGCGGCCGACGAGCCGGTCACCGTGGTCGACGAACCTGTCCCGGTGCCCCCGCCGTACGACCGGGCGCAGAAACGGCGCAACGAGCGGGCACTGCCCTGACGGGCAACCAGCGGACACTGCCCTGACGGACGCGGAAGGGGCGGACCGCTGACGCGGCCCGCCCCTTCTCGGCGTACTGGTGGAGCTGGACTCAGAAGTCCATGTCCCCGCCGCCCGGACCGGCCGGGGCGGCCGGGGTCTTCTCCGGCTTGTCCGCCACGACGGCCTCGGTGGTGAGGAAGAGCGCCGCGATCGACGCAGCGTTCTGCAGCGCCGAGCGGGTCACCTTGGCCGGGTCGATGATGCCCGCGGCCAGCAGGTCGACGTACTCGCCGTTGGCGGCGTTGAGGCCGTGGCCCGGCTCGAGGTTGCGGACGTGCTCGACGACCACGCCACCCTCCAGGCCGGCGTTGACGGCGATCTGCCGCAGCGGGGCGTCCAGCGCGATCCGGACGATCTGCGCGCCGGTCGCCTCGTCGCCGGTCAGGTCCAGCTTGTCGAAGGCGGTCTTGCCGGCCTGCACCAGCGCGACGCCACCACCCGGGACGATGCCCTCCTCGACGGCGGCCTTCGCGTTGCGGACGGCGTCCTCGATGCGGTGCTTGCGCTCCTTCAGCTCGACCTCGGTGGCCGCGCCGACCTTGATCACCGCAACACCGCCGGCCAGCTTGGCCAGGCGCTCCTGCAGCTTCTCCCGGTCGTAGTCGGAGTCGCTCTTGTCGATCTCGGCCCGGATCTGGTTGACCCGGCCCTGGATCTGCTCGGCGTCGCCGGCACCGTCGACGATCGTGGTCTCGTCCTTGGTTACCACGACCTTGCGGGCGCGGCCCAGCATGCCGAGGTCGGCGGCGTCCAGCTTGAGGCCGACCTCCTCGCTGATGACCTGGCCACCGGTGAGGATGGCGATGTCGGTGAGCATGGCCTTGCGGCGGTCACCGAAGCCCGGCGCCTTGACGGCGACCGACTTGAAGGTGCCCCGGACCTTGTTGACCACCAGGGTGGCCAGGGCCTCGCCCTCCAGGTCCTCGGCGATGATCAGCAGCGGCTTGCCCGACTGCATGACCTTCTCCAGGATGGGGAGCAGGTCCTTCACCGACGAGATCTTGCTGTTGGCGATCAGGATGTACGGGTCGTCGAAGACGGCCTCCATACGCTCCGGGTCGGTCATGAAGTACGCGGAGATGTAGCCCTTGTCGAAGCGCATACCCTCGGTGAGCTCCAGCTCCAGGCCGAAGGTGTTGCTCTCCTCGACGGTGATGACGCCTTCCTTGCCGACCTTGTCCATCGCCTCGGCGATGATCTCGCCGACGCTGGTGTCACCGGCCGAGATGGAGGCGGTGGAAGCGATCTGCTCCTTGGTCTCCACGTCCTTGGCGAGCTTGAGCAGCTCCTCCGAGACGCTGGCCACGGCGGCCTCGATGCCCCGCTTCAGGGCCATCGGGTTGGCGCCGGCGGCCACGTTGCGCAGGCCCTCACGGACCAGGGCCTGGGCCAGGACGGTCGCCGTCGTCGTGCCGTCACCGGCGACGTCGTCGGTCTTCTTCGCGACCTCCTTGACCAGCTCGGCGCCGATCTTCTCGTACGGGTCCTCGAGCTCGATCTCCTTGGCGATGCTCACACCATCGTTGGTGATGGTGGGGGCACCCCACTTCTTCTCGAGCACGACGTTGCGGCCCTTGGGGCCGAGGGTCACCTTCACGGCGTCGGCGAGCTGGTTCATGCCCCGCTCGAGGCCGCGGCGCGCCTCTTCGTCGAACGCGATCATCTTGGCCATACGGCGTTGTCCTCCTGGACACTCACGGGCCACCCGAGTGTTTGTGCCCCGGATGGGCCGCCTGGTGTACGCACCTTGGGACGTCGCCACCTGGCGACGACGACGTCCTTCGGCCGGGCCGGATAGCCCGCGACGACCGGCCATGTGCCCCGGAGACGTTGCGGAACGCCCCCGCGGCCGTGGCCCCACCGCCCCGACCATTGGCACTCACATGATGCGAGTGCCAATGACTTGTTTAGCACTCTCCCATGCCGAGTGCAAGCACACTCCGGATCGCTCAGCCCAGTTCCGCCGCCAGTCGGGCGGCGTCCACCGGGCCTTCGTGGGCCCGCTGCTCGGCGTACGTGGCGACCAACCCGACGAGCTGGGCCAGCTGGAACGGCAGGGTCAGCACCCCGGCGACCAGGATCAGACCGGGCACCGCCACGGCCGAGCCGGGCGAGGCGAGCGGATCGAGGCCGAACGGCGCGGTGACGATCTCCTCCAGCATTCCCCCGCCCACGGCTCCGACGAGCATCGCCAGCGCCACCAGGCCGACCCGGCCGAGGGTCAGACCGAGCCGGTCGTGGAAGAAGCGGAAGGACCGGCCGATCGGGTTGTGCCGTTCGAAGAGATAGACCGGGCCGGCCAGGGCGAGCGCGAAGGCGAGGTAGACGCCGGG
Organism: Micromonospora sp. KC213; assembly: GCF_004348325.1. Classification (GTDB taxonomy): domain Bacteria; phylum Actinomycetota; class Actinomycetes; order Mycobacteriales; family Micromonosporaceae; genus Micromonospora. The sequence goes on along the minus strand of NZ_SMKF01000076.1, from coordinate 10,095 downwards.
CAGGACGAAGAGGCACACCCCGGCCACCACCAGCAGCGAGACCAGCAGCTGCCAGCCCCACAGACCGAGCGCGCGGCGCAGACCGTAACGGAGTGCGCCGGCGAGGGCGACTGGCTCACCGGCGGCCTGACGGGTCACCACCCATGTGCCACCGGCCCAGCCGACACACTGCACCAGGCTGGCCAGCAGACTGACCACGCCGACGGCGCCAACGAAGACGACGAACCCGCGGAGGAAATCGTCGCCCAGGGAGCCGTCGGCCGGGAGCGGCTGCACCAGGGCGGACGGTCTCAACCCGAGGGCCGCCAGGGAGATCACCAGGCTGGGCAGCACCTGGGTGAGGAACAACAGCGGCACCAGCAGCCGCCACCCCCGACGCACCACCCCGGCGCAGCGCGCGAACCAGCCGTTCACCCCGGCGTACGGTGGGTTGACCAGCGGATCGTTCGGGTTCCCACCCACCGTGGGCCAGCCGTACGGGACCTGGCCGCCGTAGGGCGGGTAGCCCGGGTACGGCCCGGCACCGGGCGGCATCGCCGGGTACGGCCCACCCGGGTACGGGCCGGCACCGGGCGGGAGGGTGTGGGGTGCCGGCGGCGCGGCCGGATGCCACGGGTACGGACCGACCGGCTGACCGGCAGCGGGTGCCGGCCCGGCGGGCGGCGGCTCTGCGGGCGGCGGCTCTGCGGGCGGCGGCTCTGCGGGCGGCGGCCCGGCGGGACTCTCGCCCGCCTCCGGCCGGGACGGCCCGGTCACGTCGGCGGCCGGCCGACCCGACCCGTCGGAGCCCGGCGCGGAGTGCGCGTCCGACGGGTCGGGGCCGCTCGACTGCCCGGGCGCCGCCGGGCCCGAGGCATCGGGCTGATCGCCCGAGCCGGGCGAGGCCGCGCGGCCGGGCTCGGGAGCACCCGGTGGGGACTGGTCGGACATGAGCACTCCTCGGCGGCGACAGCTGGAAACGACTCACGATCTTTCCTGGTGCCTGCCACCCACCGCTGCCCCGCCGGGCAGGGTGCGAGCCGTTCCGAAGCCGGCCTGTCCACTCGGCTCCGTGCGGAGGTGACGCCGCCGCCAGTCCGTCGCCCAGAGGTCGCGGCAGGCCGGCCGGAAGCTATCCGCTACCGGCCTCACCCGGCAGCAAAGTCGGCGAGTACCCCACGTCGAACACGTCCTCCTCTGCTTGGACGACAATCGTCAGCGTCTCGACATCGGGGACTTTGTGAAGCCAGATGAGTGCCGCGAAGGCGAGCATCCGCAGCAAAAAAGGATTCTTGAGTCTGAGCTTCTTCAGGTCTTCCTCGTCCTGCCCGAGGCCGATCCGGATGATCTTTTCCACGTCGCCGGCGGCAATGTCGCCCTTCGGGAAGATTCTCGACGTGAGCACGGCGGTCTTACCGATCGTCAGGAAACCAGGTTTCGGCCCCAGGCAACGTCGTATCGCCAGACGAAAAGCAGCGCTCAGGACCTCGTCGGCATCGACCCACCCCGTTCGACTCAATTCGACGCGACAACGTTCGACCTCGTCCACGTTCCTGAACGCCACCATCGCCAGGTACGAGCCGATGAGGGTGCGTGGAGCCGTCATCGTGGCCTCACCCACCTCGCCATGCACCCACAGCCCTCCGCAGACTGCGCGGGTTGAGCGACGGGTGGCAGCATTCGTCACCGGCCAAGAGACCGGCTACCGCCACATCCGAGCGGAGGCGGTCCGACCAACCGCCACCGCTCAGTGACCCGAAACCCGCTCAGGCGAGAAGGCGGACCCGCTCGGCCTGCGGCCCCTTCTGGCCCTGGGCGATCTCGAACTCCACCCGCTGACCGTCGTCCAGGGCCTTGTAGCCGTCCATCTCGATGGCGGAGAAGTGGACGAAGACGTCCTGGCCGCCGTCGACGGCGATGAAGCCGTAACCCTTTTCGGCGTTGAACCACTTCACGGTGCCCTGTGCCACGGTGCACTTCCTCACTCTGCGCGGCGTTTCACAACTCCGGACACCGGCGAACCGGCACCGGCGGCCCTCGTTCGGCGATCATCGGCGGTCGCTGAATCGGTGACCGAAATCGCACGCTACACGAAGCGTGACGACGGCGCACGGCCACAAACCGGTCAATATCCGACACGCGAGCGACGTCGCCCCCATCGGCGGCCATCGCTGCGGTAAGCAGATGTCATGACACCTGCCCCGGCCCCGCCGGACGCCCGGACGGCCACCGTCCGTCGGGTACGCCCCTCGGACGCCGCCCGGATGCGGGCGCTGCGACTGGAAATGCTCGCGGACTCCCCGCTGGCCTTCCTGGAGACGATCGCCCAGGCCGCCGCCCGCCCGCACGTCGAGTACGCCGCCCGGATCGCCCACGTCTCCCAGGGCTGCCACACCGCCCAGTTCGTCGCCGACCCGGGCGGCCGGCTGGTCGGGCACGCCGGTGGAATGGCCTCCCCCGACGAGCCAGACGTGACGGTCGTCTACGCGGTGTACGTGAGCCGGGCCTGGCGCGGCCAGGGGCTGCTCGGTCGCCTGGTCGCGGCGGTGGCTGCCTGGTCGCGGGAGTGCGGCCGGCCGGAACTGATGCTGGAGGTGGTGGTCGGCAACGACCGCGCCTACCGGGCCTACCGGAGGATCGGCTTCACCGACACCGGCGTACGCGTCCCACACCCCACCGTCTCGGCCATGCGCGAACTCCAGATGCGCCGCCCCGCCTGACCCCCAACCAGAGAACCCGACGCACGGCAGCACCCAGGAGATCAAAACCGCCACGATCCGGCTCCGCGGAGGGTGACACGGCAGGGTTTCCGGGGGAGCCCGCCCAGGCAGGGATCAAGCCTGACCGCCCGGAGTGGGTGGGCTCCCCCGGAAACCCCCAACCGCACGATCAGACGTGCCGGCGACTCTGCACGATACGGAACCGGTTCGCGACGTACCCGCCGTCGGTCAGGGCCGCGTTCGCGGCGGGGTTGGCGCCGCTGCCGTGGAAGTCGGAGAACGCGGCGGACTGGTTGACGAAGACCCCTCCGGTCAGGTTGCAGGACAGGTGCACCCCGACGTCGACCGCGGCGGCCTCGGCCGCGGCGAGCACGCTCTCGTCGGTGGAGTAGACGGCGGCGGTCAGCGCCCCCTTCGTCCCGACGGTGGCGCGCAGGATCTCCAGGCTGTGCGCGGTCGATTCGGTCGGGATGACGAACGAGATCGGCCCGAACCACTCCCGGCCGTAGACGTCGGTGTCGTCGGCGGCCAGCCGGACGATGGTCGGCGTCCGCACCACCGCGCCGGGCAGCGACGGGTGTTCGACCGTACGCGACTCCAGCACCGCCGTACCGACCTTGGTGACCTCGTCGAGCCGCGCCAGCACCCCGTCGTTGACGATCGCGCCGGTCAACTCGACGCCCCGGGCCGGGTCGGCGGTGAGCTTGCCGACCGCCGCGGCGATGCCGGCGGCCACCTCGTCGAAGCTCTTGCGCCCCTGGTCGGTGGCGATACCGTCGGCGGGAATCAGGATGTTCTGCGAGGTGGTGCACATCTGGCCGCTGTAGAGGGTGAGGGTGAAGCCCAGGTTGCGGCACATCCCGGTGAAATCGTCGGTGGAGTCGATGACGACCGTGTTCAGGCCGGCCTTCTCGGTGTAGACCGTGGCCTGCCGGGCGTTGGCCTCCAGCCAGTCGCCGTACTCGGTGGAACCGGTGAAGTCGACGATCTTCACAGCCGGGTGCAGGGCCAGGGTCGAGGCGAGCCCCTCGCCCGGGGCCTCCGGCGCGAGCAGTACCAGGTTCGGGTCGAAGCCGGCCTCGGCCAGCACCTCGCGGGCGTACCGGACGGTGATGGCCAGCGGCAGCACGGCGCGCGGGTGCGGCTTGACGACCACCGGGTTCCCGGTGGCCAGCGAGGCGAACAGCCCCGGGTACGAGTTCCAGGTGGGGAAGGTGTTGCAGCCGATCACCAACGCCACGCCGCGGGGAACCACGTGGTAGGTCTTGGTCATCCGCAGCGGGTCGCCCTTGCCGGCGCTCTTCACCCAGTCGGCCGTGCCCGGGTGCCGGGTCATCTCGGCGTACGCGTAGGCCACCGCCTCCAGGGCGCGGTCCAGGGCGTGCGCCCCGCCGGCCTGGAAGGCCATCACGAACGCCTGGCCGCTGGTGAACTGCACCGCGTTCGCCAGCTCGAAGACGTGCCGGTGCAGCCGGGCCAGGATCTCCAGGCAGACCCCCACCCGGGCGCGCGGGCCGGCGTCGCGCCACGCCGGCAGCGCGGCCGAGGCGGCGGCGACCAACTCGTCGGCGCCCGCGTGCGGGTAGCGCACGTTCAGTGCGAGCCCGAACGGGCTGCTCTCGGTCGCGACCCGGTCGGCGGCGCCGGGCTGGTCGAGGGGGAAGTCGCCGTCCAGGTACGCCTCGAAGGCGGCCTTCCCGTCGGCGGCGGCGGTGTCGCCGTACACCCGGGGGCTGGGTGACTCGGGGTAGGCCGACCAGCACCCCCGCTCGGTGATCGCGGTCAGCGCCCGGTCGAGGGTGTCGGCGTGCCTGTCGTACAGGGCCTGCGGGGTCTCCGTCATGCCCGCCATCATGCAACAGGGTGGGCCCAGATCAGTAGGGGCGTGTCACAACTCAGATCGTCAGCTGCCACTCCACCGAGGCGTCCGACGCGCGGAAGCCGAGTTGCTCGTTGATCCTGATCATGTGGACGTTCTCGGCGGCGTTGTAGGTGTCGATCGCCCGCAGGTCCGGCTCGTACGCCAGCGCCTGCTCCAGGTTATCGATCTTGGTGAGCAGGCCGAGCCGGTGGCCCCGGTGCTCCGGATCGACGATGGTGATCTGCTGCCAGGCGTGCCAGGTGCTGTTCGCGGCGAGGCTGACCATGGTCCAGGCGGCCAGCCGGCCGGTCGCCTGGTGCACCGCCCCGACGTGGTACCGACGGATTCCCCGGGCGTCGAGCGCCCGCTCGATGCCCCGGATCCGGTCGGCGTCGACGTTCTCCTGCTCCCACTCGAGGTCGCCGGTGGGCGCGTCGGCCATCAGCCGGCCCTCCAGGTAGGCGACGTCGGCGACGTACTCTTCGGGGGTGGTCTGCCGCCAGCGGACCGTACGGTAACCGGCGGCGATCCGCGCGCCGGCCGCCAGAGCGTCGAGCGCGGCCGGGTCGAGGGCGGTGGTGTCGAGCCGGCGGCGGACCGCGGCGAGCGCGGGGTGCGCGCCGAGTGCCGTGGCGAAGGCGTCCCCGGCGGGGTCCCGTGCCGGACCGCCGGGCAGGGCCGACACGGCCGCGCCGACCACCCGCTTGCGGCCGGCCTCCCGCAGCAGCCGCAGGCCGTGCTCGTGCAACGCCCGCCCCACACCGCGCCGCCGGTACGCCGGGTCGACCACCAGCTCGACGCTGGCGTTCTCGGTGTTGTCGAGTTGGGGCAGTTCGAGGCGGAGCCAGCCGGCCGGCGTCCCGTCGAGCCGGGCCAGCGCCCAGCGCACCTCGACGCCGGGCATCGGGTGCCCGACGAGTGCCTGGAACCGCCGCGGACAGTACGGCGGCAGGTCCGGCAGGCTCACCGCCTCGGCGGCGGCCCCGATCCGGTACGCCGCCGCCATGGCGGCCTCGTCGGTCGGATGAAGCGGTGCGACGTCGATGCCCACGGCACCCAGCCTGACCGCCGTACGACGAAGGGGCCAGCGAATATCCGCCGGCCCCTTCGGACGTTGGTCGGGAGGGACGTCCGCACAACGCCTCCGGCGTTGGGTCGCAAGAACTTGAAAAGTCTCCGGCGGATGCCCTCCCGCACGGAGCATCTTCCGCCGTCCCTTTCCTGCCGTCAAGTCCCCGACGGCGGGTTTTCGGCACTCACAGCAAAAAGCCAGTTACCCGGCGGATCGCCCTCATCCCCCGTTCGGGCGATCCTCCCCCGCCTACACGGCTCCGAATTGCGGCACATCGCGGCATGCAGCGCCCCGGACCCCACAGCGTGCCGCACCTTGGATTGATCAAGGGGACCGCACGGGACCAGGCCGGACAAGGCCCGCCGGGCAAGGCGAGGCAGGCGGGATCTGATCCCGCCCGCGCGTCAGGAGAGGAGGCCGGCGTCGCGGGCGGCGCGCAGCGACGGCTTGATCCGGTGGGTCGGGCCGACCTGGCCGGCCACCGCGTCGATGGTCTTCAGCCCCTCACCGGTGTTGAACACGACGGTCTCGGCGGTCGGGTCGAGCCGGCCGGACTCGACCAGCTTGCGCAGCACCGCCACGGTCACCCCACCGGCGGTCTCGGCGAACACCCCGGTGGTGCGGGCGAGCAGCCGGATGCCCTCGCGGATCTCGTCGTCGTCGGCGTACTCCATCCAGCCGCCGGTGCGGCGCACCGCCTCAAGCGCGTAGAGGCCGGCCGCCGGGTCACCGATGTTGAGCGACTTGGCGATGCCGGTGGGCTTGACCGGGACGATGGTGTCCCGGTCGTCGTGCAGCGCGGTGGCGATCGGGTTGCAGCCGGCGGACTGCGCACCGAACACCTTCCAGCCACCGGCCGGCGCCTCGACCAGGCCGATCTCGACCAGCTCACTGAACGCCTTGTCGACCTTGGTGAGCAGCTCCCCGCTGGCCATCGGGATGACCACCTGGGCGGGGATACGCCACCCGAGCTGCTCCGCCACCTCGTACCCGAGGGTCTTGGAGCCCTCGGCGTAGTAGGGGCGGACGTTGACGTTGACGAACGCGGTGTCCTCGAACTCGTCGGTCTCCACCAGCTCACCGCAGAGCCGGTTCACGTCGTCGTACGACCCGTCGATGGCGACCAGCTCGCCGCCGTACACGGCCGTGGTGACGACCTTTCCCTGCTCCAGGTCGCCGGGGATGAAGACCACCGAGGGCACCCCGGCCCGGGCCGCGTGGGCGGCCACCGAGTTGGCCAGGTTGCCGGTCGAGGCGCAGGCGAAGCGGGTGAAGCCGAGCTGGCGGGCGGCGGTCAGCGCTACCGAGACGACCCGGTCCTTGAACGAGTGGGTCGGATTGGCGCTGTCGTCCTTCACCCACAGCGGGGCGGTGACGCCCAGCTCGGCGGCGAGGTGCGGGGCGGCGACCAGCGGGGTCAGCCCCGGATCGAGGGTGACCCGGGTGGCCGGGTCCTGACCGGCGGGCAGCAGGGCGGCGTACCGCCATATGTTCTGCGGACCGGCCTCGATCTGGGCGCGGGTGACGGCGGCCAGGGCGGCGGTGTCGTAGTCGACCTCCAGCGGCCCGAAACACTCGTAGCAGGCGTGCTGGGCGGCCAGCGGGTAGCGCGCGGAACAGGCGCGACAGACCAGGGCGCGAGCGGGGCTGGTGGCGGTGTCGATGCCGGCGGGAGCGGGAAGCGTCGACGTCATATCGAGGAGTCCTCTCATCTTTCCCCGCATCGCACCGTGCGGCGGGGACGGAATTGGCACCTGCCCGCGTCGACTCGTCGTCGAGTGTGCGGGTGGTTGCCGGGGCGTCGTCGGGCCGTATCCCTCAGCCCCTCTGGATGAGGTATGCAGTTGTACGCAGGAGTCTAAGCAGATCCGGGGCGCAGGCCCAGCCGGCTTCCCACGGTGTGAGCCATCCCCCACCGCCGCAGGCGCGGGCGGCACACCCGCGCCGACGTGCAGCACGTCGTCGGAGACCCGGGGGCCGGTATCCGACGACGTGCCCGCCGCCGGGTCAGGCTCGGACCGAACTCCGGTCGGCCGTCGTCGAGCGGACCTCCTGCCCACGGCGCTGGCGGAACAGCGCGTCGAGCGCCCACGGGCCCGCGCCGAGCACCATGATCAAGGCGAACGACCAGCAGAAGAGGGCGGAGAGTTCGCCGCCGTTGCGCAGCGGCAGCAGCCCGTCGGGTTGGTGCACCACGAAGTAGGCGTACGCCATCGAGCCGGACGCGAGGAGGGCGGCCGGTCGGGTGGCGAGCCCGACCATCACCAGCGCGCCGCAGAGCACCTGGATCAGCCCGGCCCACCAGCCGGGCCACTCTCCGACCGGCACCGCTTCACCGGTACGGGGGTTGCCGCCCAGGACGCCGAAGACGGACGCCAGGCCGTGGCAGAGGAAGAGCAGCCCGATCACCATGCGGAACAGGGACAGGGCAGGGCCGTTCAACCGGTCAACATTCATCTGGTCACCTCCGGGTAGTGGGATGGTCACTCCCAATGTGAGGCATAGAATAATGGAAGTTCATCACTTTCTTGATGCCGGGAAGGTCCCAGGGGCAAACCAGCCCCACCGGTCAGCCGACCGGCACGTTCTCGATCTTGCCGAACGGCCCGGCGTCGAAGGTGACGGACCGAACACCCACCGGGGGCGCCGGTACGTACATGTAGGCCCGCTGCGGCTGCACGGTCTGCCAGCCGTGCAACTGCCCGTCGAGGTAGCTCTTCACGTTGTCGACGGTCACGAACGCGGTGCGGTACGCGGTGCCCGTCGCGGGGTCGATCACGCCGAACGACGCGTACGCCGGCCCGGGGTAGGCGGGTGACCGGAAGTAGTTCAGGCCGGGGTCGAGCCTCGTCCCGGACAGGTTCGCCAGGTCGAAGACCGCGACGAGGTAGCCGCCGTCGCGGTAGAACGGGTAGACCCTGAGGTGGAACCTCACCGGGCCGGCGGAGTCCGTCTGGCTGTCCGACGTACCGTCCCGCTCCGCCACCACCGTGCCGTCGTCGGCGCGGAACGCGGCGGGCGTACCCCCGCCCCCCGTGGCCTGCGTGGTCGTGGCGCCGTCGGGACCAGCGGTGGCGGTGGCCGGCTTCCGCGGATACGTGATCTCGACCCGGCGGTTGCGGGCGCGCCCCTCGGGATTGTCAGAGCCGTCCGGTTTCCTCTCCTCGGCCACCGGCTGGGACTCCCCCTTGCCGGAGACCGTGAACTGCCAACCGCCGCCGAGCGCGGCCCGAAGCTGCGCCTCGACCGCCTGGGCGCGCTGCTGGGACAGTCTCTGGTTGTCGCCAGGGGAGCCGACCCCGTCGGTGTGCCCGATCACGGTGATCGGCCGAGCCGGATCGGCGCCGTCCGTGATCTCCTTCGCCGTCTCGGCGAGCAGCGTCTTCGCCCTACCCGTCAGGGTCGCCCTGCCGAAGTCGAACAGGATGTCCGAACGCAGCGCCACAGATCTCTGCGCCGGGGAGGACAGGGTTTCCCGCTCCGGGCCGACGACCAGCCCGGACACGTCGGCGACCAGGCTGAACGCGTCAGCGGGTGGCTCGACCGCGGGCAGTTCGACGGTCGCCCCGGGCGGATGCGGTGAGTTGATCGCCAGGATCTGCTGAACTCGGGCGCGCGCGTCCGCCGCCGCGGGTGTGGCGGTGTAGCTTGCCTCGGTGACCGGCACGCCGGTGAACTCACCCGTCGTGCCCGGGGACAGCACGGTCACCGCCGTGACGCTCTGCGGCAACGGTGGAAAATAGACGACCGCCGAGTAGTGCACCCCGGGCTGTAGCTTGACCTCGTTGAGGCGGCTGCCGAAGCCCAGGCCGTACACGTTGTCCAGCCGGTACGCGTGGTAGAGCTTGCCGCCGACCGGGTCCAGCAGCTTGAACCCGACGAACGAGTAGTCCGAGCTGGAATCGCCGAACCGGTCGATGCCCAACTGCTCGGTGGCTTCCAGGTTGGTCACGGTGACCCGCAGCACCGTCCGCTTCGGGTCGCGCAACACGCCGTCGATCTGGACCCGGGACCTCGCCTCGTTGGTTCGGCTCACGTCGAAGATCCCGTCGCGGGCGATGTTCGACGTCCGCCCGAGCGCGCCCGCCGCGCCGCTGCTCGCGGGGGTACCGGCGGGCGTGTCACCCGTCCCCGTCCTGCCGGTGCACCCGGTCATCGCGGCAAGCAAACCGACAGTGAGCACCAACCGCTGGCCAAGGACCGTCATGTTGCTCTTCAGTTTCGGCACGGACGAAGTATCCAATCGGGCGAAAGTGTCGACGACATCGAGACCACCCACGCCGCCCCCCGGACAAGGTGGGCTGTGGCACGATCCGACGGTGACGAGGGCGAGGGCGGGTCGGCTCTGCGCGACAGCCGTCGCCGCGCTGATGGCCGGATGCACGACCGGCACCGAACCTGCCACCACACCGGCGGGCCCTTACCCGACGACCGGTTCGCCCACCGCCCCCACCCGGCCATCC
>NZ_SMKF01000075.1 GCF_004348325.1 Micromonospora sp. KC213 | reverse complement strand
ACCCGGCCCGTCACCTCGTCGACGTAGTGGTGCAGTGCACGGTCGTCAGCCGGCCCGGGATCGCCGCTCGTCCGGCTTACCGGCGGCAGCGGTAGCCGGGTCATTGTCGTCGTCCGGTACGGCTGGCTGCGGTTGGTCATCACCGTCCCGCACGTGCGGCTGAGCCGGTTCGTCGCCGTTCTGCGCGTCCCCGGGGGCACCGGGTTCGTTGCTGGTCGTGGTGTCGCCGGTCGGGGCGGATTCGTCGGTGGTTGTGGTGACGCGGGGCTCGTCGGCGGAACCCGACGGTTCGGTGCTCTCGTCAGCGGCGACCTCGTCCTCCGCCACGGGCGTCTCCTGCTCGGACTCGATCACCGATACGGCCTCTTCCACGTCGACGTCGACCACCTCTCTACCCACCGACTCGGCGAGGCTGGAGGGGGCTTGCCATTGGATGCGCGGCGGCTCGGCGAGCGGACGGCCACCGAACTCGGCGAGCCAGGCGGCCACCATGGCCAGGTTCTCCCGCCACTGCGACTCGGAGATCGGCGGCAGAATCGAGTCCCACAGGGAGAGGAAGGTGCCACGCAGTTGGAGCCGCCCGTATGGCCGGGCCAGGAACCACATGTGCAGGTGCGCTGAACCATCCCCCCACCGGTTGACGTGCACCCGGGCGACACCGTCCAGCGACCGGATGGCGCGCTCCAGGCGTACGGTCATCACCCCCAACTCGGCGGCGAGCAGGTTGGGCAGGTCGCCGAGGTCGAGATGGGACCGGGATTCGAGGATCAGCACCATCGGGAGGCCGGTGGGGCGGTCCATGGCGCGGACCCGCCACCGCTCACCCACCCAGATGTATGTCTCGTCAGGGGCGTTGCAGGCGGTGCATTCCCGGTACCCCTCGCCCTTGCGGGGCGGTTCGACCGGCACCGGATCGTCGAGGGGCTTGATACGGAGGTCGCCTTCGAAGGGAAACGAAGGCCACTGGGTGAAGTCGGGAAGTGCGGGAGGGGTGTCGGGCACGACGCTGACCCTAGCCGAGTCGGTCACCCCCTGTCCCTACCCCGAACGGCACTGGTCACCGGTGCCCGCCCGTCGCCGTGGACGGAATCCGGGTGCTGGAGAGCAGTTGTCCACAGGCTGCTGGGTCGCCAGCACACCCCGTCATCCACAGCTCAGCGTGCTGCGGGACAGCGTGTTTCACGTGAAACGGAGCCTGCCTGTGGAAAACCTCTGTGGATAACTCACGCCTCATCCACAGCCCGCGCGCCGGCTCCTTTCCTTACAACGAGCGAGCGCCCGGACGGCTGCTTCTCGGCCGGAAATCGGCGGCAGCTCTCCCGAAACATCCCTACTGATTCGTCAACGGGCTGACCCCGACGCCGTGGCCGAGCAACTGCCGCAGCCAGGTGGACGACCGCCCGTCGGCCGGCTGGGCGGGCGACGCGCCGGTCACGTCCGCCTGAGTCGGGTTTCACGTGGAACCAACCGAGCCGTTGCGGGCCGCGTTTCACGTGAAACCAGTCTTGACGGTCGAGGCGTACCCGGCGGCGCGACAATCCCGGCCAGCGGGCCTACCCTGACCGACAATGAGCGAGTCCTTCGTCCTCCAGTCGGGTAGTGGTTCGCGCTGGGTGCTCTATCCGCCGCAGGATCCGTATGGCGACGGCTACGTGCTCGCCCTGCCCACCGAGCTGCACGGGGATGGCATGACCGCAACCGCCGTGGTCGAAATCGACGGGATATTCGTCAACCCGCAGACAGTCCGACTGTCCGAGTTCTTCACGAGGCTGGCCGCCGGCTGGCGCGGCTGGGACGGCGTACGCCACTGGACCTCCGCGCGGGGACAGCTCACCATCGAAGCGACGCACGACGGGTTCGGGCGCGTGTCGCTCGCGGTCACCCTGCGGGCGGCGGAGATCGCACCGTCGTTCGCGCCGTGGTCCGCCACTCTGCTGTTCGGCGTCGAGGCGGACCGAGAGCTGGGACCTCTCGCCCTGCGGCTCTCCCAGTTCCTCGAAACCGAACCCTGAGCCGCCTCCCTGCCGCCCCCTTCCTGGCACCGCCGTCCGCTACACCGCAGCCACTGCACCCGCACTCGCCAAGTCAGCCGCACGAAGGCACCGGAACGACCCGGACGACACCTGCCATCGAGCCGAAATCGGCCGTGCCTCCCGGATGGAGGCACGGCCGATCGAGCCGACGCGGAGAAGTCAGTCCTCTCCGGGCTCTGCCTCCTGACCGACGCCGATGATGCCGACGATGCGTTCCAGGTCGTCGACCGTGGCAAACTCAATGGTGATCTTTCCCTTGCTCCGGCCGATGTCCACCTTCACCCGGGTGTCGAACCGGTCGGAGAGACGGTCGGCCAGATCGGTGAGTGCGGGCGCCACCGGCTTGGGCCGCCGCTTTGCCGCCGGTGCCTTCGTCGTGCCGTCGGAGAGGGCGAGCGCCACGATCTCCTCGGTCGCACGTACGGAGAGTCCTTCGGCGACGATACGGAGGGCGAGCTGTTCCTGCGCCTCCGGCTCGTCGAGGCTCAGCAGTGCCCGGGCGTGGCCGGCGGAGAGCACCCCGGCGGCGACCCGTCGCTGCACCTGGGGCGGAAGGTTCAGCAGGCGGATGGTGTTCGAGATCTGGGGCCGGCTACGGCCGATCCGCCGGGCCAGGTCCTCGTGGGTGGCACCGAACTCCTCCAGCAGTTGCTGGTAGGCGGCCGCCTCCTCCAGCGGGTTGAGGTTGGCACGGTGGATGTTCTCCAGGAGCGCGTCGCGGAGCATCGCGTCGTCCTTGGTGTCCCGGACGATCGCCGGGATGCTCTCCCGGCCCACCGCCTGGGCCGCCCGCCATCGGCGCTCGCCCATGACGAGCTCGTACTTGTCGGCGTCGAGGGCCCGCACGACGATCGGCTGGAGAAAACCGACCTCCTGGATCGAGGTCTTCAGCTCCTCCAGGGCCTCCTCGTCGAAGACCTGCCGTGGCTGCTTCGGGTTGGGCATGATCGCGTCGACCGGGATCTCGGCGAAGCGTGCCCCCGGCACCGGGCTCAACTGCGACTCGGGCTGCGGGGTGACCGCCGGCGTCGCCGGAGCAGCGAGCGCCTCGGCGGATGCCGCTGGCGCAGTGCGGGTCGGATCCGGCTCGGGAGCGGTGGCGACCGCGCCGGGCGCAGCCGGCGCCGGCCCGGTCGGGATCAGTGCCCCGAGTCCTCGCCCCAGACCGCCACGGGGTCGGTTCTTCATGCGACGCCTCCCAGCGACTTGTCCGCACTACGCATTCCGGCTCACCGGCTCCTTGACACCACGCTCGGCGATCTCTTGGGCGGCCTCGAAGTAGCTCGTGGCACCCCGCGACCCCGGATCGTAGGTCATCACCGACTGCCCGTAGCTCGGTGCCTCCGAGACGCGGACGTTGCGCGGGATGACCGCCTGGAGCACCTTGTCGCCGAAGTGGTTGCGGACGTCCTGCTCCACGGCGTCGGCCAGCCGGGTACGGCGGTCGTACATGGTGAGCAGGATCGTGGAGACCTCCAGCATCGGGTTGAGGTGCTGGCGGACCAGGTTGATGTTGTTGATGAGCTGGTTCAGCCCTTCCAGGGCGTAGTACTCGCACTGGATGGGGATCAGCACCTCCTGGGCCGCCACCAACGCGTTGACCGTGAGCAGGCCGAGCGACGGCGGGCAGTCGATGAAGACGTAGTCGAAGTGCCCCGGGTAGGCGGCAATGGCCCGAGCCAGCCGGGACTCCCGGGCGACGACCGAGACCAGCTCGATCTCGGCACCGGCGAGGTCGATGGTGGCCGGCACGCAGTAGAGGTTGGGGATGCCCTCGACCTCCTGGGCCACCTCCTCCAGCGGCACGCTGTTGATCAGGCAGTCGTAGACGTCCGGCACCCCCGTGTGGTGCGGGACGTTCAAGCCGGTCGACGCGTTGCCCTGCGGGTCGAGGTCGACCACGAGAACCCGGTTTCCGTGCAGGGCGAGCGCCACCGCCAGGTTGACCGTGGTCGTGGTCTTCCCCACGCCGCCCTTCTGGTTCGCGACGCACATCACCCGCGTCCGCTCGGGACGAGGCATGGTCACCTCGCCACTGGGGTTAAGGATCTGCACGGCGCGCATCGCCTCCATAGCCAACGGTGGGTCATCCTCTTCGCGCGTCGGGGTTTCACGTGAAACGTACGCGGCGGCGGGCGCGGGGTCCGCGACCACCCCGGTGGCCGGGCCCGGCGTGTCGACGACGGCGGGCGGGTTATCCGATCCGGCACCCGGATGCGACTGCTGCGGGACGAGCGGTGGGACGCTTGCGCCGACCTGGATCTCGAACCGGGTGGGCACACCGGCGTTGCGGCGCACCGGGGCGGCGCGTCCGGTTACGACGTTCGCCGGCCGACCGTCGCCCTCCGCCGTGGCGGGCGGCGGCACGTACGACCGGGGGGCGGGTCGGGCCGCGCCGACCGCTGGCGGAACACGGCGTAGCGCCTGGTCCCGCTCAGGCGGGCCGACGGATCCGGATTGACCGTCGGCGGGCCAGGAAACCTGCTCGGTTTCACGTGAAACATGGTCCGCGCCGGGAGGAAGTCCCTCGGGGCGGTTCACCCGTGGATCGTCGTACCTGCCGTCGTCATGCACCTGTCATCCCTGCCCGCTCCGGATGGTCGGTCCGCACCCCGCCTACCGGGCCGCACGCCGCACTCGCGCCGCGGAGCGTACGGCCCAGCGGGAGCGGTCGGGATCCGGTGCGCCCGGTGCCCGCCCGCTCCACACTATCGACGCGCGGCCAGCCTACGGGGGACAGGCGCGGCGGGTCCATCTCGGATCTCCGGCCGGGCGGGGTACCGCCACGCCCTGACCGGGTGCCGGAAGCACTCCGAAGCCAGATCCATCGATCAGCCGGACCGCTTACGGCCGCCCCGCGACCGCTTCGGGGCTTTCTGCGCCGCCGGCGGACGGACGACCCGCTCACGGACGACCTCAACGACGGTGGTCGGCGGGTCGATCACCCCGACCCCACAGTGGTGCAACTCCGGCTCGCCGCCGCCGAGCCGGGCCACCGTGGCGGCGTGCTCGGCGATCTCGTCGGCGGCGGACGACCCCTTCAGAGCAAGCAGCCGCCCACCCGGCGTGGCCAGCGGCAGGCACCACCCGGCGAGCCGATCCAGCGGTGCGACCGCCCGAGCGGTGACGACGTCGGCGCTCAACGGGCCGAGCCCGGTTCCGCTCGCGGCCGCCTCGTCGGCCCGGCCCCGGAACACCCGCACCGTCCGCGCCAACCCCAGCCGCTGGACCGTCTCCACCAGGAATGAGGTACGCCGGGCGAGCGGCTCGACCAGGGTTACCTCAAGGTCAGGGCGGGCGATGGCCAGCACCACACCGGGCAGCCCCGCCCCCGACCCGACGTCGATGACGCTGGCGCCCTCGGGGATGCGCTCGGCCACCGCGGCGCAGTTGAGCAGGTGCCGGTCCCAGATCCGGGGTGCCTCCCGAGGCCCGATCAAGCCACGGATCACCCCATCGGTGGCGAGCAGCTCCGCATAAGCGGCGGCCAGGTCGAGCCGGTCGCGGAAGAGCGTCGCGGCGGCGGGAGCCAGCTCCGCCGGGAGGACGGCGTCGGCCGGCGAGGACAGGGCACCGGCGGCCGGCGGCCCGGACGGCGTGGCACCCGTCGTGGCGTCGTGAGTCACCCGGGTCAGTCCGCCGGCCGGACGATGATGCGGCGGTTGGGCTCGACACCCTCGGACTCGCTCGCCACGCCGCTGATCGCGTTGACCACGTCGTGCACGCACTTGCGCTCGAAGGCGGACATCGGCTCCAGGCGGACCGGCTCGCCGTGCTCCTTGACCTTCTCCACGGCGTTGCGGGCCACCGCGGCGAGTTCCTTGCGCCGGGTGGCCCGGTAGCCGCCGATGTCGAGCAGCAGGCGGCTGGGGCTACCGGTCTGCCGAAACACCGCGAGCCGGGCCAGCTCCTGAAGGGCCTCCAGGGTGGCGCCCCGCTGACCGACCAGGTTCTGCAGCCGGCCGCCGACCACCTCGACGACCGGACGTCCGGCAGAGACCAGCTCGTCGATGTCACCGTCGTAGTCGAGGATGTCGAGCAGGCCCTCGATGTAGTCGGCGGCGATCTCGCTCTGCGCAAACAGGTCGCTCTCGCTGGCGGCCTTCTTCGGCGTGCCCGTCTCCGTCTCGGTGGGCTCCTCGTCGCCGGGGACGGTGGCCCGGGTCTCCTCATCCACGGACTGTTCGGCGCTGGGGATGCTGGTGTCGGTCACGGTCTCATCTCCGTACTCGCTCGGACGGACCGTCGGGTCCGCTGGTTTCCGGTGGGCACCGGCAGGAGATGGCCGGTGCCCACCGGCACGTCTGTACGGGCGGTTTCGCCCGTGACCGCGCGGCGCGCGGCGGTTCCGGCCCGGCGCCGGCCGTACGGCGGCTGCACGGTTGCCGGAGGGCCGCCGTACCGGTGGTTCCGGCGGCGGCCCAGGAGGGTCAGCCCTGCCGCTTGGCCGGCCGGCCACCCTTCTTCGGGTTCGTCGGCTTCGCGCCCGGCTTCGGCCCGGCGATCTTCGGCGTGGCCGGCGCGGCGGGAGTCGAGGCGGGCTTGTTCCGGTTGAGGAAGCCACCGGTCTTGGCCGGCTGCACCGGGTTGCGGGCGGTGGTGGTGCCCGGCTTGGTGTTGGTCACCAGGGGCGGGAACTTCCGCAGCACCCACTGCTGCTGGCCGAGGGTGAAGAGGTTGTTGGTGACCCAGTAGATGATCACACCGATCGGGAAGATCGCGCCGGAGACCAGCAGCGACAGGGGGATGCCGTAGAGCATCAGTCGCTGGATCATCCGCTGCTGCGGGTCCTCCGCCCAACCCGTCTTCAGGATCATCTGGCGGCTGGTGAGATAGGTGGTGCCCATCATGACCAGGACCAGGATGCCAGCGATGATCTTGACGGTGGTGCCGTTGGCGCCGAGCCGGGCCAGCTCCTCGGCGGTGGAGCCGAACTTGCCGGCGATCGGGGCGGTGAAGATCTTGGCGGTCGCCGCGCTGTCGAACTGGTCGACCGTCCAGCCGTAGAGGGTCTTGTTGGACTTGGCCGGGTCGAGCCGACGCAGCACGTGGAAGAGCCCGAGGAAGACCGGGATCTGAAGGAACATCGGAAGGCAGCCCATCAGCGGGTTGGCCTTTTCCTTCCGATAGAGCTCCATCATCTCCTTCTGGAGCGTCTCCCGGTCACCCTTGTGCTTCTCCTGCAGCTCCTTGACCCTGGGCTGGAGCGCCTGCATGGCCCGCTGCGACTTGATCTGCTTGACGAAGACCGGGAACAGGATCACCCGGACGGTGACCACCAGGAAGACGATGGCCAGGATCCAGGACCAGTTCGTGCCGATCACCGCACCGGCCGACACCCCGATGGCGTCCCAGGCCGAATGCCAGGTCAGCAGGATCCACGAGATTGCATAGTAGATCCAGTCGAGACTAAACACTCAGGCTCCAGTCACGTCGGCACGGCGGCGGTCGCCCGGCTCCGGCACCGGGTCATGTCCGCCGGGGTGAAAAGGATGGCAGCGCAACAACCGCCGGACCGTCAGCCCGGTTCCCCGGAACGCACCGTGCCGGGCCACCGCCTCAAGGGCGTACGCACTGCACGACGGGTGGAACCGACAGCGGGCCGGCAGCGCCGGGCTTACCCAACGACGGTACGCGACGATCGGCCCGCTCAGCACCCGGGCACCCAGGCTGGCCGGCCGCGGCCCGGCGGATCCGCCGCTCACCGCGACCGCCGCTCGCGGGGCCTCCGCGCAGCGTCGACCGCCGCGTCCAGGTCGGCCCCCAGCCGGGCGTACGACACCTCGGCCGCGGCGGGCAGGGCACGCACCACCAGGGTGCTGCCCGCCGGCAGGGCGGCCAGCCGTTCGCGGACCAGATGCCGCAGCCGGCGGCGGACCTTGTTGCGGACCACAGCGGGGCCCACCGCCTTGGACACGACAAAGCCGGCGCGGGTCGGCGCGGAGGTCAACTCCGCACCGGCGCCCCGCGCCGGCTTCATCGAGATCGTCGCGGCGGGTTCAGGGGTCGGCAGAGTCAGGTGTACGACGACGGCACCACGTCCGGCGCGTCGACCACCCCGGACCGCTGCGGCGAAGTCGGTACTGCGCCGCAGTCGCTGTGCGGCCGCCAGCACGACTGCCCACGTCCCCCGGAACGGGCCCGGTCGGCTCAGGCCGACAGGCGGGCGCGGCCCTTGGCGCGGCGGGTCGAGATGATGGCGCGGCCGGCACGGGTGCGCATGCGCAGCCGGAAGCCGTGGGTCTTCGCGCGCCGGCGGTTGTTCGGCTGGTAGGTGCGCTTGCTCACGTCAGGCTCTCCGTTTTCGTACGTCCACGGCGCGGGATCGCCGGGGTCGTGTGGTGGTCCAAGGCCACCTCGGCGGGTGGCCTCCGATCGGTGCTGCCCGGCGACACTGGACCTCGGCGGCGCGAGAACCCGCTCGCGGACAGCAAGCACCCATCACCCTAGCAGAGGGCGACAGAGCAGCCGCTCCAGCCTACGCAGGTCAGCAATGACCGTCAAAACCCTGGCAGCAGCGACACGAGCTGCGCGACAGGCGACCGAACCGGTGTTTTTCACTCATGCCGACAACCGGCATCTGACGACGGCGGTTGATGGTGCCCCGTCGTCGCTGTTACCGTGCGCGATTGCGGTCAGCGTCGGGGGCTTGCGTCGCCACCGATGGGCAAGACCGGACAGGGCAGTGAATCGTTCGGCACGGTGAACCCGCTTCAACGCCCATCGACACCAGGGGGCCACGGTCCGACCCGCGTCCGGCGGGCGGCACAATCGTCGGTACACACAGGCTGTGGATAACTTGTGGATGCCGGCCGGTGAGCCGCCCGGCGGGTGAGAAACCACCCGCTCGAATGCGGTGGCGGGCCCGGAACGGCCGACTGGACCACAGCGGCGGCCGGGAGCAGAGGCGAGGGGGTGGCACGACGGTGGCCGGTACGACCGACCTCGCCGCGGTGTGGACTGCGGCGACCGACGAACTCGCCGACGAGATCATCTCCGCACAGCAGCGCGCCTACCTGCGGCTGACCCGGCTGCGGGCGATCGTCGAGGACACCGCCCTGCTCTCCGTCCCGGACGCCTTCACCCGGGACGTGATCGAGTCCCGGCTGCGACCGGCGATCACCGAGGCGCTGACCCGCCGGCTGGGCCGCCCCATCCAGGTCGCGGTCACCGTCCGCGTGGCCGAGGACGCCTCCGGCCGTCCCGCCGGCACCGTCTACCGCAGCGCCCCCGACGCCGAACCGGAGACGCCCGGGGACGGCCACGTCGGGCCGGCACTCTTCCCCGACCTGCCGGGCGGTTTTCCGCAGCCACCCCAACCCGGGTCCGGCTTCTCCGAGGCGTACCACGACGGGTCGGTGCCGCCGGAGCAGCCGACCGACCCGGGCGAGCCTCCCCCGCACCGGATCCCGGCCAGTCGCGACGGCGGGCAGGAGTCGCTGTTCGGGGCGGGCTTCACCGAGTCGATGCGGGTGAACCAGCCCACACCCGAACAGCGGGGCTTCGACGAGCGCCCCGCGCCGAACCCGCACGGTGTCGACGGGCGGGGGTTCGAGCCGGCGTACCGCAGCGAGGCCCGGCCGCCACGCGACCCGCACGGTCCCCGCGGCCTTCCCCGCGACGGAGGTACCGACAGCGGGCCCGGCCGGTCCGCGGTGGACCACCGTCCCGGCGGCCCGGCCGACCGACGCCCCGGGGGCGCGGAGAGCGGCGGCAACCGCCTCAACCCCAAGTACATGTTCGAGACGTTCGTCATCGGCTCGTCCAACCGGTTCGCCCACGCGGCGAGCGTCGCGGTGGCCGAGTCACCGGCGAAGGCGTACAACCCGCTGTTCATCTACGGCAGTTCCGGGCTCGGCAAGACCCACCTGCTGCACGCCATCGGGCACTACGCCACCACGCTCGGCAACGCCCGCTCGGTCCGGTACGTCTCGACCGAGGAGTTCACCAACGACTTCATCAACTCGCTGCGCGACGACAAGACCAGCGCGTTCCAGCGCCGCTACCGCGACGTCGACATCCTGCTGATCGACGACATCCAGTTCCTGGAGAACCGCGAGCGGACGCAGGAGGAGTTCTTCCACACCTTCAACACCCTGCACAACGCCAACAAGCAGATCGTGATCACCTCCGACCGGTCGCCGAAGCAGCTGGCGACGCTGGAGGACCGGCTGCGGACCCGGTTCGAGTGGGGCCTGCTCGCCGACATCCAGCCGCCGGACCTGGAGACCCGCATCGCCATCCTGCAGAAGAAAGCCGCCCAGGAGCGGCTGTACGCCCCACCGGACGTGCTGGAGTTCATCGCCTCCCGGGTGTCGAACTCGATCCGGGAACTGGAGGGGGCACTGATCCGGGTCACCGCCTTCGCCAGCCTCACCCGGTCGAACGTCGAGCTGTCGCTGGCCGAGGAGGTGCTGCGCGACTTCATCCCGGACGGCGCCGGCCCGGAGATCACCGCGGACCAGATCATGGTCTCCACCGCCGACTACTTCGGGGTGAGCCTGGAGGACCTGCGCGGCCACTCCCGCTCCCGGGTGCTGGTCAACGCCCGCCAGGTCGCCATGTACCTCTGTCGCGAGCTGACCGACCTGTCGCTGCCCCGCATCGGGCAGGCGTTCGGCGGCCGGGACCACACCACCGTGATGCACGCCGACCGCAAGATCCGCCAACAGATGGCCGAGCGCCGCTCGCTGTACAACCAGATCGCCGAGCTGACCAACCGGATCAAGCAGAACACCTGAGCGACAGGTCACGGCGCGGCGTCAGACGCCCGCCGACCTGAAGTCGTCGTCGCGTACGCCACGTCGCCCGTACCCTCCAACGCCCGGCCGGCACCGTCGGTCGGGCGTTTTCGTGCCTGTGGACAGGTGTGCGTTGACCCTCGACCCGCTGGAGGGCCCAGAATCGGCGTCATGCTTGTCCACAGGTCGGCACGGTTGTCCACACCCCCTGTTCCACAGGCGGTGGAAAACCACGCTGGGTTCGGAGTCAGTTACCCACAGATTGTGGATAAACCCTGGGGACAGAGCTGTGGACACCTGGGGACGACCGGAGTGTTGTCCACCGTCGACGGCCGGCCTGTGGGCGTCCTGTGGAAGATTCTGGGGACGACGGCGGGGATCGCCGTCGTCGCTGTCCACAACGCTGGGGAGAAACCCGGTGGATAACCGGTGGATAACCGGTGGACGACGGTGGACAACGGCGGGGACGGCGGGGCCTGTGGACCGCGCAGGCGGTTTACCCCCCGGTTCTCCACAGCGAACCCACCGGTGGATAACCTGTCTGAGCTGGGCAGACGCGGGTTCTCCACAGTTTGCACAGGTGCGATGAAGACGATGAGGTTTTTCTTCTGAACAACAAAAACCAATCATCACCGTTGGACTTCCTGTGGATCGGGTCGGAACGCTGCCGTCGGCAGCCGCCCCGGCACCCGAATCTCCGGGGTCGGGCGCACAGCCGATGTCCGCGCGCCCTAAGGTGCGATGGGTACCCGCACGGTCGGGCGGGACGGTGAGCAGCGGTCGGCATGAGAGAGTTGTCGCTGACGTCGACGCGGAGGCATTGATGAAGTTCCGAGTGGAGCGCGACGCGCTCGCCGAAGCGGTGGCGTGGACCGCGAAGAGCCTGCCCAACCGGCCGTCCGTACCGGTGCTCGCCGGGGTGATGCTCCGGGTCACCGACGGCAACCTGCAGGTCTCCGGCTTCGACTACGAGGTCTCCAGCCAGGTCACCGTCGAGGTGCAGGGAGACGCCGACGGTGCCGCCCTGGTCTCCGGTCGGCTGCTCGCCGAGATCACCAAGGCGCTGCCGGCCAAACCGGTCGACATCGCCGCCGTCGGGGCCCACCTGGAGCTGGTCTGCGGCAGCGCCCGGTTCACCCTGCCCACCATGCCGGTGGAGGACTACCCCACCCTGCCGGAGATGCCGGAGAGCACCGGCACCGTCGACGCGGCCGCCTTCGCCGCCGCGGTCGCCCAGGTCGCCGTCGCCGCCGGCCGGGACGAGACGCTGCCGATGATGACCGGCGTCCGCCTCGAACTCACCGGCGGCACCCTTGCCATGCTCGCCACCGACCGGTATCGCCTCGCCCTGCGCGAGATGGACTGGCATCCGGACGATCCGGACATCAGCCTCAACGCCCTGGTCCCGGCGCGCACGCTGCACGACACCGCCAAGGCACTCGGCCCGCTCGGCGGGCAGGTCACCCTGGCGCTCTCCCAGGGCTCCGCCGGCGAGGGCATGATCGGGTTCGCCGGGGGCACCCGGCGCACCACCAGTCGGCTGCTCGACGGCGCCAACTACCCGCCGGTGCGCTCCCTCTTTCCAGCCAGCCACAACGCCGAGGCCCGGGTGCCGGTCAGCACGCTGACCGAGGTGGTCAAGCGCGTCGCGCTGGTCGCCGAGCGGACCACACCGGTGCTGCTGAGCTTCAGCTCCGACGGCCTGGTGGTCGAGGCCGGCGGCACCGAGGAGGCGCGGGCCAGCGAGGCGATGGAGGCCACCTTCACCGGCGAGCCGCTGACCATCGGCTTCAACCCGCAGTACCTCATCGACGGTCTGGCCAACCTGGGGGCACAGTTCGCACTGCTGAGGTTCGTCGACGCCTTCAAGCCCGCGGTGATTTCCCCCGCAGGCGAGGATGGCGAGGTCATTCCGGGGTACCGGTACCTCATCATGCCGATCCGCGTGTCCCGCTGACCGGCACCCCGCAGGACCAGACGTACGGAGGGTAGGAGCAGATGCAGCTCGGCCTGGTAGGACTCGGCCGGATGGGCGGCAACATGCGCGAGCGGTTGCGCGCGGCCGGGCACGAGGTGGTCGGTTACGACCGCAACCCGGAGCTGAGCGACGCCGCGAGCCTGGCCGACCTCGCCGGGAAGCTGGAAGCCCCCCGTGCGGTCTGGGTGATGGTGCCCGCCGCCGTCACCGACGCCACCGTCGACGAACTGGCCGAGGCACTGACCGAGGGCGACATCATCATCGATGGCGGCAACTCGCGCTACACCAACGACGCACCCCGCGCCGAACGCCTCGCCGAGCGCGGAATCGGCTATCTCGACGTGGGTGTCTCCGGCGGCGTGTGGGGCCGGCAGAACGGCTACGGCCTGATGGTCGGCGGCGCACCGGAGCACGTCGAGCGGCTGATGCCGGTCTTCGAGGCGCTCAAGCCGGCCGGCGAGTACGGCTTTGTGCATGCCGGCCCGGTCGGTGCCGGCCACTACGCCAAGATGGTGCACAACGGCATCGAGTACGGCCTGATGCACGCCTACGCGGAGGGCTACGAACTGCTCTCCGCCGCCGAAATGGTGACGAACGTACCCGGGGTGATCAAGTCCTGGCGGGACGGCACCGTGGTCCAGTCCTGGCTGCTCGACCTGCTGGACCGGGCCCTCGACGAGGACCCGGAGCTGGCCGAGCTGAGCGGCTACACCGAGGACACCGGCGAGGGCCGCTGGACGGTCGACGAGGCGGTCCGGCTCGCCGTGCCGCTGAACGTCATCAGCGCCGCGCTGTTCGCCCGGTTCGCCTCCCGGCAGGACGACTCGCCCGCGATGAAGGCCGTCTCCGCGCTGCGCCAGCAGTTCGGCGGGCACGCCGTCCACAAGCGCTGACCGGCATCCACCGCCTGTGTACGTCCGCCGGCTCGAACTGGTCGACTTCCGCTCGTACGAACGGGTCGACGTGGACCTGGAGCCGGGCCCGAACGTTCTGATCGGCGCCAACGGCGTCGGCAAGACCAACCTGATCGAGGCGCTGGGCTACGTGGCGACCCTGGACTCGCACCGGGTCGCCACCGACGCTCCGCTGGTGCGGGTCGGCGCCTCC
The DNA here is from genome assembly GCF_004348325.1 of Micromonospora sp. KC213. Lineage (GTDB taxonomy): Bacteria > Actinomycetota > Actinomycetes > Mycobacteriales > Micromonosporaceae > Micromonospora. The sequence goes on along the minus strand of NZ_SMKF01000075.1, from coordinate 12,317 downwards.
TCGGCGGTGATCCGCTGCGCCGTGGTGCACGAGGGCCGGGAACTCCTGGTCGAGCTGGAGATCGTTCCCGGCCGGGCCAATCGGGCACGGCTCGGGCGATCGCCGGCCCGCCGGGCCCGGGACGTGGTGGGCGCGCTGCGGCTGGTGCTCTTCGCCCCGGAGGACCTGGAGCTCGTCCGGGGTGATCCGGCGGAGCGCCGTCGCTACCTGGACGACCTGCTGGTGCTCCGGCAACCCCGGTACGCCGGGGTGCGCGCCGACTACGAGCGGGTGGTCAAGCAGCGCAATGCCCTGCTGCGGACGGCGTACCTGGCCCGCAAGACGGGCGGCTCACGGGGCGGGGATCTGTCCACCCTCGCCGTCTGGGACACCCATCTCGCCCACCACGGCGCGGAGTTGCTGGCCGGGCGGCTGGAACTGGTCTCCGCGCTGGCCCCACACGTCACCAAGGCGTACGACGCGGTGGCGGCCGGTCGGGGCGCGGCCGGCATCGCGTACCGGCCGTCGGTGGAGCTGCCGGAGCAGACCGTCAGCCGGGCCGCGCTGGCCGAGGCCCTGACCGCAGCCCTGGCCGAGTCCCGGTCGGCCGAGATCGAACGGGGCACCACCCTGGTCGGCCCGCACCGCGACGAGCTCACCCTCACTCTCGGCGCACTGCCCGCCAGGGGGTACGCCAGCCACGGCGAGTCCTGGTCGTTCGCGTTGGCGCTGCGGCTGGCCGGGTACGACCTGCTGCGCGCCGACGGCATCGAGCCGGTGCTGGTCCTGGACGACGTCTTCGCCGAGCTGGACGCGGGCCGGCGCCAGCGACTGGCGGAACTGGTCGGCGGGGCGGGTCAGCTCCTGGTCACCTGCGCGGTCGACAACGACGTGCCGGCGGCCCTGCGGGGCATCCGGTACGTGGTGGGCGAGGGGACGGTACGACGTGTCGAGTGACCCGGAACGCGAGGGAGAAGGCGAGACACCGGCCCGCCGGACCGGTCACCGGCCGGTTTTGGACGGTGCCGGGTCGGGTCGGGTCGGCACCGGCCAACCAGGTCCGGTGGAGGCCGCCGGGTCGGGGCCGCCCGGGGCTCGCCCGCCGGGTCGTCGGGGCGAGGGTGAGTCGGCGGAGCCGAGCGAGGCCGCCGTGGCAGGCCAGACGGCCGGCGGCGGATCCGGGCCGCAGCTCGCCCGGGCGGTGTTGGACGCGGCCCGGGCTCGACGGGAGGCGGCGGCGAAGACCCGCCGGCGCAGCGTGGTCTCCGGGGACGGCGGGGAACGGCGGCTGCGTGGCTACTCCGGGCCGGGGCCGGACCCTCGCGACCCGCAGCCGCTCGGTGCGGTGCTGGAGCGGCTGATGAAGGCGCGTGGCTGGCATCAACCGGCTGCCGAGGCGACCGTCTTCGGCGCCTGGGAGAAGGTCGTCGGTCCGGAGATCGCCCAGCACAGCCGCCCGGTGAAGCTGGAGGACGGCGAGCTGACCGTGGAGGCCCGCTCGACCGCCTGGGCCACCCAGCTACGGCTGCTCGCCAAATCGCTGCTCAAGCGGATCGCCGGTGAGGTGGGCCACAACGTGGTTCGCAAGCTGCACATCCACGGCCCTGCCGCACCGTCCTGGTCCCGCGGTCCGCGCCGGGTCCGCGGCCGAGGCCCCCGCGACACCTACGGCTGATCCCCGCTGCCTGCTGCCGCCCGCGCCGACTGCGGCATCTCGGGCTGTCGACGGCGGAGGACACCCGAACCTGGCGCAACCGGAGTAAATCAAGCAGGCCGCGCTGGGCTGTGCGGCACAGCGAGCGGTCCGCGCTACCGGCGCGGCTGTCCCGGTCAGCTGCGCGGGCCGACGTATCCGCCCGGATGCTACGGCTGGGTGGCGGGACGCCGACCGGGCTCGGCATCGGCGTAGACGGCGAAGCCCCGATCCGCGCAGCGCCGGTAGAAGGCGGCCAGCACACCCAGCTCGGCGCAGGTGAAGTCCCACTGCGGCGGGTCGCCGCTCTCGTCGCGCAGCCGGTCCAGCCGGGCGTCCAGCCAGCGGAGTTGCTGCTCGGCCAGGCGGCCGTCGGCCAGCAGCGAGCGGAGCACGTCGCTGACCGACTCGAAGGTCACCGCCTCGCCGTGCGGGCGGTGCTGCGCGATGAACCGCTCCACCCCGCCGGCGATCCAGGAGCAGCCGTCCGGGTCGATCACCGGATCCTCGTCCTCGGCGGCGGCTTCGGTGGCGTAGAGCACATTCTCCAAGCCGAGGATCAGGTCCACCAGTTCCGTGTACGCGGTGGCCCGGACGGTACCGGTCTTGGCGATGTGTTCGGCGAGCGCCGCGGTGGGCGCGGAGATCCGGGGGATGTCCACGATCTCGCCGAAATCGACGAACTCGGCCGGCGCGACCGGGTCGTAGAAGCGGCCGGTCCGCGGCCAGTGCACCGCGACGTTGTCCAGCCCCATCTGGCGTCACCCCTTGAGCACGTGTCGGATCGATCGGGTCAATCGTCCCGGTTGCGGATGGCAAAGATCAAGACGAGTGGCGGCGGTGCCGCAAAGGTACGGTACGGCCACGCTGCGCGCTACCGTCGACCGGCCGTCCCGTGACGGATCCACCCGGGGCACCGGCGAAGATCGGCGAAGCTCCTCGGGACGCCACCAGGGAAGACCGGCAACGATTCCCCGGCGATGCCGCCGAAGATCGGCCCCTGGCGCGTAGGGGGAGTCGCGGGCAGCGCGGTTCGGCCGGCTACGGGGGTCTCAGACGCCGCGCAGGGGTGCCGAGTGGCGTCTTCGTCGGTTGCGCACAGTAGGATTGGGGGCGAGACGAAGACCCGGCACGGAGCGACGGGCACGGGCCCCGGCGGCCCTTGATCAAAGTCCTGTGTCGGGTCTAGCCGATCGCGATCCGCGGGCAACCGCGGCGACCGGCGCACACGTTCCGTGACCTGGCGTCCTCGGGGGCCGGTTTGTGCGCCGACGTCGCGTGCTGCCCGCCGAACCCGCGCCCCCGCGCCCTGTGGCGTGGCCGGTGCGAGAAAGTGGCCGAGGGTGGCAGCGCAGGACAAGCAGGATTACGGCGCCGAGTCGATCACCGTCCTCGAAGGGCTGGAGGCGGTCCGCAAGCGGCCCGGTATGTACATCGGGTCGACTGGCGAGCGCGGTCTGCACCACCTCGTGCAGGAGGTCGTGGACAACGCCGTGGACGAGGCGATGGCCGGCCACTGCGACACGATCGACGTGGTGCTGCTCGCCGACGGCGGCGTCCGGGTCACCGACAACGGTCGTGGCTTCCCGGTCGACCTGCACCCGAAGCTCAAGAAGCCCGGTGTCGAGGTCGCGCTCACCGTGCTGCACGCCGGCGGCAAGTTCGACGGCAAGGCGTACGCGGTCTCCGGCGGTCTGCACGGCGTCGGCGTCTCCGTGGTGAACGCCCTCTCCACCAGGATGGCGGTGGAGATCCACAAGTCGGGCTTCGTCTGGCGGCAGCAGTACACCAACTCGAAGCCCAACCCGCTGGAGAAGGGCGAGGCGACCGACCGGACCGGCTCGGCGGTCTCCTTCTGGCCCGACCCGGACATCTTCGAGACCGTCAACTTCGACTTCCAGACCATCTACCGCCGGCTGCAGGAGATGGCCTTCCTCAACCGCGGCCTCACCATCCACCTGCTCGACGAGCGGGTCCCGGAGGGCGAGGAAGGCAAGCTCCGCGAGGTCACCTTCCTCTACGAGGACGGCATCGCCGACTTCGTTCGGCACCTCAACGCCTCGAAGACCCCGATCCACAAGACGGTGGTCCAGTTCGGCGCCGAGGAGGAGGGCATGGCGGTCGAGATCGCCATGCAGTGGAACGAGTCCTACGGCGAGTCGGTCTACACCTTCGCCAACACGATCAACACCCACGAGGGCGGCACCCACGAGGAGGGCTTCCGGGCCGCGTTGACCAGCGTGGTCAACCGGTACGGCGCGGAGAAGAAACTGCTCAAGGGAGACGAGAAGCTCTCCGGCGAGGACATCCGCGAGGGCCTGGCGGCGATCATCTCGGTCAAGCTGACCAACCCGCAGTTCGAGGGCCAGACCAAGACCAAGCTCGGCAACACCCCGGTGAAGAGCTTCGTGCAGCGGGTCTGCAACGAGTGGCTGGTGGACTGGCTCGACCGGAATCCGGCCGAGGCGAAGATCATTATTCAGAAGGCATCCCAGGCGGCCCGGGCCCGCATCGCCGCCCAGCAGGCGCGCAAGCTCGCCCGCCGCAAGTCGCTGCTGGAGTCCGGTTCGATGCCGGGCAAGCTGGCCGACTGTCAGTCCACCGACCCGCGCGAGTCCGAGGTCTTCATCGTCGAGGGCGACTCGGCTGGCGGCTCGGCCAAGCAGGGGCGCGATCCGCGTACCCAGGCGATTCTGCCGATCCGCGGCAAGATCCTGAACGTGGAGAAGGCCCGGATCGACCGGGTGCTCAAGAACAACGAGGTCCAGGCGTTGATCACCGCCCTGGGCACCGGTATCCACGACGACTTCGACATCGAGAAGCTGCGGTACCACAAGATCGTGCTGATGGCCGACGCCGACGTCGACGGCCAGCACATCCAGACGCTGCTGCTCACTCTGCTGTTCCGCTTCATGCGGCCGCTGGTCGAGTTGGGCCACGTCTACCTGGCTGCCCCACCGCTTTACAAGATCAAGTGGAACAAGAAGGGCGACGACGCCCAGTACGCGTACTCGGACCGGGAGCGGGACGGGCTGATCGCGCTGCGTCAGCAGAAGAAGCCCAACGCCAAGCCGGACGACATCCAGCGGTTCAAGGGTCTCGGCGAGATGAACTACCCCGAGCTGTGGGAGACCACGATGAACCCGGCCACCCGCACCCTGCGTCAGGTCACGCTCGACGACGCGGCAACCGCCGACGAGCTGTTCAGCGTACTGATGGGTGAGGACGTGGAGGCCCGCCGCTCCTTCATCCAGCGCAACGCCAAGGACGTGCGCTTCCTGGACATCTGACCGGCTCGGGTGGTCGGCCGGCAGCCACCGGCCGACCTGCGGGTCCACAGAGTTATCCACAGCTTGGCCGGTTTCCACAGCCGTTATCCACAGCACAAAAACGACTCTGAGTCTGATAAGGGTTAACAGTGACCGATACTCCCGAGTCCATCCCGAACGAGCCGGAGACCCCGGAGGTAGCCGCCGCCGTCGTCGCGCAGCACGACCGGATCGAGCCGGTCGGCCTCGAGGTCGAGATGCAGCGCTCGTACCTCGACTACGCGATGAGCGTCATCGTCGGGCGGGCGCTGCCGGACGTCCGGGACGGGCTCAAGCCGGTCCACCGCAAGATCCTCTACGCCATGTTCGACTCCGGCTACCGGCCGGACCGCGGCTACGTGAAGTGCTCCCGGGTCGTCGGTGACGTGATGGGTCAGTTCCATCCGCACGGTGACTCGCCGATCTACGACGCGCTGGTCCGGATGGCGCAGCCCTGGTCGCTGCGCTATCCGCTGGTCGACGGCAACGGCAACTTCGGCTCGCCCGGCAACGATCCGGCCGCCGCCATGCGGTACACCGAGTGCAAGCTCGACCCGCTGGCCATGGAGATGATGCGGGATATCGACGAGGACACCGTCGATATGCAGGACAACTACGACGGCCGGGCCAAGGAGCCCACCATCCTGCCGGCCCGCATCCCCAACCTGCTGATCAACGGTTCCGAGGGCATCGCGGTCGGCATGGCCACCAAGATCCCGCCGCACAACCTGCGGGAGATCGGCGCGGCCGTGCAGTGGTGCCTGGAGCACCCGGAGGCCGACGAGGCCACCACGCTGGAAGCGCTGCTGGAGATCGTCAAGGGCCCCGACTTCCCCACCTACGGCCTGATCGTCGGCCAGGCCGGTATCCAGGACGCGTACCGGACCGGCCGTGGCTCGGTCCGGATGCGTGCCGTGGTCGAGGTCGAGGAGGACAAGCGTGGCCGCCCCGCCCTCGTGGTGAGCGAGCTGCCGTACCAGGTCAACCCGGACAACCTGGCCGAGCGGATCGCCGAGCTGATCAAGGAGGGCAAGCTCGCCGGCATCGCCGACATCCGCGACGAGTCCTCCGGCCGTACCGGCATGCGGATCGTGCTCGTGCTCAAGCGCGACGCGGTCGCCAAGGTGGTGCTGAACAACCTCTACAAGCACACCCAGCTTCAGGAGACCTTCGGCGCCAACATGCTGGCGCTGGTCGACGGGGTGCCGCGCACCCTCAACCTGGCCCAGTTCATCCGCTACTACGTCGAGCACCAGATCGAGGTGATCCGCCGGCGGACGGCTTTCCGGCTGCGTAAGGCGGAGGAGCGGGCGCACATCCTGCGTGGTCTGGCCAAGGCGTTGGACGCGCTGGACGACGTGATCGCGCTGATCCGGCGTTCGCCGACCGTCGACGACGCCCGGCAGGGCCTGATCCGGCTGCTGGACATCGACGAGGTCCAGGCCACCGCGATCCTGGACATGCAGCTGCGGCGGCTGGCGGCCCTGGAGCGGCAGCGGATCCTGGACGACCTGGCGAAGCTGGAAGTGGAAATCGCCGACCTCAAGGACATCCTCGCCAAGCCTGAGCGGCAGCGGCGGATCGTCTCGGAGGAGTTGGGCGAGATCGTCGCCAAGTGGGGCGACGAGCGGCGGACGAAGATCGTGCCGTTCGACGGCGAGGTCTCGATGGAGGACCTGATCGCCCGGGAGGACGTGGTGGTCACCATCACCCGCACCGGGTACGCCAAGCGCACCAAGGCCGACCTCTACCGCTCGCAGCGGCGTGGCGGCAAGGGCGTCAGCGGGGCCACGTTGCGGCAGGACGACATCGTCAGCCACTTCTTCGTCTGCTCGACGCACGACTGGATCCTGTTCTTCACCAACAAGGGGCGGGTCTACCGGGCCAAGGCGTACGAGTTGCCGGAGGCCAGTAGGGTGGCCAAGGGCCAGCACGTGGCCAATCTGCTCGCGTTCCAACCGGACGAGCAGATCGCGCAGATCATCGAGATCCCGAACTACCAGGTGGCCCCCTACCTGGTGCTGGCCACGAAGAACGGCCTGGTGAAGAAGACGCGGCTTGAGGAGTTCGACTCCAACCGGTCCGGCGGCATCATCGCGATCAACCTGCGCGATGAGGACGAACTGGTTGGTGCCGCCCTCGTCGCACCCTCCGACGATCTGCTGATGGTCTCGAAAAACGCTCAGGCGATCCGGTTCAACGCCAGCGACGAGGCGCTGCGGCCGATGGGGCGGGCCACCACGGGCGTGATCGGCATGCGATTCTCCGATGACGACGTCCTGCTCGCCATGGAGGTGGTCCGGGAGGGTATGGACGTTCTGGTAGCCACGAACGGGGGATATGCGAAACGTACCCCGATCGAGGAATACCCGGTCCAGGGCCGGGGAGGTAAGGGCGTGCTGACTGCGAAGATCACCGAGCGACGCGGTGGTCTGGTCGGCGCGGTCGTGATCGACCCGGAGGACGAGTTGTTCGCCATCACCAGCAACGGTGGCGTCATCCGGACTCCGGTGAAGCCTGTACGCCGTACGCGTGACCGGAACACAATGGGGGTCAAGCTGATGGACCTCCCGGACGGCGTGACTATCGTGGCGATTGCTCGCAATGCCGACGAGCCTGACGAACAGGACTAGTTGATGACGGAGACACAGGCGAAGTCGGGGAACAAGGGGACCTCGGCCACCCCGGTCGACGAGGAGGCCGCGAAGAGCGGCACCACCGCGGCCGGCCGCGCGGCCGTGGGTCGGGCGACCGTCCCCGCCGACGCGCCTGCCCCGAAGTTCACCCGGGCCCCGGGTATGGCCCCGCCGCCGGAGAAGCCAGGCGACGACACGCCGGCGAGCGAGAGGTCCGAGACATCGGACGTGGAGGCGCCGACCTCCGCCGCTATACCGGTGGTCACGTCGAGCACGTCGAGCAACGCCACACAGCCGATCAAGGTGGGTGCCGCCGCGTCGCCGTCGGGGACCGGCACCCAACCCAAGGTCGGCGGCGCGGGCAAGCCGTCGCCGTCGCCGTCGCCGGACGGTACCCGGGCGACCGGCACCGGCCGTCCCGCGAGTGGGGGCGGCCTGCCACCGGGGGTCGCCAATTCGGCGGCGGTCGGGGCCGCGCGGGTGGGTGACGCGGTACGCGCCGCGCGTACCTCGGTCAGCTCGGCTGCCTCGCGCGGGCCGCGCCGGGCCCGGCTGAACCTCAAGCGGATCGACCCGTGGTCGGTGATGAAGTTCGCGTTCGCTGTCTCCATCGTGCTGTTCATCGTGGTTGTGGTCGCCACCTCGGTGCTCTACCTGGCCCTGGACGCCATGGGGGTATTCAAGAGTGTCAATGAGAGTCTGACCGATCTGGTCAACGCGAGCGGGAACTCCGGCGGCTTCCAGATCACCGCCAAGGGGGTGATCCTCAGTTCGGCGTTGATCGGCTTGGTCAACGTCGTCCTGTTCACCGCGCTCGCCACGCTCGGCGCGTTCGTCTACAACGTCTGTGCCGACCTGGTCGGCGGGATCGAGTTGACCCTCGCCGAGCGCGACTGATGCCGTCTCGACGCCGGGGTGCCGCACCAGCGGCGCCCCGGCGTCGAGCTGTCCACCCGACGCTTCAGTCGTCCTGTCCGGGCCTTGATCGACTTCGTTGCCGCGTATTGCGTTCTGTGGTTGCCCGGACACCCCCACAGGCCGCATCAACAGTCGATCTACCCGGGCCGCACCGAACACGCGCGGGGGAAACGGGTCGCCGCCGACGAGCGCCGCGAGTACGGTCGAGTAGGCGCGAGCGCCACGGCCACCCCGATTTGGGGTCGGACCGGGCGATGGGTTAACCTTGCTCGTCGCCACGCGGGGCTATAGCTCAGTCGGTTAGAGCGCAGAGCTGATAACTCTGAGGTCGCTGGTTCGATTCCAGCTAGCCCCACCGCACACCCGTTCCGACGGTAGTCGAGCGCGAAGGGGCGCCCCATGTTCAAGAAGCTTCTGATCCTGGCCGGCGTCGTCGCCGTGGCTGCCGTCGTCGCTCAGAAGGTCAAGGCGTCCAACGACGAGCGTGCCCTCTGGCACGAGGCGACCACCGCGCCCGACCTGCGCTGACCGCTCGTCGTAGCCAGCACCAGGCGGCCCGACCGCCCTGGGGGCCCTAGCTCAACTGGCAGAGCACTGCCTTTGCAAGGCAGGGGTTAGGGGTTCGAGTCCCCTGGGCTCCACCAGCACTTTCACCGGTTGATCTCGGCCCCGAGTACAGCCATTCGTACAGCCAAGCGGTCACGCCGTCCCCTCCTCGCCAAGAATCCGGTCGATGGCCGAGGCAGCCTGACGAGCCCGCGCCGGCAGGACGTGCCCGTAGGTGTCAGCCGTCATCCGAATCGTGGAGTGCCCGAGCAGTTCCATCACCGTGCGCAGTTCCTCGCCCTGGTCGAGGAGGAACGTGGCGAACGCGTGCCGCAGGTCGTGCAGGTGTAGCCAGTCCAGCCCGGCCGCCGCGCGGAGCTGCTCGAAGCGCCGGTTGACGTTCCGCGGTTCCATCGCGGTACCGATGGTGCTGGCGAAGACCAGACCGTGATCCGACCACACCTCACCAGCGGCAAGCCGTTCCTTAGCTTGACGCACCCGCTGCGCCTCCAACGCCCGGACAGCCAGAGCCGACAACGGCAGCGGACGACTCGACCGGTGCGTCTTCGGCGGCACGAACTCCAACCCGCGATCCGTTCGCTGAAGCGTCTGTCGAACGAACAGAGCCTTCCCCGCCAGGTCGACATCCGACCACCGCAGGCCCAACAACTCAGCCCGTCGCAGACCGGTCGCCAGTGCCAGGACGAACAGCGATTCCAGCCGGTCACCGGTCAGCACCGACAGCAGAGTCTTGGCTTCCTCGGGAGTCAGAGCACGTCGCTCCGTCCGGCCGAGAGCCGGCGGCTTGGCCGCTTTGGCGACGTTGCGCGGCACCAGGTCCATCCGCTCAGCGTCGGCCAGGGCGACACGCAGCACGGCGTGAACCTTGATGATGCTGGCCGGCGCCAGCTTGTCCCGCAGCCCCGTGAGGAACCGCTGTACATCCCGAGGCGTCAGCCGATCGAGCTTCACCCGACCCAGACCCGGCACGAGGTGCTTGCTCACGGCCAGGCGGTAGCGGACCAGCGTTGACGGCCGGGTGCCATCGTGCGCCTTCACGTCCCGCAGCCACTCAGTCAACCAGGCTTCCAGCGTCCGGGGCTGGGCGGTGAGGTCGACGCCGAGCTGAAGTTGCCGCCGCAGCTCGTCCCGCTTCCGGACCGCCTCAGCCTCGCTCTTGGCGTAGACGTACTTGCGCTTCCGCTTCCCGTCGATCCAACCGAGGTCGATCACCGCAGCCCACACGCCAGGCCGCTGCTCGTACACCGAGCCCTCACCATGAGCACGACGACGCCGGCCGGTCATGCCGCGAACTCCTCATCCGCCGACAGGAACTCATCGATCGCGGCCAGCGGGATCAAGCGAGCCCGTCCCGCCTTGATCGAACGGAGCCGGCCGGAGCGCATCAGGACGTAGACGGTGTCCCGGCAGACCCCGAGCAGGGCAGCGGCTTCAGCGGGCCGGACGCTCTTGGGCACGGCCACGCGCAGTTGGTTGGCGTTGGTCATCAGGCACGTCCTTCCTGGCCGGTGAGGTCGGGGTCGGTCAGCGTCGCGGCGCCCTGTGCGGCTTTGTCGCGAGCGGCGAGGAGTGCGGCTTTCCACTGCGCGCGTTGCGAGAGGGCGCGTAGGAGTCGGTGTTGCAGGGGTGGGACGTCGGCGTCTTCGGGCCGGGCGAGTTCCCAGGCGTAGGCGGGTGGGTCGTCTTGGTCGACGGGGTCGGCATCGTTGGCGCCGGTGGTGACGCCGAGGAGGTTGCGGACCCAGGCGCGGGCGTCGGCGCGGTGGTCGGCGAGAGTCTTGCCGGACCAGTCACGCGAGACGAGGATGCGGCGACCGCCGATGCCGAGGGTGGCGCGCTGGTGCACCTTGCCCTTGCAGCGGCCTGCCTGGAGGCGGCCGTGTGCCTTCTTCGGCTGGATTCCGTAGAGCAGCCAGTTGGCGCAGCGGTCGTTGCACGGCGTGACCCGTAGTTGGTGCCAGAGCCGGTCGAGGTGATCGCGCTGCCGGTCGGTGTCGGTCTTGTGGCAGTCGGCGGCGGACTTGGTGATGTACTTCGTGATGTAGCCGATCGTGCGTTGGGCGTGGACGGTGCCGGGGGTGACGCCCTCGGCGCGGACCTGGACGCCGAAGCGGACCACATGCGCTGGTTCGGCATCGGGGTTGGAGTCGATGGCGTCCAGGGCGTCAGCCCATGTGGTGAGTGGTTCGCGGGTGTCGGGGTCGACCCACTCGGCGCGGTCTCCGTCCCAGACCGGGAGCCGGTCGAGGGAGTACACGGGTTCGTCGGCAGCAGGCCACCAGACTTGGTGGTAGGTGGCGGCAGCGACCTGCCGCAGCACCGCCCGGGGGATTGTGCCGCGGATCGCGAAGTGCGCGTGGGGCGCCAACCGGCGTTGAGGCTCGACGCAGCCGGCGTACTGCACATTCCACCCGACACACCGCCTGAGGTTCTGCCAGAACCGGTCCAGCAGCCGGGCGAAGTGCACCGCGTCCCAGGCCGCCCGCCGGTAGTCGTAGGTGTCCGGGTTGACGGGTGTGCCGTCGGGCAGGACACGGCCGTAGGAGTCGAGGGTGAGCGTCAGCCACATCGACGGACGGTGTTGGGTGCCGTCGGGGGCGGTGTAGACCTTCCCGACGGTGCGGGGTTCGACCTTCTTGCGCGGCAGGTCGGGTGCATCTTGGCGGCGGCGGGTGGACCGCTTGCGGCGCCCACCGGGGTTGTCGTCTTCGTTGCCGTCATGAGGCGGGGCGACCTGCCCGCGCAGGCCCTCGGCGGCGATGGCTTCTTCAACCTCAGTGATGGCCTGGTCGATGGCGGGTACCTGGTCGAACTGGGCGGCGCGTTGGGCGTCGTCGCGAGCGAATTCCAGGTGTGCCCGCAGCAGGATCAGCTCTCGCTGCGCCTCGGTGGCTGGCTCTGGTGCGGGGGCGGGTTCGTCGGTGCGGTGCCATCCCTCGCGGATCTGGGTCTGCCGCAGGCGGCGGGCACGTTTCGCGCAGGGTGGGCACTTGTCGTCCCGGGTGGACCCGCAGGGCAGGTCGATGACCTCGGTCTGACCGGTGTGCAGGTCGGTGCGGCGCAGGGTGACCGGGTGCAGGCACACGCCGTACTCCGCGGCCATTTCCTTGAGCACCTGCCGGGACATCGGCAGCGCCATCCGGGCAGCACGGGAACCGGCCGCCGGCGAGTCGACAGCAGCCGGAACGACGGCGGCGGGCGGTGGGGTGTCGGGGG
>NZ_SMKF01000074.1 GCF_004348325.1 Micromonospora sp. KC213 | reverse complement strand
GGGGTGGGCCTCGGGGGACCACTGCCAGGCCGTGCCGGCCGGTCACCACCGCGACGTCGCCGTCGGTGTCCGTACGCAGCACCCGGGCCCCGCCCCGCGTCAGTCGCCCCAGGATGGAGGGGTTGGGGTGGCCGTAGTCGTTGCGCGCGCCCACCGGCACCACGGCGACGGCCGGCCTTACCGCGTCCAGGAAAACCGGATCCTGGTAGGCACTGCCGTGGTGCGCGACCTTCAGCACCTCGGCCCGTAGCGCGTCGGGCGGAAGACGCTCCACCATGGCCCGCTGCTCCTCGGTCTCGGCGTCTCCGGTGAGCAGGATGCGCACCCCGCCGACGGTGGCCCGCAGCACCAGGGAGTTGTTGTTCGGGTCAGATCGGGTGCCGCGCATCGGGTACGGCGGGCCGAGAACCGTCAACTCCACCGCACCCGCCCGGTACGACCAACCGGCCGACGCGGCCCTCGGCACCACGATTCCGGCCGTCGCGGCGGCCACCATTTCGCGTCCGGCCGCCGGTTCGGCGAGCGCGGGCGTCACCACCCCGCCCAGCCGGCGGCTCCGCAGTACCCCGGCCACCCCGCCCACGTGGTCGACGTGGAAGTGGCTCACCACCAGCAACGACACCTCCCGCACGGCCAACCGGCGCAGGCAACCGTCCACCGCCGACGGCTCCGGGCCGGCGTCGACCACCACGGCTCGCCCGGCCGCCACCGGCAGCACCAGCGCGTCCCCCTGACCTACCGCGCAGCCGACCAGCACCCAGCCGGCCGGTGGCCAACCGGCGGCCAGGATGCGCACCGGCAGGGCACCCAGCACCGCCGCGACGGCGCAGACCGCCACCAGCCGCCGGACCACGGGACGCCGGGCGGCCAACAGCAGCGCCACGGTCAGCCCGGCCAGCAGCAGCGCTCCCGCCACCCCACCGGGCCAGGGCAGGTTACCGGCCGGCAACCGGGCACCCACCCGGGCCACCGTCACCAACCACCAGGCGGGCCAGCTCGCCAGCCAGGCCACGAACTCGGCTGCGGCCGGCCACCACGGCGAGACCGCGGCGGCCAGCACCCCGAGCACGGTGGCCGGCGCGATGGCCGGCACCGCCAGCAGGTTGGCCGGCACCGCCACCAGGCTGACCGTGCCGGAGATACCGGCCACCACCGGCCCGCAGGCGAGTTGCGCCGCTGCCGGCACGGCCAACGCCTCGGCCAGCCCGGCTGGCACGCCCCGCCGCCGCAGCGCGTCCCGCCAGTTGGGGGCGAGCAGCAGCAACCCCGCCGTGGCCAGAACGGAGAGCGCGAAGCCGGCATCCCCGGCCAACTCGGGGTCGATCAGCACCAGCACGGTCACCGCGGCGCCCAGTGCGGGCAGCGCGGCGCGGGGACGACCGGCGGCGAGCGCAGCCAGCCCGATCGCACCCATGGTGGCCGCCCGGACCACACTCGGCGACGGGCGCACCAGCACGACGAACCCGACCAGGGCCAGCCCGCAGAGCACAGCGCCCACCCGGGGACCGGCCCGAGCCCAGCGGACGAGCAGCAGGACCGCGCCGACCACGATCGCCACGTTGGACCCGGAGACCGCGTTGAGGTGGGTCATTCCGGTGGCTCGGAAGTCCTCCTCCACCGCGGCCGGCAGCGCGCTGGTGTCCCCGACCACCAGGCCGGGCAGCAGACCGCCCGGCTCGTCGGGGAGCGGGGCGCAGGCCCGTTGCAGGCCGGCGCGGAGCGCACCGGCGGCACGCTGCAGCCACGGTGGCCGCCCGTGCGGCACGGGCGGGCCGGCCACGATGAGCACGGCGGCGGTGAGGTCCCCGCCACGTGGCGCGGTCAGCCGCCCTTCGGCGGTGAGCCGCTGCCCCGGCAGCCGGCCCCGCCAGCCAGGGTCGGTCGCCAACAGCAGCACCCGTACCGGGGCGGCGACCTGCTGGCCCTCGGGTCCGGTGAGGTGGACCAGCTCGGCCGGGACCAGCAGGGTCGACGGGCGCCCCGGGGCGGCACGGACCGGGCGGGGGTCGTCGCGGACGACCAGCTCGGCGGTGACCCGAACGCGCTCGTCGACCAACGCGCGCAGGGGCGCGGCGTCCCGGACGGAGAGCCGGGCGGCGGTGACGCCGGCCCCGCAGACGACGCCGAGCAGCACCGCTACGGCGATCCAGCCGTGTTGCCGGAGCAGCCCGGTCGGCCGGCCGAGCCGGCCGAGCAGGTGCGCCGCGGCGGCAGCGGCGAGACCGGCGGCAGTGGCGGCGAGCACGGTGGTCGTCGCCGTGGTGAGGTGCAAGCCGGCCAGCGCGGCGAGCCAGGTCGCCGCCGCCAGCCCGGCCAGCCGCAGGTCCGGGGGATCCGGGGGGTCGGCGTCGCCCCGGTCGGCCGCCGTGATGCGCCCGTTCACACCGTCACCAGGTCCTTGAGCTGTTCGTACCGGGCGTCGCCGATTCCGTCGACCCGGCGCAGGTCACCCACCGACCGGAAGCCGCCGTGCTGGTCGCGGTGGGTCAGGATGCGCTGGGCGAGCACCGGGCCGACTCCGGGCAGCGCGTCGAGCTGGGCCAGCGTGGCGGTGTTCAGGTTGAGCCGTTCACCGACGCCGGGAGCCGCTGGGGCGGCGGGCGCGGCAACGCCAGGGGGTGCCGGTACGCCGATCACAATCAGCTCTCCGTCGGAGACCTTGCGGGCGGGGTTGAGCAGGGCGACGTCCACACCGGGCAGGGCACCGCCGGCGGCCTGCACCGCGTCGGCCACCCGCGCGCCGGCCGGCACCCGGACCAGGCCCGGACGGCGAACCTTGCCGGCGACCGCGACGACCAGCTCACCGGCGGGACCGGCGACCGTCTCCGGTGCGGCGGACGCTCCGGCCAGGGTCGACGTTTCGGGCAGGGCCGTGGCCGACGGACGGACCGGCTCGGCCTGCGGCCGGGACCGCCAGGCCCAGAAGCCGGCACCGAGCACCACCAGCACGGCGACGACGGCCAGCGCTCGTACGCCCCGACGCCCCGGATCGAACGCGCCCGGCCCGGGAAGTCGGGAGACCGGCGGCGCCGGCTCACCGTTGACCGGCGGAGTGGGCGGGGAGTCGTCAGCGCCGCCGTCGGACCGAGCGGGTGGGGAGTCGCCGGCCCGGGCGGCGGGCCACGGGGCGGCAGGGATCGCTGAGGGCCGCGGCGGGGCCGACCGGATGGCCGGAGTGGCCTGGGTGCCGGCGACCTGGGTGCTCCGAACCTGACCCGGCCAGGGCGTCGGGGACACCGGCACCGCCGCCGGCGGCAGTTCGTCCGGCAGCCGGGGCACCGGCGGCCGGTGTTCCGGGCCGGCGGCCCCGACCAGCCGGAGCAGCCGTCGCCGTATCCTCGTCTCCTCGTCGTCCGCCACGCCGGGAAGCTATCCGGCGGAGGGTCGTCGGCACCGGCCGGGAAAGCTGCCCTGTGGACAGCAGCGGCCCCTGTGGACAAGCCATCTGATCATGACCGGATCTGGTACAGGTCGCCTCTCCCCCGACCGTGGCCGGGCGTCCCCTACCGGCCGCGGCGGTGCCTCAGCCCGCCGGATCGGGGCGGCGGTGGACCACCACGCTGGCCAGACCGGGGCCGGCGTGGGCGGCGACCACGGCGCCGGCCTCCGAGACGTACGTCTCGTGCAGCCGCCCGCCGAAGCGGTCGGTGAGCGCCGCGACGAGCTGTTCGGCGCGTTGCGGCGCGGCGAGGTGGTGGACGCCCAGGTCGACGTCGGCGTCGCCGGCCGCCTCGACGGCGAGGTCGACCAGGCGGGCGAGGCCACGGCTGGCGGTGCGCACCTTGTCCCGGAGCACGATCGCGCCGTCCGCCATGTACATGATCGGCTTGACCGACAGGGCGGTGCCGAGCAGGGCCTCGGCCGCGTTGATCCGGCCGCCCCGGCGCAGGAACTCCAGCGTGTCGACGTAGAAGAAGGTGGTGGTGCGGGCGACGGCGGCCACCGCCGCGTCCCGGACGGTGGCCAGGTCGGCGCCGGCCCGGGCGGCGGTGGCGGCGGCAAGCACCGGGAAACCGAGGCCCATCCCGGTCCCGCGGCTGTCCACCACCGCGACGCGCTCGCCCGCCGCGCCGGCGGCCAGTTGGGCGGCTTCGACGGTGCCGGACAGCTCTGCCGACAGGTGCACCGACACCACACCGTCCGCGCCCGCGGCCAGCAGTTCCCGATACGTCCGGGCGAACTGTTCCGGTGCTGGGCGGGAGGTGCTGACGGAGACCCGCCGCTCGCCGAACGCGCGGGTGGCGTCGGACGGGCGGGTTTCCACCCCCTCCAACCCTTCGGCGCCGTTGAGCACGACGGTCAACGGCACCACCGTCAGCCGGTGCGCCGACACCAGCTCGGGCGGGAAGTAGGCGGTGGAGTCGGTGACGACCGCGACGGGCATGCCCGGCACGCTAGCCCATGCGGGGGTCGACCGCCCGGGCCGGACGGCTCAAACCGGCTCGGCGAGCGCCGGCCGGGTGATCAGGCCGACATTGTGGGCACGCAGGTGCCAGCCCCGGGCGTCGCCATGGCGCAGCTCCGTCCAGTGGCAGTTGCCCAACGAGCCGACGGCACGCAGGACAGGGTGAGGCCAGCCGAGCAGCTGACCGACGCCCTGCCGGGCGGCGCCGCCGTGCGTGGTGACCACGACTGTGCCGCCGGCGGCGAGGTCGGCGGCGTCCTGGAACGCCGCGCCGAGTCGCCTGCCGAGGTCGTCAAGGGCTTCGACACCGGCACCGGGGTCGGGGTCGCCGGCCCGCCAGCGGGCGTACTCGGTGGGGAACCGCTCGGCGACCTCGGTGAGCAGCAGCCCCTGCCACTGGCCGAAGTGCCGCTCGCGCAGCCGGACGTCGGTGCGTACCGGGAGGCCGGTGACCTCGGCGAGAGCGGCGGCGGTCTCCGCGGCCCGGCTGAGGTCCGAGCTGACGATCACGTCGGGCCGCAGTTCGGCCAGCAGCGGCGCGGCGGCCCGGGCCTGGTCGCGGCCCCGGTCGTTGAGGGGGACGTCGGTCTGCCCCTGCACCCGACTGGCGACGTTCCAGTCGGTGTTGCCGTGCCGCCAGACGATCAGACGGGTCATTCGGCGGCGGAGGCGTCGGCCTCGACCAGATCCCGGTCGACGAACGGGAGCTGCGGGCAGTCCTTCCAGAGCCGGTCGAGGGCGTAGAACTCGCGCTCCTCGGTGTGCTGCACGTGGACGACGATGTCGACGTAGTCGAGCAGCACCCAGCGGCCGCCCCGCTCGCCCTCGCGGCGCACCGGCTTGGCCTTCTCGGGCAGCTCCAGCAGGCGCTCCTCGATGGCGTCGACGATGGCCAGCACCTGCCGCTCGTTGGGAGCGGAGGCGAGCAGGAACGCGTCGGTGATGGCGAGCTGGTCGCCCACGTCGATGATGACGATGTCCTGGGCCTTCTTGTCAGCCGCGGCCTGCGCGGCGGCCATCGCCAGCTCGTGAGCGCGTTCGGAAACTGTCACCGTTCTCCTTCGATCATCCGTGCGACCCTCCCAGCGTCTCACACCCGGCGGAGTAACGACTCGTCAGTTTCGCCCGACTACAGGGACGAAGTACCCCAAAACCGGACCAAGCATCCGAAACGAGGCGCGATCACTGCTGATAGAGCCGGCGTTTGGCGATGTACTGCACCACACCGTCCGGCACCAGGTACCAGACGGGCTCGCCCCGGGCCACCCGGGCGCGGCAGTCGGTGGAGGAGATCGCCATCGCCGGTACCTGCACCAGGCTCACCGAGTCGGCCGGCAGGTGCTTGTCGGAGAGCGCGAATCCGGGCCGGGTCACCCCGATGAAATGGGCCAGTTCGAGGACCTCGTCCAGATCCTTCCAGGACAGGATGCGGCCCAGCGCGTCCGCGCCGGTGATGAAGTACAGCTGCACCTTCGGGCCGTAATGGGCGTGCAGGTCACGCAGGGTGTCAACGGTGTAGGTGGGACCACCCCGGTCGATGTCGACCCGGCTGACCTGGAAGCGCGGATTGGAGGCGGTGGCGATCACGGTCATGAGGTAGCGGTCCTCCGCCGGAGTGACCGGCTGGTCCGCCTTCTGCCAGGGCTGGCCGGTGGGGACGAACACCACCTCGTCCAGGCCGAACCGGTCCGCCACCTCGCTGGCCGCCACCAGGTGTCCGTGGTGAATGGGATCGAAGGTGCCGCCCATGATCCCGACCCGCCGGCTGCGCTCCTCCATCCCATGATCGTAGGCCGCCCGTTCCCGCCGCCGGCCAACGGTCCGCCACGGTCACGGTTGCCGGGCGGGTCAGGCCGAGGCGGCGGCGACCGCCGTGCGGGCCACCAACGCGCGGCGCAGGTCGTCATCCAGGTCGGTCACCCACCGGCGCAGGCCGGGCGTGAGGTCGTCGCGGGCCAGCAGCGCCCCGGCCAACTCCCGGGTGGACTGGGCCACGGCGTAGCGGGGGAACGCCAGGGTGGTGATCCGATCCGCCACCCACGGCGTACGCAGCCGCGCGGTGGCCGGCATGTCGGCGAAGTACCGCTCGACGTACCCGGCGGTCAGCTCGGCCTGCTCGGGCTGCCAGAAGCCCTCCGCCGTGGCCTCGACGAGGCGGTTGGACAGTTCCGTGGCGCGGGTGATGATCCCCCACGCCACGCGCTTGGCGTCGGCGTCCGGCAGTGCGGCGCGGCAGCGGGCGGCCCACTCGGCCCCGACGGCACTGCGGTCGGCGGCCGCCTCGGCAGCGATCTCGGCCTCGCCGGCACCGCCCAGCACCACCAGGCGCAGCAGCAGCGCCCAGCGCAACTCGGCGTCGACGGCCAGCCCTTCCGGTACGCCCGCCCCGGCCAGCCAGCCGGTGAGCAGTCCGGTGTCGGTGGTGGCGGCGATCAGCCCCCGCGCGGCGGCGAGCTGGGTGGAACCGCCAGCGGGTGCCCTGGCGAGCAGGCCGGCGCACGCCCCGGCGACCCGCAGCAGGGCGGCGTCACGGGCGAGCGGGTCGAGGTAGCGGTCGATCAGGCCGCGGCTGAGCCCGAGTACCTCCTCCGCGATGATCACCTCGGTCTCGGCGGGCAGCGCCGCCACGATCAGCGACACCAGCGCCGGGACCGGCCGTTCCCCGTCGCGGGCGGCGTCCAGCGCCTCGCCCCACAACAGGGCTCGGGCCAACGGGTCGGCCAGCCCGGGCAGCATGATCGGCACCGCGTCCGCCGAGGCCGGATCGAGGCGGATCTTGGCGAAGGTCAGGTCACCGTCGTTGGGCAGCAGCAAGCCGGTGGCCGGCTGGCCGATCAGCGCGCTGACCTCGGTACGGCCCCGGTCGGTGTCCGGGTCGAGATCCAGCTCGACCCGGGACACCGCGCCGTCGGCGGCGTACCACCCGACGCCGATGTGGTGCGGGCGGAGCACCGGGTGCGACGCGGGAGCGGTCTGCGTCACGGCGACGCTGCTCCAGCGGCCGTCGGCGTCCACCGCCGCCTCCATCCGCAGCGTGTTCACCTGGGCCCGGCGCAGCCACCGCTCCGCCCAGCCGCTGAGGTCCCGGCCGCTAGCGGCGCCGAGGGCGGCGAGCAGGTCGGCCAGGGTGGCGTTGCCGAAGAGGTGCGCGGCGAAGTGGGCGTTGAGGCCGGCGAGGAAGGCCTCGTCGCCGAGCCCCGCGACGAGCTGGCGGAGCACGCTGGCGCCCTTGGCGTAGGAGATGCCGTCGAAGTTGAGCAGGCCCTCGGCGGCGTCGGCGACCTGCTCCGGAGCGACCGGATGGGTCGACGGCCGCTGGTCTGCGGTGTAACCCCACGCCTTGCGGCGGATCGCGAAGGTCGTCCAGGCCCGGTGGAAACGGGTCGCCTCGGCGGTGACCCGGGTGCCGAGGTACTCCGCGAAGGACTCGTTGAGCCACAGGTCGTCCCACCAGCGCATGGTGACCAGGTCACCGAACCACATGTGCGCCATCTCGTGGGCGATGGTGGTGGCCCGCAGCTCCCGCTGGGTGTCGGTGACCGCCGAGCGGAAGATGTAGTCGTCGCGCAGGGTGACCAGGCCAGGGTTCTCCATCGCGCCCGCGTTGAACTCGGGCACGAACGCCTGGTCGTACTTCGCGAACGGGTAACGCTCGGCGAAGAGCTGGTGGAACCGGTCGAGGCACTGCTTGGTGACGGTGAGCACCTCGTCGAGGTCGGCGTCCAGGTGGGTGGCGAGCGAACGTCGACAGTAGACCGCCAGCGGGATGCCGTCGTGCGCGTCGCGCCGGACGTGCCACGGGCCGGCGATCAGTGACACGAGGTAGGTGGCCAGCGGTGGGGTCGGGGCGAACTCCCAGCGCCCGGGCCACGGGTTGGCGGCGAGCTGCCCGTTGGCCGCGGCCGTCCACTGTGGCGGGGCGGTGACCGACAGGGTCACCGGTGCCTTCAGGTCCGGCTGGTCGAAGGCGGCGAAGATCCGCTGCACATCGTCCAGGAAGGACATCGCGTAGAGGTAGGTCTCGCCGTCGGCCGGGTCGACGAAGCGGTGCATCCCCTCGCCGGTGTTCGAGTACGCCATCTCCGCGCTGACGGTGAGCGTGTTCTCCGCGGCCAGCCCGGTCAGCGGCAACCGGTTCTCCGCCAGCGCACCGGGGTCGAGGTCACGGTCGTTGAGGCGTACGCCGCGGAGGGCCGCCGGCTTGACCTCGACGAAGGTCGCCGCCCCGGGTGTGGCCCGGAACCGGATGGTGGCGGTGGAGCGGAAGTGGTCGCCGCCGCCGGTCAGGTCCAGGTCCACTTCGTAGGACCCGACGGTGATCAGTGCGCGACGCGCGGTCGCCTCTGCACGGGTAAGGCTCGGCATCCGCTTATCCTGCCCGACGGAGAGCCGGACGGCTCTTGCGATACGCATGGCGATGGAGGACCAACAATGGGTCAGCACCCCAAGGGCGATTTCGACCTGTCCCGAGCGGTCTGGCAGCGGGCCGAGGGCGACACCTCTGACAGCGCGGTCGAGGTCGCCTTCGTCGACGATCTGATCGGCATGCGCAACTCCGCCGAGCCGGACGGCCCGGTGCTGGTCTTCACCCAGGCCGAGTGGGACGCCTTCGTGGCGGGCGCCCGCGACGGCGAGTTCGACCTGGACTGAGCGGCCCGTCACCCGTCCCCCTCGCCCCAGCCCAGGCCGCCCGGGCCGGGGGCGTGGTGGAAACCGGGATGGCCGGTCACGTCGGCGCAGCGTTCCCCGTCGGGACCGACCGCGTCGCAGAAGATCCGCTCCGCCCGGTGCCAGGCGTCCGCCGGGGAGAGGGCCGTCGCGGCCAGCACCAGCTCCGGGCGGAGCAGGCTCAACGCCTCGGCGTACGCCACGGCCAGCTCGCGGGCCTGCTCCGGCCCGTCGGCGGCGAAACCCAGGTGGACGGTGAAGTGTCGCGCGGGCCGGCGAGCGCGCCGAGACGGCGCGACCAGCGGCGGATCGGCCCGGCCGGGGCCGGTCGCCGCAGCCCGGCGCATCGCCTCGGTCACCGTGCGCTGACGCCAGTACGGCGGCGTGTTCTCTCGCATGCGTCCTCCCCGTGGTGATCAGGCAACCGGCGCTCGCGCCGGTCCGCTGACGAGCCAACCAGGTTTCCGGCGTTCGGGGAGGGGCCAGCGGACCGCGCCGGTGCGGCCCACAGCCGCCGCACGGGACGGACACGGGCGGGTCGGCGGAGGAATGATTGCCCGGGACGGGGGTAGAACCGGCCGGTCACCGGCCGCCTATGACCGCGTCAGGAGAGCCCCGATGGCCGCCACGCCCGCCGACCGCAGCCCGGAGAGCACCCTGGCCTTCCTCCGCGAGGGGTACCGGTTCATCAGCACCCGGTGCGAGCGCCTCGGCAGCGACATCTTCACCACCCGGCTGATGCTGGAGCCGACCATCTGCCTGCGCGGCCGGCCGGCCGCGATGCTCTTCTACGACACCGAGCGCTTCCAGCGGGCCGGGGCGGCGCCGAAGCGGGCACAGCGGACGCTGACCGGACGCGGTGGCGTGCAGGGACTGGACGGGCAGGCGCATCGCGACCGCAAGGGGATGTTCCTGTCGCTCATGACGCCGGCTGCGATCGGCCGGCTCGGGCAGCTCTTCGCCGACGAATGGCGGGCCCGGATCCCGGCCTGGGAGGCCGCCGGCCCGGTGGTCCTGTACGACGAGGTCGCCTGCGTGCTCATGCGGGCGGTCTGCGCCTGGGCCGGGGTGCCGCTCGCCGAGCGCGAGGTGGCGCGGCGGACCGGCCAGATGCACGACATGATCACCGGCGCGGTGTCGGTCGGCCCCCGGTACCTGCGCGGGCTGCTCAGTCGGCGCCGCGCCGAGCACTGGATCGGCGACCTGGTGGAGCGGACCCGGGCGGGCACCCTGGCCGCGCCGGAGGGCAGCGCGTTGCGGACCATCGCCCTGCACCGGGATCCGCGGGGGCGGCTGCTGCCCCGCCGGATCGCCGCGGTGGAGCTGATCAACGTGCTGCGTCCGACCGTGGCCGTCGACCGGTACGTGGCCTTCGCCGCGCTGGCCCTGCACGACCATCCGGCCTGGGTCGACCGGGTCCGCAGCAGCGACGAGGCCACCGAGTGGTTCGTGCAGGAGGTCCGCCGGTACTACCCGTTCTTCCCGATGGCCGCCGCCCGGGTCCGGCACGCCTTCGACTGGCAGGGCCACCACTTCCCGGCCGGCCGTCGGGTGCTGCTCGACCTGTACGGCACCAACCACCACCCGCACCTGTGGCCCGAGCCCGAGCGGTTCCGCCCGGAACGCTTCGCCGGCTGGCGGGACGACCCGTACGGCTTCGTGCCGCAGGGCGGCGGTGACCACCTGGCCGGGCACCGCTGCGCCGGCGAGTGGGTCACCATCGAGTTGATGAAGCAGGCGGTGGGCCTGCTGACCACCGCGATGCGGTACCGGATGCCACCGCAGGACCTGGCCGTGGACCTGGCCCGGGTGCCGGCGCGGCCGCCCAGCGGGGTCGTCCTGGACGACGTTCGCCGCGCCGGCTGACCCGGCCCGGCGCTCAGCGCACCGGGTGCAGGACGCTGCGCAGGCAGCCGTCCCGCTTCTTCTCGAACAGCTCGTACCCGCGCACGCCGTCCTCCAGCGCCAGCGGGTGGGTCGCCAGGTAGCCGGGGTCGATCTCCCCGGCCGCGAGCCGGTCCAGCAGCATCGGGATGTAGCGCTGGGCGTGCATCTGTCCCATCCGCAGCACCAGCGCCTTGTTCATCGCCGCGCCGAGCGGGAACTTGTCGACCAGCCCGGCGTAGACACCGACGATGCTGACCGTGCCGCCCTTGCGACAGGCCATGATCGCCTGGCGGACGGAGGTGGGGCGGTCGAGGGTCAGCCGGGCGCTCTGCTTCACCCGGTCGTACGCGTAGCCCGGCCCGACGTCGTGCGCCTCCATCCCGACCGCCTCGATGCAGGCGTCCGGGCCCCGACCGGCGGTCATCTCCCGCAGCGCCTCCAGCACGTCGGTGTCGGCGTAGTTGATCGTCTCCACGCCCAGCCGGGCGGCGGCGGTGGCGAGCCGCTGCGGCAGCCGGTCGATGACGATGACCCGTTCGGCACCGAGGATCTGCGCCGACCGGGCGGCCATCTGCCCCACCCCGCCAGCGCCCCACACGGCGACGACCTCCCCACCCTTGAGCCCGCAGAAGTCGGCGGCCATCCAGCCGGTCGGCAGGGCGTCGGAGGCGAAGACCACCGCGTCGTCGGGCACCCCGTCGGGGACCGGGAAGGCTCCGACGTCGCCGAACGGCACCCGGATGTACTCGGCGTGGCTGCCGGAGTAGCCGCCGGCGGCGTGCGAGTAGCCGAGGATGCCAGCCGGCGCGTGGCCCCAGAGCTTCTCGGTGAGGACCGGCTGGGCGTTGGAGTTGTCGCAGAGCGAGAACTGTTCGGTGCGGCAGTACCAGCAACCACCACAGGCCACCACCGAGCCGACCACCACCCGGTCGCCGACCCGCAGCCGCTGCACACCGGGCCCGGTCTCCACCACCTCGCCCGTGAACTCGTGGCCGAGGATGTCCCCCTCTCGCATCGCCGGCAGGTAGCCGTTGATCAGGTGCAGGTCCGAGCCGCAGACGCTGCTGGCCCGCACCTTGACGATGATGTCCCCCTCGGCCCGGATTCGCGGCTCGGGCACGTCCCGCACCGCCAGCTTGCCGACCCCTTCCCAGCAGAGCGCCCTCACGCCCGTCCTCCCGTCGTCAGCCTCTCCCGCAGCCTGTCGGTCGCCGCCTCCTGCCGCTGGTCCCGGCCGGACGGATCCCGCCGGGTGTCGATCACCTGCCCGCACTCGATCAGCGACTTGATCCGCCGCAGCGCGTCCCGCAACCCCTGGTCGGGTTCCGCACCCCGCACCAGGCCGAGCGCCCGACGCACCGGGCCGCCGAACCGGTAGCGCAGCTCGACGCGGATCTCGGTGCCCCGGTCCCGGGGCGCGGGCACCAGGTCCACCCGCCCCTGCTGCGGGACCGGGCCCGCCTCGACCCGCCAGCTCAGCCGGCGCGGCCCGGTCACGGTGATCTCGGCACGCCACCCGGTGCGGCCGGCCCGGTCCCTCGCCACACAGCGCCACCGGTTGTCGTCGAGCTGTTCGAGGGTGGCCCAGCCAGCCAGGGCCCGGTCCAGCCGTTCCCGATCGGTCCAGAAGCCGACCAGGGCGTCCATCGGCCGGTCCACGGTGATCCCGCGCCGCACCACGTACCAGCCGTCACGCCGGTCCGGCTGGTGGCGACGCCGACGCCGGGCGACCGTCGCACCGACGCCGAGCGCGGTCGCCGTGGTGGCACCGAGCAGCGCCCACCTTGTCGCGTTGCTGGTCATCACGTCTCCTCCGCCCCGGGGTGTCCGGATGGACACCGGTATCCGCAGCGCTACCCCGGCAGCACGCCTCGAAACGGTCGCCCGCACCCGCCCCGGCAGCCGAGGGGCCCGCGCGGCTCGTGGCCACCTCCGGCGTCCGCCGGAGGTGGCCACGAGCCGCGCGGTCATCGAACGCTCAGTGCCGCACCTGCTCGTACGACTGCCGCGCCTGGTCCTTCACGTCGTGGGCGGCCGACCTGCCGTCCTCCTGGACGGTCCGTACGGCGTCCTGCGCGGTGGCGCGCACCGCCTCGGTGGCGTGCCGCGCCGGCTCGCGCAACTCGTCGCCGAGCTCGGCGGCGACCGCGCCGAGCTTCTGGGTCACCACGCCACCGTGCTCGGCGGCCTTCTCCCTGACCTGGGTGGCCAGCTCCTGTTCGCGCCGGCTCGCCGGGATGAGCGAGGAGACCAGCATGCCCACGCCGAACGCGATCACGCCGGCGGCCAGCGGATTGCCCTCGGACCGCTGCCGGATCACCTGCGGTGCCCGGTGGGCGGCGTCGGTGACGGTGGTGGCCGCGGAGGAGGCGTGGTCCCCCATCGAGTGGACGGCGTGGCTGGTGCTGTGGCCGAGGTCGGAAGCGCTTCCCATCACCTTGTCCTTCGCGTTGTGCAGGGCGCTGCGCACCCGCTGCTTACGGTCGTCGATGATGCGGCCCGGACTGACCTTGTACGCCAGGGCGTCCACGTCCGCGCTGAGGCTGCTGCGGGTGGCCTCGATCTCCCGGCGGATCTGGGCGGGGTCGGTGCTCATCGGATGACTCCCTCCGGCTGGGGCTTGAGTGCGTCGGGGATCTGTCGCACGCTGTCGTTGGTCTGCTTCAGGCCACGGATCCGCTCGGCGTTCCGCTTGCCCAGCGAGTAGAGGGCCGCGGCGATGGCCGCCCAGATGAGGGCGACGATCAGGCCGGCCCAACCGGCGTCCATCACGTTGGACAGCCCGGCCCAGAGTGCGATGGAGAGAAACAGCGCCACCATGTAGCCGCCGAAGCCGGCACCGCCGTAGAACCCGGCGGCCCGGCCCGCCCTTCGGCCCTCCTGGCGCAGCTCGGCCTTGGCCAGCTCGACTTCCTGGCGTACCAGGGTGGACAGGTCGGCGGTGACCGACCGCATCAGCTCACCGATGGAGCTGCCCCTGACCTCGTCCGCGGTGTGCGGGGCACCCGCGGGGCGGTGACCGGAGTCCAGTCCGGCCCTCTGCTGCGTCGACGTGCTCATGTCGCCGCCTCCGTTCGGATGTCGGATCGGTCACGGACGGGTGGTGCCGCTGGCGGGCACGCCCGGCAGCGGGTCGGTCTGGCTCACCGGCGGCAGCGGCTGCCGGGTGCCGCCGGCCGGGTCGGCGTGGCTGGTCGTGGTGCCGTGGTCCGGGTGGGCCGAGTAGCCCGGGTCGGGCTCGGCGTAGGTGCCCGGGGTCG
The DNA here is from genome assembly GCF_004348325.1 of Micromonospora sp. KC213. Lineage (GTDB taxonomy): Bacteria > Actinomycetota > Actinomycetes > Mycobacteriales > Micromonosporaceae > Micromonospora. The sequence continues at coordinate 12,296 of NZ_SMKF01000074.1, read as the reverse complement.
GGTCGAGGTACCCGCCCGGCGGAACCGCGTCCGGCGCCGGCGTCGGGATGACCGCGGTGCGGTCCGGGTCGTAGCCGTCGGCCGAGCCGTACCCGGGGCCGCCGGTGGGTCCAGTGGGGCCGCCCGACTCGGCGGTCAGACCCTTGGCGAGGCGGCCGGCGACCACGCCGAGCAGGGCCGCGCCGACCAGGAAGGTGCCCGGGTTGCGGCGGGCGTAGCTCTTCACCTCGTGGAGCAGGTCGCCCGGCTCGCGGGCCTCCAGCCAGCCGGCCACGCCGTGCACCCGTTCGGCGGCCTGATGGGCCAACTCGGTCACCGGGCCGGCCTGGCTGCTGTTCTGCGCCATGGCGCGCATCTCCTCGGCCAGCGAGCGCAGCCCACCGGCGGCCCGGCGCTGCTGGTCGCCGGCCTGGGTGGTGAGCTGCTGGCGGGCCTCGCCATAGAGGTCGCGGGCCTGGCGCTTCGCCTCGCCGACGACCTCCTGGCCCTGATCGCGTGCGGTCTGGACGACGTTGCCGCCGGCGTTGGCGGCTTCGCCGCCGACCTGGCGGGCCTGGTGCCGGACACCACCGCCGTTGTCGCTGTGCTGGTGCCCGTACGTCGTGGTGGAGAGATCGTAGGTCATGGTTTCCCTTCCGCTCGGACGTTCTCGTCGCGGTCGCGTACTGGGGGATCGCCGACCGTCACGTCGGCATGACCTCTGCGGTACCCCCGGCCGTCGGGTCCATACCTGATTCGCCATTTCTCTGCCCCTCGCGGCGGACCGGTCACAGAATGTGAGCAGTGTCCGGCGGTTCACGGGGGTGACGAGCGATGGCGCACAACGTACGCCGACCGGCGCGGGCCGGTGCCCGGATCAGGACGGTCGCCGCCGCGGTGGCGGGCGTCTTCGTCCTGGTCGGCGTGCTCGGCTTCGTCCCCGGCGTCACCACCGGCTACGGGGAGATGACCTTCGCCGGCCACCACTCCGGCGCGAGACTGCTCGGCCTGTTCCAGGTGTCGGTCCTGCACAACCTGCTGCACCTGATGTTCGGCCTGGTCGGGCTGGTACTGGTACGCAGCGTCGGCGGCGCCCGGCTCTTCCTCGTCGGGGGCGGTGCCGCCTACCTCGGGCTGTGGATCTACGGCTTGGCCATCGACCGGGAGAGCGCAGCGAACCTCATCCCGGTCAACGCCGCCGACAACTGGCTGCACCTGGCGCTCGGCTTCGGCATGCTCGCCCTCGGGCTGCTGCTGTTCAACGCGGCGGGCACCGGCGGCGAGTTGGACACCCCGTTCGACCGCCCCTGATCCGCCGCACCCGAAGCGCCCGGCGTGTCCGGGTTTGATCGTTCTGTCGTCGGGGCACCGGAAGACTGACGACGGGGCTGACGAGGAGGTCATGATGCCACGGTGGATCCGGGACAACGCCCTGAGCGCGGTGATGCTCGGCGCGTTCGTCGTCTTCCTGGTGCTGCAGAGCATCTTCGGCTGGCACACCCACAACGAGGAGTTGGCCGAGTACGGAGCCCGGCCGATCGGCTGGCTGGCGTACCTGGGCAGCGGGCACTTCGCCGAGTCCGTCTTCGAGAACTGGGAGTCGGAGTTCCTCCAGATGGGCGGCTACGTGTTACTCACCGCGTACCTGACCCAACGGGGCTCGGCCGAGTCCAAACCGGAGGGCCAGACCGACCGGCCGGCCGACGACGAGCGCCGGGCCGGACCGGACTCCCCCTGGCCGGTACGCCTCGGTGGCCTTCCGCTGGCGGTCTACCGCAACAGCCTCTCCCTCGCCCTGCTGCTGATCTTCCTCGGCTCGTTCGTCGGCCACCTCCTCGGCGGCACCGCCGAATACAACCAGCAGCAGGCGCTGTCCGCCGGTGCCCCGCCGATCAGCGCCTGGGACTTCCTCGGCACCAGCGAGTTCTGGTTCCAGTCCATGCAGAACTGGCAGAGCGAGTTCCTCGCCGTCGGGGTGCTGATCCTGCTGAGCATCTTCCTGCGCCAGCACGCCTCCCCGGAGTCCAAGCCGGTGACCGCCGCGCACGCCGAGACCGGGGCCTGAGCACCCGTCCCGCTCTCCTCGCCGGCCGGAGGCACGGCCCGGGGCTCAGGCCGCGACCGGCAGATGCTTGGCGAAACAGACGCTGTACGGGTTGTGCACGTACTCGCCGTACACCGGGATCGGCTCGTACCCGCCGGACGTGTAGAGACGGATCGCCGCCGGCAGGTAGACCCCGGTCTCCAGACAGAGCACCGAGTGCCCCTGCTGGAACGCCAGCTCCTCCAACGCGGTCAGCAACTGCCGCGCGATGCCCCGCCCCCGGTACGCCGGCCGGACGTACATCCGCTTCAGCTCGCCGGTGGTCGCGTCGAGGGCCTGGACACCACCGCAGGCCACCGCTCGGCCGTCGACGACCACCGCCAGGTAACGGATGTCGTCGTGGGTCACGATGACCTGGCCGTCCAGACCTCCGTCGGCCTCCCGCAGCTCCCGCTGCTGGGCGGTGACCAGGGCGTCGATCTCGGGGTCGGTGGCGGGACGGGACTCGATCAGCATGCGCCCACGCTATGCCGGGGCCGTTTCGCGAAGGTTTCCGGTGAACGACCCCAACACGTCCGGCACCAGACCAGCCCCTACTCCCAGTCCTCGTCGTCCACCGGCTCCGGCGGCGCGGCCTCCACCTCGTCGGCGGGCCGCTGCCGGCGTGCCTTGCGGGCGGCCAGCCGCTCGGCGGCCGCCGGACGGGTCGACTTGTCCTCCAGCCGGATGTCGGTGCCCCGGCTGCCCGGCACGAAGTCGACTCCGGCGTAGAGCGTCGGCTGCCAGTCGAACTCGCGGTCGCCGATGCGGACCAGGTCGCCCGGGTTGGCCCCGGCCTTGGCCAGTTTCTCCTCGACCCCGAGCCGGGCCAGCCGGTCGGCGAGGAAACCCACGGCCTCGTCGTTGTCGAAGTTCGTCTGCCGCACCCACCGCTCGGGCCGTACGCCGCGCACCGTGTACGAGCCGTCGGGCTCCTGCTCGATGGTGAAGCCGGCGTCGTCGACCGCCTTCGGCCGGATCACGATCCGGGTCGGCTCGGCCGGCGGCGCGGCGGCCCGGGACTGCTCCACCAGTTCGGCCATGGCGAAGGTGAGTTCCTTGAGGCCCTCGCGGGTGGCCGTGGAGACCTCGAAGACCCGGAAGCCACGTGCCTCCAGGTCGGGCCGGACGATCTCGGCGAGGTCACGCCCGTCCGGCACGTCGATCTTGTTCAGGGCGACCAGGCGTGGCCGGTCGGTGAGCCCGCCGTACTCGGTCAGTTCGGCTTCGATGGTGTCGATGTCGGCCAGCGGGTCACGGCCGGGCTCCAGCGTCGCGGTGTCGACCACGTGCACGAGTACGGCGCACCGCTCGACGTGGCGGAGGAACTCCAGGCCGAGCCCCTTGCCGGTGGCCGCGCCGGGGATCAGGCCCGGCACGTCGGCGACGGTGAAGGTGTGGTTGTCCACCCGGACCACGCCCAGGTTGGGCACCAGCGTGGTGAACGGGTAGTCGGCGATCTTCGGCTTGGCCGCGGAGATCACCGAGATCAGCGACGACTTGCCGGCCGACGGGAACCCGACCAGGCCGACGTCGGCGACGCTCTTGAGTTCCAGCACCACGTCCAGCCGGTCACCGGGTTCGCCGAGCTCGGCGAACCCGGGCGCCTTGCGCCGGGCGTTGGCCAGCGAGGCGTTGCCCCGGCCGCCACGTCCGCCACGGGCCGCCTCGAAGGTGGTGCCCGCCCCGACCAAGTCGGCCAGGACCGTGCCGTCCAGGGTCTGCACCACGGTCCCGTTGGGCACCTTGACCAGCAGGTCACGGCCGTTGGCGCCGTCCCGGTTCGAGCCGGCGCCACCCTTGCCGTTCTCGGCCTTCAGGTGGGGGCGGAAATGGAAGTCCAGCAGGGTGGTCACCTGCGGGTCGACCACCAGCGACACGGAGCCGCCGTGCCCGCCGTCGCCGCCGTCCGGCCCGCCGAAGGGCTTGAACTTCTCCCGGTGGATCGAGACACAGCCGTGCCCGCCGTCGCCGGCCTGCAGGTGCAGGACGACCCGGTCAACGAACGTCGTCACGACGCCAATCCTTCCAGCGAGGTCCGTCCCCGCACGCGAAAAAGGCGAAGCGGGCCGGGACCCAAGGTCCGCGGCCCGCAACGCCTTCCAACTACTGCTGCGGCACGATGCTGACGGTCTTGCGACCGCGCTTGGTGCCGAACTGGACCGAGCCGGCGGCCAGCGCGAAGAGCGTGTCGTCGCCGCCCCGGCCGACCATGTCACCGGGGTGGAACTTGGTGCCACGCTGCCGGATGATGATCTCACCCGCGCTGACGACCTGACCACCGAAGCGCTTCACGCCGAGCCGCTGGGCCGCGGAGTCACGGCCGTTACGCGAGCTGGACGCACCCTTTTTGTGAGCCATTGGAGGACGACCTACTTCCCGCTGGAGATGCCGGTCACCTTGACCTGGGTCAGCGGCTGGCGGTGACCCTGGCGCTTGTGGTAGCCGGTCTTGTTCTTGAACTTGTGGATCCGGATCTTAGGGCCCTTGGTGTGCGCGGCGATCTCGCCGGACACCGAGACCTCGGCAAGCTTCGCCGCGTCGGTCACCAGGTCGTCACCGTCGACGAGGAGCACCGCAGTGAGCTTCACCGCGTCGCCGGGGGCACCGGCGAGCTTCTCGACCTCGATCACGTCGCCCTCGGCGACCTTGTACTGCTTGCCGCCGGTCTTGACGATCGCGTACATCGGAGGCGGACTCCCTGTCGTTGAGGCTGCTAGCGTCTTTTCCCACCGTTACCGGTCGGTCGTTCCCACGGCGACTCGCCGGGTAGCAGTGACACCGGCGGCGCGGGCACGCGGGAACTCGGCACACCAAAGTGCGCCGCAGGAAAGAGTACGCCATGGACCGGCCGAGACCCAAACCGGCCCCGCCCGGTCAACGCCCGCAGAGCTGGTCGAGGCGCTGCTGGAGGCGGTCCAGCTCGGTCTCGTCGATCGACTCGACATCGGTGCCGAGCGTGCCCACCTCGGTGGCCAGCTCGGTGAGCAGGGTCTTCAGCTGTGGATCGGTGGCCCTTGCGGACTGCTGCCGCAACGCCGTACGCCAGCCGGTCAGCGCCGACTCCGCCTGCTTTCGGGCGGTCTGCGCCCCGGCGGTGTCGTTGGCGCCGACCGCCGCGATCATCCTGCCCAGTTCCTCCACGTACGTGCGTACCGCCGTCGCGGCGGCCGCCTCGGCCTCCGCGCAGACCTGGGGACCGTTGCCGCCGGCCGGCGCGACGCTGACCGGGGCGGAGGGCAGCAGTGTCGCCGGGGCTGCCGAACCGGCCGCGCCCGTGCTGGCGGACCGGTCGGGAGGGATGCCGTCGGCCCGGTCACCGGAGCAGCCGGAGCCGGTCAGCAGGGCGGTGGTCACCACGGTGGCGGTGAGCAGGCGGCGCATACGTCTTCTCCTGTCCGGGGGGACCGATCGTAAGACCGGTCCGGGGGGACGCGACAGAGCCCCCGTCCGGCGGTGCGCCGGAGCAGGGGCCCTGGGGGGAACGTCGGCGTCAGCCGGTCACGGACGGGTACGCCGACGGGCGCCGGCCCGCCGGGACCGACGTCGACCAACGCCGCCCTCACCCTCGATGTCGGTGTCCCCGTCGCCCAGCGCGTCCGGGTCGTCCGCGCCGGCCAGCCGCGCGGACTCGCCCTCCTGGGCGTCGGCGATCGCCGGCGCCGCCGGGGTGTCCGCCTCGTAGCGGGACAGGTCGTAGCCCATGGTGTCGTGGTAGTCGGCGTCGGTGTCCGGGGCGGTGACCTCGGCGGCCTCCGTCGTCTCCACCACCGTCCGCTCGGCCGCCGCACCCTTGCGGGAGCGTCGCCGGGACGACCCGGCGGCCGGCTCCGCCGAGGTGGGAGCCGGCGCCGAGGCGGGAGCCGTCGACGAGGCGACCGCCCGGACCTTCTCCCCCGCGCCGCCCGAACGCGGCTTCTCCGGCACCGGCTCGGTGTGCATGATCAGGCCGCGACCCTTGCAGCACTCACAGGTCTCACTGAACGCCTCCAGCAGGCCCGCGCCGATCCGCTTGCGGGTCATCTGCACCAGGCCCAGCGACGTGATCTCGGTGACCTGGTGCTTGGTCCGGTCCCGGCCGAGGCATTCGGTGAGCCGGCGTAGCACCAGCTCGCGGTTCGACTCCAGCACCATGTCGATGAAGTCGATCACCACGATGCCGCCGATGTCGCGCAACCGGAGTTGGCGCACGATCTCCTCGGCCGCCTCCAGGTTGTTGCGGGTGACCGTCTCCTCCAGGTTGCCCCCGGAGCCGGTGTACTTGCCGGTGTTGACGTCGATGACGGTCATCGCCTCGGTGCGGTCGATCACCAGCGAGCCGCCGGAGGGAAGGAAGACCTTGCGGTCCAGCCCCTTGATGATCTGCTCGTCGATCCGGTACTCGGCGAAGACGTCGGCGGTGCCGACGTGCCGGCGCAGCCGGGCGACCAGGTCCGGCGAGACGTGCGACAGGTACGACTCGACCACATCGTACGACTGCGCGCCCTCGATGACCAGCTCGCGGAAGTCCTCGTTGAACAGGTCCCGGACCACCCGGATGACCAGGTCCGGCTCCTCGTAGAGCAGCACCGGGGCACCACCCTCGGCGGCCTTGGCCTGGATGTCCTCCCACTGCGCCTGGAGCCGCTTGACGTCGCGGGCCAGCTCGTCCTCGCTGGCGCCCTCGGCGGCCGTCCGGACGATCACCCCGGCGCCGTCGGGCACCAGCTTCTTCAGCACGTCCCGCAGCCGCTTGCGCTCGGTGTCGGGCAGCTTGCGGCTGATCCCGGAGGCGTTGCCGTTGGGCACGTAGACCAGATGCCGACCGGAGAGCGCGATATGGCTGGTCAGCCGAGCACCCTTGTGCCCGATCGGATCCTTGGTGACCTGGACCAGCACCGAGTCGCCGGAGCGCAGCGCCTGCTCGATGGAGCGGGCCCGGCCCTCCAGGCCGGTGGTGTCCCAGTTCACCTCACCGGCGTACAGCACGGCGTTGCGACCGCGCCCGATGTCGACGAAGGCCGCCTCCATGCTGGGCAGGACGTTCTGCACCTTGCCCAGGTACACGTTACCGGCCATGGTTCCGGAGGAGTTGCGGGTGACGTAGTGCTCGACCAGCACGCCGTCCTCGAGGACGGCGATCTGGGTGCGGTCGCCGCGCTGGCGGACCACCATCACCCGGTCGACCGCCTCCCGGCGGGCCAGGAACTCCGACTCGCTCAGGATCGGCGGGCGGGTGCGCCGCTGCTCACGGCCGTCCCGGCGGCGCTGACGCTTGGCCTCCAACCGGGTCGAGCCGGAGACGCCCTGCACCTCGTCGACGGCCTTGCGCGGCTCACGGATCTTGACGACGGTCGGCACGCCGTCGTCGGCGTCCGTCTCGACGTCCCCGGCGCCCCGACGGCGACGGCGCCGCCGACGGCGGGTCATCCCGTCGCCGTCGCCGTCGCCCTCGCCCTCCTCGTCGGCCTCGCCCGCCTCGTCCTCGGCCCGGGCGGCCTCCTCGGTCTCCTCCTCGTCGGTGTCCTCGGCGCCACCCTTGCCGCGACCGCGGCCCCGGCGGCCCCGGCGGCGGCGGCGACGGCCGGCGGCGGTCTCGTCGTCGTCCTCCTCCTCTTCGGCCTCCTCGGCCTCGGCGGTGGGCTCCTCCTCGACGATCTCGACGACGTCGGCGACCTCGATCTCCCGGCGGCCCCGACGACGCCGGCGTCCGGTCTCGACCGGTTCCTCCTCGGCGACCTCGGCGGCCGGGCCGGGCTCGACCACGCGGAAGACCGGCAGTTCCTCCGGCTGCGGGGCCATGAACAGGACGGTGGGCGCGGAGACCGCGGCCCGTCGGCGGCGGGTACGCGGTTCCGGCCCGGTCGGCTCCGGCTGCTCACCACCGGTCACCGCGACTCCCGGCGGGATCTCGCCCGCCCGGCTCTCGGCACCGGACGCGGCGACGGCCGGCACGGCGGCACCGGAGTCGGTGGCGGCCGGTTCGGTGGCCTCCGCCTCGGCGGCGACCTCGGGCGCCACCCTCTCCTCGTCGGCGGTCTCGTCGTCGGCGAGTTGCCCAGCAGCCTCGTCGAGGCTCTCCTCGTCGACAGCGGTGGGCTCGGTCGGCGCCGCCGCCTCCACGGGCGGCGCCTCCTCGGCAGCGACCGCCCCGTACTCGGCCGGCGGGGCGGGCTCGGCGAGGGCTTCGACGACCGGTTCGGCGGCCTTGCGTCGTCGGGTGCGGGTCACCTTCGCCGGGGGTGCGGCCTCGGCGGGGTCCTCCTGGGCCGCGACCGGCTCGCCCGTGGCCTTGGCGGGTGCCGCCTTACGCCGACGGCGGGTGGTCTTGGCGGCGGTGTCCAGTTCCCCGGCGACCGGGGCGAACACCTCGGCCTGGTGCGACTCGTCGGTGCCGGACGGGGCGCTGGGCGACGCCTCGGCGGGGGCCCCGACCTGCTCCGGCTGGTTCAGCGGCGCCACCTTGCGCCGGGTGGCGCGGCGGCGCTTCGGCGCGGTCTCCAAGGTGGCGGCGTTGGTGCTCTCGGCGGTGTCGCCGGCCGGCTGCGTGCCGGTCCGTTCGCCGCCCTCGGGCTCGTTCTCGAGCATGGACGTTCTCCAGTTCTGGCTGCCCCGGGCGCGGGTGAGCGCTGCCACGCAGGGTTGCCGCAAAAGTGTTTCCGCCGGACGCGCGAGGTGCGCGACCGCCGAAGTCTGCCTGCCCAGAGCGTTGACCGTCGGTCAGCGCTCTCCGATGGATGCCCCGTCGCGATCCGCGTCCAACGGATCCACGATCGCGCCCTGCGCGGTCAGCGTGCCCTGCGCCAGCCGGGTCACCCTGGGCGAGACCGGCGGCTCCAGGTCGGCCACCACGCGGAGGCCGGAAAGGACGTCATCGGGCCGTACGGACGGGATGACCTGCCGTACGACCAGTTCAAGTATCGCACACGGTACGTCCGGAGCCTCGGAAGGCGTCGCCACGGGCGGAGCGACATCGATGCGCATCACGGCCGCACGGGCGTCGAAGGTCCGCCGGCCCTGCTTGGTCATCCGCTCGACGAGCACCTCGTCGGCGGCGGTGAACGCGGCCACCGCCCGGTCCAGCGCGGCCGGCTCGACCTGGGGCATCTCGATGCGCCAGTGCGAGGCCTCGATCCGGTCGGCCAGGCTGCCCCCCTGGGCCACCACCGCGTCGAGCACGTCCAGGCCGGGCGAGAGCGCGGCGTCCAGCGCGCCGCGCAGCCGCGCCGGGTCGACCGGCTCCCGCAGGCCGATCTCCAGGTATTCGGCCTCGCTGGCCACGCCGGTCGGGGCGGCGCTGGCGTAGGAAATCTTGGGGTGCGGGGTGAAGCCCTGCGAGAAGGCGATCGGTACGCCGGCCCGGCGCAACGCCCGCTCGAAGGCCCGGGCGAAGTCCCGGTGCGAGGTGAAGCGGAGCGGGCCACGCTTGGCGTACCGGATCCGGACGCGCTGGACGACCGGCGCCTGCCCGCCCTCCGGCTGTGGTTTCCTGCTGATCGTCGTGCTCCTCGTTCGGTCAGAACCAGTTGATCATGAAGTTACCGGCGGCGACACGCCGTGCCGGAGACGATAACCTCATGATCACCGGGCAGAGTGGGGCGCGCGGACCCTACTGGGAGGCGGCGGCGGGGAACTTCAGGCCGTTGACCGGAGTGAGCGGGAGCAGCTTCTTCCCCGTCGGGCCGATCTGGATCTCGGTGTCCATGGCCGGACACACGCCGCAGTCGAAGCACGGCGTCCAGCGGCAGTCGTCCTGCTCGTACTCGCCGAGGGCGTCCTGCCAGTCCTGCCAGAGCCAGTCCTTGTCCAGGCCGGAGTCCAGATGGTCCCAGGGCAGGACCTCCAGCTCGTCACGCTCCCGGGTGGTGTACCAGTCCAGGTCGACCCCGAAGGCCGGCAGCACCTCGGCGGCGGCCTCCACCCAGCGCTGGTACGAGAAGTGCTCGCTCCAGCCGTCGAACCGGCCGCCGTTCTCCCACACCCGGCGGATCACCGCGCCGACCCGTCGGTCACCCCGGGACAGCAGGCCCTCGATCAGCGACGGCTCACCGTCGTGGTAGCGGAAGCCGATCGCCCGCCCCAGCGACCGGTCCGCGTTGATCGCCTGCTTGAGCAGCTTGAGCCGGTGGTCGATGACCTCCGGGCGCTCCATCGAGGCCCACTGGAACGGGGTGTGCGGCTTCGGCACGAAACCACCGATGGATACCGTGCAGCGGATGTCCCTGCTGCCGGTGGCCGCCCGGCCGGCGCGGATGACCTCGTGCGCCATGTCCGCGATCTCCAGGACGTCGGCGTCGGTCTCGGTGGGCAGCCCACACATGAAGTAGAGCTTCACCTGCCGCCAGCCGTTGGTGTACGCGGTGACGACGGTGCGGATGAGGTCGTCCTTCGACACCATCTTGTTGATGACCTTGCGGATCCGCTCCGAGCCGCCCTCCGGGGCGAAGGTCAGACCGGTACGCCGGCCGTTGCGGGACAGCTCCTGCGCCAGGTCGATGTTGAAGGCGTCCACCCGGGTCGACGGCAGCGACAGCGACACGTTCGTGCCCTCGTACTGCTGGGCCAGGCCGGAGCACATGTCGCCGATCTCCGAGTGGTCGGCCGACGACAGCGACAGCAGGCCGACCTCGTGGAAGCCGGAGAACTCCAACCCCTGCTGCACCATCTGGCCAACGGTGGTGATCGAGCGTTCCCGCACCGGGCGGGTGATCATCCCCGCCTGGCAGAACCGGCAACCCCGGGTGCAACCCCGGAAGATCTCCACCGCGTACCGCTCGTGCACCGTCTCGGCCAGCGGGACGAGCGGCTTCTTCGGGTACGGCCAGGCGTCCAGGTCCATCGTCGTGCGCTTGTGCACCCGGAACGGCACGTCCGGGCGGTTCGGCACCACCCGCTGGATCCGGCCGTCGGGCAGGTAGTCCACGTCGTAGAAGCGCGGCACGTAGACGCTCTCGGTGCGGGCCAGCCGCAACAGCAGCTCGTCACGCCCGCCGGGCGAACCCTCCGCCTTCCACTCCCGCACGATCGCGGTGATCTCCAGGACCGCCTCCTCGCCGTCGCCGAGCACCGCGGCGTCGACGAAGTCGGCGATCGGCTCCGGGTTGAACGCGGCGTGGCCGCCGGCGAGGATCACCGGGTCGGCGTCGGTACGGTCGGCCGCGAGCAGCGGGATGCCGGCCAGGTCGATCGCGGTGAGCAGGTTGGTGTAACCCAGCTCGGTGGAGAACGAGACGCCGAACACGTCGAAGGCACGCACCGGGCGGTGCGCGTCGACGGTGAACTGCGGCACGCCGTGGGCGCGCATCAGCTTCTCCAGGTCCGGCCAGACCGCGTACGTCCGCTCGGCGAGGGTGTCCGGCAGCTCGTTGAGCACCTCGTAGAGGATCTGCACACCCTGGTTGGGCAGGCCCACCTCGTACGCGTCGGGGTACATCAACGCCCAGCGCACGGTTGCCGCGTCCCAGTCCTTGACCACCGCACCCAGCTCGCCACCGACGTACTGGATGGGCTTGGTCACCTGGGGCAGCAGCGGCTCCAGCCGGGGCCAGACCGACAGCTCCAGGTCGCGGCGTGGCGACGGACCCACCGAGCCGGGGCCGTCGCCGGAATTGGCCGCGGCGGGGCGCGGCGTCGTGGACGGGACACTCATGATGCCCAAGGGTACGCGCTTGCCGACCCGGCACCGCGCGGCACCGGTACGCTCGCCACCGGTGGTTCGCGGCCCACAGCGGTGACGCGGATCGCGGTGACTGGCGGTCCGGTACTAACCTCGCTACCGGCGCGAGAGGAGATTGCCGCGATGCCGCAGCCGCAGCCGGGTCCGGACCGGCCGGCCGAGGGAAGCACGCCGGTCACCGGCCCGGACCGGGATCCGGCCGGCACCGGGGACCGGGATCCGGCCGGCACCGGCCCGGATGGGGCTCCGGCCGGCGTCCCTGACGACGCCGGCGTCGACCTCGGGGCCGGCTCGCCCGAGCCCGACACCGCGCCGAGCACCGCCGCCCCGGACCGCACCCACGTCGACGTCCGGCCACCACCGGACCGGACGCGGGTGGATCACGAGCCGCCGCCCGCACCGCGCTGGAGCGGGTCGGCCGCGGTCCCACCTCCGCTGCCGCGGCGACCTGCCTGGGGCGAGTCCGCCGAGCCCACCCCGGTCCCGCCGCCGGAGCCGCCGGAGCACCGCACGCCGGTGGACCCGTGGGCGGGCGTGGACACCGGCACCTGGGAGCTGGACGAGCACCACCACCTGCCC
>NZ_SMKF01000073.1 GCF_004348325.1 Micromonospora sp. KC213 | reverse complement strand
GCCAGGGCCGGTCCGGCACTGACACCCCGGACGCCGAGACGCCGGTGGCGACCGACGAGGAGGGCACCCGTATCCCACGGCGCCGGCGTCGCCGCCGGGCCGGCGAGATCCTCGCGGGCGAGCCGAGCGGGACGATCGCGGGCGACGCCCAGCCGGCCACTGGCGCGGGCGACGCCCACCGGGCCACCGGGACGGGCGACGCCCAACCGGCCGCCGGTGACGGCGAGCAGTCGACGAAACCGCGCCGCCGCCGGCGGCGTCGGGCTGCCGGTTCCGGCGCGGGTACGCCGGCCGAGGCGACCGCCGACTGACAACGGGACACGCGACGTCCTTCGTGCCGCCACCGGCGGCCCGGAGGACGTCCTCCTTCACGGCCGCACGCGGCCGTCAGGTCGCCCATGCTCTTTCGGCAACCTTCTCCCACCGCCACCCTCTTTCCACCTCGGGGTGGGGCTGCGGGGCGGCGCGGTGGAGGAAGGATGATGGAGCCATGCCGGAACCGTTGCACGCTGCCCTGACCAAGGTCCGGGAGCTGCTGCTCGACCCCAACCTGACCCGCGCCGTCGCCGCCGGCCGCCGCCGCGGCCAACGTCCCTCGGTGGTTCGCGCCGAACTGCGCCCGGTCGTTCTCAAGGCCGGACGCCGGTTGCAGATCTCCACGTCCGACGGCAGCCGGCCGCACACCCGCAACGTGGCACCGGGCACGGAGGCCGGCGCGGCGATCGACGCGCTACTGGCCGAGCCGTTCGGCAACTGGCACGTGGAGACCGCCGACGCGACACTTCAGCTCAGGGTGACCAAGTCGGGCGAGGCGCAGCTGCACCGGGCGGCGGCGGACCGGGCCGGGGCCGAGCCGTCCGGGCACGACCGGACCAAGGACTACCTGCTCGACCCGGGCGACCCGATCTTCGCCGAGATCGGCGGCTCGGCCGCCAAGCGACGTCAGGTGGACGCCTTCCTACGGGCGCTCGCCGCCACCCTGCCCGACGAGCTGAGCGGTCCGCTGCGGGTGGTGGACCTGGGCTGCGGCAACGCGTACCTGACCTTCGCGGCGTACCGCTATCTGGCCCAGCGTGGCGTCGACGTCGAACTGGTCGGGGTGGACGTGCGGGAGGACCAGCGGCGGCGCAACACCGAGCTGGCCGAGCGGCTCGGTTGGGCCGACCGCGTCTCGTTCGTCGCCGGCACCATTGCCGACGCGGTGGTCGAGCCGGCCCCCGACCTGGTGCTGGCCCTGCACGCCTGCGACACCGCCACCGACGAGGCACTGGCCCGGGCGGTGCGCTGGCGCTCCCGCTGGGTGCTGGCCGCGCCGTGCTGCCACCACGACATCGCCGCACAGCTGCGTACCCGGCCCGCGCCGCCCCCGTACGACCTGCTGACCCGTCAGGGGATCCTGCGGGAACGCTTCGCCGATGTGCTCACCGACGCGCTGCGCGCCGGGCTGCTCCGGTTGCACGGCTACCGCGCCGAGGTGGTGGAGTTCGTCGACTCCCGGCACACTCCACGGAACCTGCTGATCCGGGCCCGGCGCACCGATGGCACGGCCACCGGGCAGCAGCGGGCCGAGTACCGGGACCTGGTCGACCAGTGGCAGGTCAGGCCCCGGCTGGCGAGGCTGCTCACCGAGGACGCTCCGGCCGGCTGATCGGTCAATCGCCGCGACCCGGCGTCGTACTACCCTGAAGGGGACGCACCGGCACGCGTCGCGGTTCGAGAAGGGAACCACCCGGCAGGAATGGGCTCCGTAGAGGTTTCACCCCAGATGGCCTTCGCGCGTTTCGTGCGCCGTGCCATCGACGACGCCCGCGACGAGCGGGGTTGGACGGTGAGTGACCTCGCGGCGCACACCGGGGTGGGTCGGTCCACCGTCTTCCGCTGGCTGGCCGGGGACTGGCAGGACTACCCCGAGCTGGCCAAGGTCCGTGGCTTCTGCGCCGCCCTCGACCTACCCGTCGCGGCGGCGTTCCGCGCGCTCGGCCTGCCGGACGCCGGTCCCACCCCCCGGCGCCGGGTCGACGACAGCCCGGTCGAGGCGGACGTCCGGGTCATCCTGGAACGGCTCGCCGACCCGGCCGTCGCGGCCGAGGAGAAGCACCACATCCGCGACCTGCTCCGCTACCTGGCCCGCCGTCCGGTCCGCCGGGCGGGATGACCGGGCATCCGACGGGTGCGGCACGCCGCGGGATGTGGGTAGGCGGTCAGGCGACCGTGACGGTGAACTCGGCGGTACGCACCACGCCCGCCACCTGGAAGTCGAGGTACATCCGGTAACGGCCCGGCCCAGGCGCGGTCAGCCAGAAGGTGACCACGTCCCCGGTCGGTGCCGGCTCCGGATGGACGTGCAGGTAACCGAGGTCGCCCTCGCGCAACGCGACGAGGTGGCCGTACGCGCCGAGATAGCGTTCCAGCGCGGCCGGGGCGGCCCCGTCGCGGATCTGGAAGCGCAGCGGGACGGCCCGTCCCACCTCGGGCGTGCCCTGGTAGTCGACGTCGAAGCCGTCCACGGTCGCGGTGGTGGCCGGGGCCGGCAGCGGCCGGGGCCGGTAGTCGCCCGGCACCACCAGGTCGACCCCGAGGGTGGCCGGCGTCTGCGCACCGTCGTCGGCGACCACGGTGAAGTCGGCGTACGCCCGCCAGACGCCGGGCCGGGCCAGCGTCACCGGCACCGACCAGGTGCCGTCGGCGGCCATCGTGGGGTGCAGGTGCTGGTAGCCGGTGAGGTCCCGGCGCACCACGATCAGGTGCATCGGCTTGTCGTGGACGACGGCGAACCGGGTGACCACGCGCCGCTGGTCGTCGCGGATCTGGAAGCGGAAGTCCGCGGCCCGGCCGGCGACGAACCCGGTGCCCGACGGGGTCAGCGTGTAGCCGGACGCGGTGACGGAGAGCCCGGCCGCCGTCGCGTCCGCCGCGCCGGTGCCGTGCTCGTGTGCGCCGGTGCCGGGGGCGTGGGTGTGTTCGCCGGTGGCCGTTGCCCCGACACCGGCCCCGGCCGCAGTGGTGGGCTTCGGGTTGGCCCGCCCGAGGCCGAAGCCGAGCAGGACGGCGAGCACCAGCCCGCCCACGGTCAGCGCGAGCCGCAGGGTGCTCCGGTCCAGCCCGACACCGTCCGCTCCGCCGGGCCGCAGGTCAAAGGCCCGCGCGTCGGGGTCGACCGCCGTGACGGATCGCTGCTCGGCCATGCGCCCACGGTACCGCCGGCCCGACCCCGACCCAGCCGCCAGGTGGTCACCGTGGCGGCCCTCGCAATCCGCCGTGGGCGGGAACCTTTCCGGTAGGGCGGTCAGCCGGCCACGGCGAGGGCCAACGGAAGCACGTCCGGGGCGCCGGCCCGACGCAGCAGCCGGGCCACCATGGTCATCGTCCACCCGGAGTCGACCAGGTCGTCGACGAGCAGCACCGGGCCGTCCAACCCGGCGAGCGTGTCGGCCAGCCCGTCCGGCAGGCTGAAGGCGTCGTGCAGCGTGCGTACCCGCTGGGCGCTGTTGCCGCGCGGCCCGCCGCCCCCGGCCGGGCCGGCGGGGACGACGTGGCCGAGCAGTGGCAGCCGGCCGACCGCGGCTATCCGCTCGGCGAGCGAGCCGACCAGCGCCGGACGGGCGCGGGAACCGACGGCGACCACGCCGGCCGGGCGACGCGGCCACCGGTCGTCACCGTGCGCCCACTCCTTCAACACGTCGACCACGGCCGCGGCCACGTCGTTCGGGACCGGCGCGTCGGTGGCCTCCGGGCTGAGCAGCCCGCGCAGCCGCCCACCCCAGCCGAGATCGGACAACCGGCCCACGGCCCGCCCGGGCAGCGCCTGCTCCGCCGGGGGAATCCGACCCTTCAGGGGTACGCCCACCGCGTCGAGGCCGGTTGGCCAGAGCTTCTTCGGCGCGATCGCCACACCGGGCCGGCCGAGGAAGGTCTGCGCGGCGGCCAGCGCGGCGGCGGAGACGTCGGTGGTGAACAGCGGCCCGGCGCAGCGGTCGCAGCGACCGCAGTCGGCCGCCCCGCTGTCGTCGAGGCATTCGCGCAGGTAACGCAGCCGGCAGCCGGATGTCGTCGCGTACTCCCGCATGGCCTGCTGCTCCGCGGTGCGGGCCTGGGCGACGCGGCGCAGCCGAGGTTCGTCGTAGACCCAGGGTTCGCCGGTGGCGAGCCAGCCGCCGCGTACCCGGCGCACCGCCCCGTCCACGTCGAGCACCTTGAGCATCAGTTCGAGGCGGGTCCGGCGCAGGTCGACGACCGGCTCCAGGGCCTGGGTGGAGAGCGGCCGGTCGGTCGGCAGGGCGGCGAGCACCGCCCGGACCTGCTCCTCGGGCGGAAAGGCGAGCGAGGCGAAGTACCGCCAGATGGCCGCGTCCTCGGCACCGGGCAGCAGCAGCACCTCGGCGTGCGCGACGGCCCGCCCGGCCCGGCCGACCTGCTGGTAGTACGCGATCGGGGAGGGCGGTGCGCCGAGGTGCACCACGAAGCCGAGGTCCGGTTTGTCGAAGCCCATGCCGAGCGCGGAGGTGGCCACCAACGCCTTGATCTTGTTGTCGAGCAGGTCCTGCTCGGCGGCACGCCGGTCGGCGTCCTCGGCCTGGCCGGTGTAGGAGGCGACCGACCAGCCGCGGGCGCGGAGGAACTCGGCGGTCTCCCCCGCCGCCGCGACGGTCAGCGTGTAGATGATCCCCGAGCCGGGGAGCTGGTCCAGGTGGTCGGCGAGCCAGGCCAGGCGGTGGGCCGGGCTCGGCAGGTCGAGTACGCCCAGCCGCA
The DNA here is from genome assembly GCF_004348325.1 of Micromonospora sp. KC213. Lineage (GTDB taxonomy): Bacteria > Actinomycetota > Actinomycetes > Mycobacteriales > Micromonosporaceae > Micromonospora. The sequence continues at coordinate 22,290 of NZ_SMKF01000073.1, read as the reverse complement.
GCGACTCCCGGTCCAGCGAGCCGCGCAGCACCAGCACGTCCGGTCGCCGGGCGGCCGGATCGGCCAGTTCGGTGCCGAGTTGCTCGGCGACGTCGGCGGTGACCCGGGCGTTGGCGGTGGCCGTGGTGGCCAGCACCGGGGTCCGCGCGGGCAGTTCGGCGAGGAAGGTCCGCAGTCGGCGGTAGTCCGGCCGGAAGTCGTGCCCCCAGTCGGAGACGCAGTGCGCCTCGTCCACCACCAGCAGGCCGGTGGTGGCGGCCAGCTTCGGCAGCACGCTGTCCCGGAAGTCGGGGTTGTTGAGCCGTTCCGGGCTGATCAGCAGGACGTCCACCGCCCCGGTGTGGATCTCGGAGGTGATCTCGTCCCACTCCTCCAGGTTGGCGGAGTTGATCGTGCGGGCCCGGATGCCGGCGCGGGCGGCGGACTCCACCTGGTTACGCATCAACGCCAGCAGCGGGGAGACGATCACGGTCGGGCCGGCGGCGTCGGGACGCTCCCGCAGCAGCGCGGTGGCCACGAAGTAGACCGCCGACTTGCCCCACCCGGTGCGTTGCACGCAGAGCACCCGACGCCGGTCCACCACCAGCGCCTCGATCGCCCGCCACTGGTCCTCCCGGAGCCGGGCGTGCTCGCCGGCCAGCCGGCGCAGCACCGCCTCGGCCCGATCCCGTACCGCCGCCCGATCCTGGCTCATCCGGCATTTCTACCAGCACCGGCCCGCGCGGGACCGGCCCGACTCCCTGCCCCCAATCCCCCGCCACGGTGTGGCTCGCCCCTTGCCGGGAACTCCTCGGTCACCCCGGCCGGACATGGGGTGGCGGCCTCACTGTGGGGCGTCTTCGATACCTCCCTCGACGAGTGCGGCTCGCCTGAGCGCTGCGGGATCGACGCCCATCGCCGCGAGGGCACGTACGGCGGTGCCCTGGGTGAGTGAGCAGACCGCCGCGACGACATGGGCTCCCCGGATGCCTGGCGGGCGCGCCGACTTGGACAGCGTCACGGCCTGCTGCCACACCTGCTGGGCCTGCGGGGTGGCGCGGAAGACCCCGGTGGCCGGCCTGAGTTGCCCACCTGCGGGTGGGGCGGTCTCCGAGGTGGAGATGCCGATGGAGGCCAGGGCGGTCGCGTGCGCCCGCTCGATGGCTTGGCGCAGTGTGCCGGGGTCGGCGCCCACCCGACCGAAGGCGCGGTGGGCGCTGCCCTCCGACAGCCCGGTCGCCGCGACGAGCAGATGCTCCGGTGCGGGCAGGTCCTCTCCGGCGCGTCGGGCCTCCGCCTCGGCATCGGTCAGCACCTGCCGCATGGTCTTGATGTCGCGGACGGCGTTTGAGAGTCCCATCGGAACCTCCTCCTGTGGACGGGCTATGACCGGCGTTCCCGGGTCATGGGTGCGAACTTCTTGTGTGCCGCCTGCGCGCTGACGCCGAGGGCTTGGCCTACCTCCGCCCACGTCCAACCCTGTCGGATCGCTTCCTTCACGGCTGCCAGTTCGAGCTGGCCGGCCAGTCGACGCAGCGCGACGACGGCGGCGAGCGCGGCGGCGGGCTGGTCGGGGGTCGGGAGATCGGAAAGCGGCGGCATGTCATCAACTTAGGTTGACGGCACCTCGATGTCAACCTAAGTTGATGGCCGCCGTGGTTGGTACTTCGGTGACGCTGGCGACAGGCCCACCACGGCCGGCTGACCCCGGTCGCTCAGGTGGACGCCGGGGGCGGCCCGGGAGGCGGCAGGAAGACGAGGACGTGCCGCAGGTGCTCTGTCACGGCCGGCGAGAGCAGGCAGCGCCCGGCCAGTTCCTCCACCGACGAGTACGGGCCGCGCAGCAGCCTGTCGGTGACGATGTGCCGGCACTGGTCGGGGGTCAGGCCGGGCAGTCCGGCCAGTACCTGGTCGCCCACCGCGTTGACGTCGACGAGCCCACCGTCGTCGAAGACGCGGGGCAGGTCGGGGCGACCGATACGCAGCTCGTGCCGGGCTGCCGGGTGATGGTGCAAAAGGTAGCGGGCCTGCTCGCGACGTGCCCGCCGTTCCTCGTCGCCCCGCCGGTCCGCTACGTCGAGGACCCGGCGCACCAAGCCCCGGAAGCCCCGACTCAGCAGTACGACGTGCACGGTTCCCACGCACCAACACACCGCGACCACGCTGAGGACGTAGAGGAGTTCCCCGTCCGGGGGCTCCGCCTCGGGGTCGCTGGTCAGGGCGAGGCAGAGGAGGCTCCCGACCAGGGCGAGGTAGCCCAGCCCCGCCAGGGCGAGCCGCCAACTGCGCCGCCAGGCCGCGTACCCGAGGACGACCGCCCAGGTGAGGGCACCGAACGACAGCAGGACCACGGCCGTGGCCGCGACGGTCGCCGTCACGCTTATCCAGCGTGGCGCATGCCAGACCGGCCGGGCCGGCGGTACCGGCAGAACCGGCACGCCTGGGGTGAGGGCTGGTGGCCAGCCCGCCGGGACGGGGGATCGACTCACCGTCGCCGCGCTGGGCAGTGATGGCATCTGCACAGCGGCGGGCATTGCGTCAACGGGAGCGGGCACCGCGCCGGGCGGCGCCGGAACGGTCGCCGGGGTGGAAGTCGTCGTCGGAGCAGTCGGGACGGACGGTGTGGGTTGTGCCGGAGGGTTCAGAGCCGGGTCGGAGCGCAGGATGCGCCGGTGCAGTTCCTGGAGGGCGTTGCCCGGTTCGATGCCGTACTCCTCGCGCAGCAGCTCGCCGATCTCCCGGTACGCGGCGAGGGCCTCCGCCTGCCGGCCGCTGCGGTAGAGGGCCAGCATCAGCTGGTGGCGCAGCCGTTCCCGGAGCGGGAACTCGGCCACCAAATCGGTCAGTTCGCCGGCAAGCTCCCGGTGCCGGCCCAGTTCCAGTTCCAGTTCGACCCGGGTCTCCAGCGCGGTGGCGCGCAGCTCGACCAGCCGGTACCGGGCGGACTCGAAGAACGGCCCGGGCAGGCCGGGCAGCGGCTCGCCCCGCCACAGCTCGGTGGCCGCGCGCAGCTCGGCGACCGCCTCGGCGGTCCGTCCCTCGGCCCGGGCCTGTTGCGCCCGACGCACCGACCGTTCGAAGCGGACCGCGTCCACCGCCTCAGGCGGCACCCGCAGGAGGTAACCGGCCTCGGTGAGGGTGAGCACCTGCCCCGGTGCGCGCGGGGATCGATCCGGTTCCAGCACCCGGCGCAGTCCGGCAACGTACTTCTGCACAACGTTGGGGCCGTTGGCGGGCGGATCGTCCGGCCAGACCGCGTCGACCAGTTGCCCGGTCGGCACGCTCCGGCCGGGTGAGAGGAGCAGCACGGCCAGCACGGCCCGCTGCTTGCCGGGGCCGGTGTCGATTTCCTGCTCTCCGTGCCAGGCCCGCTGGGGACCGAGAATCTCGAAGCGCAGCGCTCCTGACATGGGAAATTTCCGCTCCTGACACCCCGCTTCCGGCGGCGGCAGCCGCACGGCAGTCGGACGGCAGCATATCGGCAGCGACCCGGCAGTGGCGGCCCTCAGCATCGTCCTCGGCAACCGCCAGACATGTGAGAAAGAGATGCGATGACACAGCACAGTCGTACCGCTGGGCTCCTCCGTCGGGTCGTCACCAGCGCCGCCGCGTTGGCCGTGACCGTTGTGGCCGGCGGCTGCGGCGCGACGGGCTCCGCCCCGGTCGCCGGCCCGGCGACGAGCGCCAAGCTGACGCCGAAGCAGGAACTGCTCGCCGCCGTTCCCGACGGTACGGAGGGGACGTTCCGGTACACCGGCAAGGATTCCTCCGCCACCTTCTCGGGACTTGTCGACCCGGCGTCGAAGGGCATGGAGTTCACCACGTCCGCGAAAGACGCCGACCTCGGCTTCACCACCCGGATGTCGTTCCGGATCGTGTCGGAGCAGATCTGGATGAAGGTGAAGTTCACCGGCACGGAGGGGCTGACCGGTCTGCCGAAGCTGCCGGACCGCTGGCTGCGGCTGGACCGCGCCAAGCTGACCGACAGTGAGTCCACGCCGGTCTGGGAAGGGGTGGACGTCGGCAACGCCGGCGTGCTGATCGAGGCGGCGACGGCCGTCGAGGAAAAGGCCGCCGGACGGTACGCCGGCACGATCGACCTGACCTCGGGTGAGGCGGCGAAGGCGCTGGAGGCCGAGGAGATGACGGCACTCGGTGCGGCGGCGAAGACCGTACCGTTCACCGCCGAGGTGGGCGCGGACGGCAACCTCACCCGGTTGGCCCTCCAGGTGCCGGCGGCGGGGAAGCGGAAGGCGTACACGTACCTGGTCGAGTACCGCGACTACGGCAGCGCCCCGGCGGTGACCGCGCCGGCCGGCGCGCAGGACGCCCCGAAGGTGGCGTACGAGCTGCTGGCCGGCTGACGCGACGACGGCGGGAGGGACACGGCCACACGGGGGGCCGTGTCCCTCCGTCGTCCTATCGTCTGCCCGAGGTCATCCGGTCGGGTCGGCACAGTCGCCGTCGTGGTCGGCCGGTCGAAGGCAGCGCCGGCCGCCGTCGAGCAGCCGGTCGCAGAAGACCCAGTGTCGTACGCCCTGCGCGTCCTCGGCGGAGACGGTCGATCCGCCGCCGTACTTGGGTAGGTCGACCCCGGTCATCACGACACGGCAGCTTGGTGTAGTTACTGGTGTAGGCCCGGCATGATCGGAGACGCCGAACCAACCGGAGTCACCCATGCCTACAGCCGAGCCCCCGTACCGACGGATGGCAACGACCTCGCCACGAAGATCAGGAGCGGTGACCTCAAGCCGGGCGACAAACTTCCGTCCACCCGCGAACTCGCCGAGTCGCACGAGGTCCACATGAACACCGCGTCGCGCGCGTTGTCCCTGCTGCACGACCGGGAGCTGATCACCGGCCAGCCCGGCCGGGGCACCTACGTGGCCGAACGGCCGATCGACTGACCCGGCCGCGAACGAGGCGACCCGCCGATGATGGAGGAACTTGCGGCGGCATCTGATCGATGCCCCCGTCCCGCCCGTACACCCTCTCGGGGCAGGTGCCCGTTCGATGGAGGCCCCCACTGGCGGATCATCGCTCCAGCATCGCCCGTTGTCGGAAGCCGGTGCAGGCACGCCCATGCAAGCCTGATTGAAGTATCTCGATGTCCTGGGCTCCGACTCGACGGCGAGTCGCCGTGCGCTGTGGACGACGACAGAAGGAGGCTTCATGCGCGGACGAAGGTTGGCGACGGCGGTGGCAGCGACGACCCTCGCACTGGGCGGACTGGTCGGGGCGAGCACCCCGGCGGCCGCTGACCCGCCAGGCGGCACGCTTCGCGGCGTCTACTACGACTACCAGTTCTGCCAGAGCTACGGCAGCGAGGGGGTGCAGACCGGTCGGTGGAACTGGTTCTACTGCGAGTACCGCCCCTCCGGTCCCTCCGGCGGCTTCTACTTCCTCTGGACCTTCACCTACTAGGCCGTGCTTGGTAAGGAGTGAGACTGGCAGTCGACGTACGCGGGGCGGCCGGATCGAGCGGGCGCCCCGCGTACCCGTGGAGAAGGGTGACCGTCAGCGGGTCGGCAGGCCGGCGCGGGCCGCCACGGCGGTGTCGGGCTGGTCGGCGAAGACGCCGTCCAGACCCAGGCCGTAGAAAAGTTCGTACTCGGCGGTGACGTCGCCGCGGGCGTTGGGGTCGGCGCCGACCCGGAAGTCGGCGGGCAGGAACTGGTTCTCGGCGCGGAACGTCCAGGCGTGCACGAGCAGTTTCTCGCGATGGGCGTCGCGGACCACGGTGGTCGGCGCGCGCAGCGTGCCGGTGGCGTCCCGGGGGACGATCAGGTTCTTGTTCAGGCCGACGCCGTCGGCGTACCGGGCGATCCAGCGCAGCCCGGCGGGCGCGGCCAGGTCGGCGTAGCCGCGCGGGTCGCCGGCGACGGTGAAGTCGTACGGGCGACCGGTGGCGTCCAATAGCTGCACCAGCGGCACGTCCACCATCCGGTTCAGCCTGCGCAGGTTCGCCGTCTCGAAGGACTGGACGTACACGGGCGCGTTCCGGTGCGCCATCCTGTTCTTGCGCAGCACCGCCACCAGCGGCTCCTCCAGGGGCAGCCCGATCGAGGCGAAGTAGCTGGGGTGTTTGGTCTCCGGGTAGACGCCGATGATCCTGCCCCGCTGGCGGCTCTCCGCTCGGGCCAGGTCGATGACCTCCTGGAAGGTCGGCACCTCGAACCGCCCGTCGAAGGCGGTGTTCGCCACCCGCACCTGGGGCAGCCGCTCCTTGGCCCGCAGCGTCTTCAGCTCGGCCAGGGTGAAGTCCTCGGTGAACCATCCGGTGACGGCCACCCCGTCGATGGTCTTCGTCGCCCGGCGGGCGGCGAACTCCGGCCGGACCGCCACGTCGGTCGTACCCGAGATCTCGTTCTCGTGCCGGGCGACCAGCACGCCGTCCTTCGTCGAGACCAGATCCGGCTCGATGTAGTCGGCGCCCATCCGGATCGCCAGCCGGTACGCCTCCAGGGTGTGCTCCGGGCGGTAGCCACTCGCGCCACGGTGGGCGATCACGATGGGCCGGTGCTCGGCCCGGTCCGCGCGCTCCGCGTCGTCCTCGCGGGCGGACGCCGCGCCGGGCACGGCCACGGCCACCGCCAGCAGCGTGCCGGCCAGGCCGAGAGCGGAAAGGGTACGTCGCAACGCCGTCTCCTGTCGTCGATGGGTGACGCCCAGCAGACCGGCTGCGGCTGACCGCCAGTTGGTCCGCGTCTGACCGGCGGGTGAACCCTGCGAGATAGCCGATTCATCGCCACCGGGATGCCGGATAGCGCCAGGATTGTTTGGTGCGCCGCTTTCTCCGTCATCCCGTGCGGCTGGTGCCGCTCGGCTTCCTGGCGGCGATCGCGCTCGGCACCAGCCTGCTGATGCTGCCCTGGGCCACCGGCGAGCACCGGTTCACCCCCTTCACCACCGCGCTGTTCACCGCCACCTCCGCCATCTCGGTCACCGGCATGCCCGTGGTCGACACCCCGACGTACTGGAACGGCTTCGGCCTGATCATGATCACGGTGCTCACCCAGGTCGGCGGCCTCGGCATCCTGACCGGTGCCACCCTGGTCATCCTGGTGGTCGCCCGGCAGCTCGGGCTGCGCAACCGGCTGCTCGTACAGGCCGAGACCGCCGAGTACGGCATCGGCGACGTACGTCGCCTGCTGGTGCGTATTGCGGGACTCGCCCTGGTCAGCGAGGCCATGATCACCGTCTTCCTCGCCGGGCGACTCTGGCTGACCTACGACTACCCGGCCGGTCGGGCCCTCTGGTACGGGCTGTTCCACGCCGTCCAGGGCTTCAACAACGGTGGCTTCTCCCTCTGGTCCGACAGCCTGGTGGGCTTCGCCCGCGACCCGTGGGTCTGCCTGCCCCTCGTGGCCGGCACCATCGTCGGCGGTCTCGGGTTTCCGGCGCTGTTCGAGGTGGCCCGGGCCTGGCGCCGACCCCTGTCCTGGGCGGTCTCCACCAAACTGACCGTCTGGGGCAGCCTCGCCCTGCTCCTGATCGGCCTCGTCGGCCTGCTCGCCGCCGAGTGGGCCAACCCGAACACCCTCGGCCCGTACGACTGGCGCGGCAAGCTGCTCTCCGCCTTCACCCAGAACGCGGTCGTCCGGACCGGCGGCTTCAACAGCCTCGACACGAACCGGCTCGACGAGGAGACCTACCCCCTGCTCATCGCGCTGATGTTCATCGGCGGCGGCAGCGCCAGCACCGCCGGCGGCATCAAGGTCTCCACCTTCTTCCTGCTCGCCTTCGTCATCTGGGCGGAGCTGCGCGGCGAACCCGACGTCACCGTGGGCCACAGCCGCATCGCCACCGCCAGCCAACGGCAGGCGCTCACCGTGGCCCTGCTCAGCGTCGCCCTGGTGGCCGGCGGCACGGTGGGGCTGATCCTGATGACCGAAGGGACGGCCTACTACCGCGCGCTGTTCGAGGTGACCTCCGCCTTCACCACCACGGGCCTCTCCGTCGGCACCCCCGCCGACTACGGCACCTCCGGCCAACTGCTGTTGATCCTGCTCATGTACATCGGGCGGGTCGGGCCACTCACCCTCGGCTCAGCCATCGCGTTGAACACCCGACACCGCCTCTACCGCTACCCGGAGGAGCAACCCATTGTCGGCTAGGAACCTTGACGACAGCGGCGTCGTGGTCGTCGGCCTGGGCCGGTTCGGTTACCACCTGGCCAGCGCCCTCACCCAACTCGGTCACGAGGTGCTCGCCATCGACCGCAACCCGGACCCGGTGCAGCGCTGGTCGGAGCAGCTCGACCGGGTCGTCCAGGCGGACGGCACCGAGGAGGCCGCGCTGCGACAGCTCGGCGTGGCGGAGTTCCGCCGGGTGGTGGTGGCGATCGGGGCGTCGGTGGAAGCGAGCGTGCTCACCGTGCTGGCGCTGACCGAGCTGGGCGTACCGCAGATCTGGGCCCGGGCCACCTCGGCGAAGCACGCCAAGATCCTCGCCTCGGTCGGCGCGCACCACGTCGTCTTCCCCGAGGCCGAGACCGGCGAGCGGGTGGCGCACCTGATCGTCAGCCGGATGCTCGACTTCATCGAGTTCGGCGACGACGTGGCCATCGCCAAGGTGCCGGTGCCGCAGAGCCTCGTCGGCCGGCGGCTGCGCGACCTGGCCCCAACCGACCGGTACGGGGTGATGGTGGTCGGCGCGAAGCTTCCCGGGGAACACTTCCGCTACGCCGGGCCGGACATGGTGCTCCAACCGGAGAGCGTGCTGATCGTGGAGGGCACCATCGAGCAGGTGCAGCGGTTCGCCACCCCCGGCTGAGGTTCAGCGGCCCGGCGGACCCTCACTCCTCGTCGCGCTCGTCGTCGCGCTCGTCGTCATCGTCGTCCCGTCCCGCGGGGCGCTCGGCCTTCTTCGGCTCACCACCCGGGCCCTTCTTCGGCTTGGCCTTCGCACCGCCGCCCGGGCCCTTCGGCGAGGTCGCGGCAGCCCCATCCCCGGCGGACGCCTTCTTCACGGCCGATCTGGCCGGTGGTGTCGCCGCTGGGGCGGGCGGTGCCGAGCCGGCCACCGCGGACACCTGGACGGCACAGGGCGTCTCACCCACGTGGAACTGCACCGGCAGCGGATTGGTCCCGGTGTACCGCCCGCTCAACGCGACCTGCTCCGACGCGCCGGGCGCGAGCGCGGCACGCCCCGGCGCGGGCTGCACCACCACCGTGCGCCCCTGCTGCTTGGCCACCGCCGGGCTGGCCTTCGTCACCGTCTGGCCCCCTGGAAAGGCGAAACGCACCCGCCAGTCCCGCAGCTCCTCCGTGCCGGTGTTGGTCACCGTCACCTCGGCGGTGAAATCCTTGCCGGAGTCCCTGCGCAGCGCGTACGCCACACCACAGCCCTGCTGCCGGATGAGCCCCATCCGCGCCTCGGCGGGTTTGTCCACCCCTCCGCCGGCCGGACTCTTCGAGGTCAACCCCCACATCGCGGCCGTCACCGCCACCAACCCGGCCGCCGCCACCCCGGCCTCGACCCGACGCCGCCGGGCCACCGCCCGACGGCTGCGGGTACGACCCGCAACGGGCAGCGCGTCCGTCTCGGCCGACCAGGGCAGGATCGTGGTGCCCGCGGCGGCCAGCAGGGTCGGATCCCCGCCCACTCCGGGTGCCGGGGAGACCGGCACGGCCGCGACCACCCCGGCCGCCTCCGCCAGCGTACGGGCCACCTCGACGGTCGCCGGCCGGTCCTCCGGCTGCTTGGCGAGGCAGCGCCGCACCAGCTCCGCCACCTCCTCCGGCAGCCCGGCCACCGCGGGCATCGGCTCCGGCTCGTGGTACATGTGCGCGCGGAGCATCTGGGTGGTGGTGCTGGCCTGCCACGGCAGCCGGCCGGTGAGCATCCGGTAGAGCAGCAGCCCGACGGCGTACACGTCGGTCGCCGGGGAGACCTGACCCTTGTCCAGCCGCTCCGGCGCCAGGTACGCGGGCGTGCCGAGCAGCGCGCCGTCCGGATCCTGCTCGCTCTCCCCGACCAGCGCCGAGATACCGAAGTCGACGACCTTCACCCCGGTAGAAGTGAGCATCACGTTGCCGGGGGTGACGTCCCGGTGCACCACACCCCGGGCGTGCGCGGTGGCCAGCGCCGAACTGACCTCGGCCCCGATCGTGACCGCCTCCCGCCAGGGCAGCCGACCGGCACGCCCGAGCCGACCGGTCAGCGGGCCGCCGTCGACCAGCTCCATCACCACGTACGGCACGGTCAGCCCGGACTGCTCGGACTCGCCGTAGTCGTACACGTTGGTGATGTTGGGGTGGCAGAGCCGCGCGGAAGCCTGCGCCTCCGACCGGATCCGGTGCCGGAACGCCCGGTCGCTGGCCAGCCGAGACGCCAGCACCTTCACCGCCACCTGGCGGCCGAGCACCTCGTCGTAGCCGCGCCACACCACGGACATGCCGCCCGCTCCGAGCTGTTCGATCAGCCGGTACCGCTCACCCAGCAACCGCGCCCCGTCCCGGTTCGCTCCACCCATGGTCGGTCGTGTTGCCCCCGGCCGACGCGGCTACACCTGACTGGGCGGAATCGGTCAGGAAATCACCGGATCAGGCGGTCGCGAGCAACTGGTCCACCGGAGCGTAGTCGTCGGTGAGCACCAGCGCACCGTCGGCGAACGCGGCCAGGGCGTCGCCGGCGAGCAGATCCGGGACGCTGTCCAGCGTGTCGAGTCGCTGATTGAGCGCCTCCAGCGGCAGCGGCGCGTCCGAGGCGACGATGAGGAAGTTCGACCCCACCTCACCGGCGATCGCATTCGCCGGCGCGACCAGCGCGACGTGCCGGAACTCGGCCGCCACGGTGGCCACCTCGCTGCGGATGAACCGCCCGGGCGGATAGTCGATCACGTTCTGCACATACAGGCCGCCGGGCCGCAGCACCCGCCGCACCTCGGCCGCCATCTCCCGGGTGGCCAGATGCCAGGGCACCACCAGATGCCCGAAAGCGTCCCCGACGACGAAGTCGCGGCTGTCGGCCGGCTCGCCGGCGACCAGCATCCGGGCGTCCCCCACCACCGCCCGCAGCTCCGGCCCCGGGCGTACGCCCAGTTCACGCCGGTCCAGCTCGACCAGCCCGCCGTCGATCTCGAAGACCAGGTTGTGGCTGCCCGGACGGGTGGCGCTCAGGTATCGGGGCATGGTGAACCCGCCCCCGCCCAGGTGCAGCGCGTCCAGCCGCCGGTCCTTCGGCGCCGCCACATCCGCCGCCGCGCCGATCCACTGCGTGTACGCGTACTCCAGGTGCGTGGGGTCGGCCAGGTCCACGTACGAGTGCTGGGCCGAGTTGAGGTACAGCACCCGGCCGGAGTCACGCGACGGGTCCACCGCCACCCGGGCGCAGTGGTACGCGGTCTCCACGTCGCACGGGTTCGGCGCGACCGCGCTGAGCCCGGCGCCGACCAGCCCGAGCACCGCCAGGGCGGCCTTCGTCCGGCCCGAGCCGCTGCGCCCGGCCCCCTCCTGCCGGCGCAGGTAGACGCCGAGGCCGAGGCCGGTGACCCCGAGCAGTGCCGCCAACGCGATCAGGATGACGGTGCTGGGCAGCGCCGCCACCAGCACGAAGCCGGTGACCAGGGTGGCGCTGATCCCGCCGAGGGTGCCGATGCTGGACAACCGGCCCACCACCTGCCCGGTGCGGCGCAGGTCGGCGAGTTGGAGCTTCACCACCAGCGGGGTGACCGCCGACAGCAGGGCCGCCGGCACGAAGACGGCCGCCGCGACGAGCAGCAGGATGGCGCTGGCCGCCCCACCCCGCAACACCTCACCGGCGTACCGGACCACCGGCAGGGTGACCGCCGAGGCGATGCCGGCCAGCACCAGCGCCGGAGCGAGCAACGGGCGCGGGTCACGCCGGTCGGCGAGCCAACCGCCGGTCCACGCCCCGTACGCGATGGCGGCCAGCGCGATGCCGATGACCGAGCTGGTCACCTGAAGGGTCACCCCGACGTACGGGCCGACCAGGCGCAGCGAGACCGTCTCCAGCACCAGTACGGCACCGCTGGAGAAGAAGACCAGGAACGCGGCCAGCCCGTTGGGCAGCGCGCGGGAGGTGGCCGGCGCGGGCGCCGGATCCACCAGGACGTTGGAGGATGAGCTGCTCACCGTCGCGATGGTACGCAGCCTTCCTAAGCCGCCGGCTCAGTTCATCGAAAGATGAACATGGTTTGTGTGGTCGGCGGCCGGGCTGCCGGAGCCGCTGTACGCCCGCCACCCGGTGTTGGGCAGCCAGATCTGTCGGTACCAGATCACGTAGAGCACGCCGAGCCGGTCGGCGTTCTTCTGCAGGTAGTTCGCCAGGCTGTCGCCGTACGCCTTGTCGCCGCCGGTCGCGGTCTCGTCCTTGAACGTGCTGGTGGCGGCGGAGAAGTCGCAGGCCCTGCCCTTCGGGTGTTCACCGTCGCCGCCGGGGCGGTAGCACTTGACGTAGCGCTTGTAGCCGGCGGCCTGGGCCTGCTGGAGGGCGTGCAGGGTGCGTGGGGTGATGCAACCGTCGGTGGTCGGGTCGTTGACCGAGCAGGACTCGCCCGGCCAGGAGCCGTCCGAGTTGCGTTTGGCCGGGGCAGCTGAGCGGGCGCTGCCACGGAACCCGCCGCTGGTGCCGGAGCTGACCGCGGCGAGGGCCTGCTCGGCGTCGCGCTTCCGTTTGGCCAGCGCGGCGACCTGCTTCTGCTGCTCGCGGACCTCGGCGTCGATGGCCAGCTTGGCCTGCGCGGCGGTCTCCTGCGCGCTGCGGTACTCGCGCAGCCGCCGGGCGTCCCGCTGCCCCATCACGTCGAGTTCGGCGGCGCGCTGAAGGAGCGCCTCGGGGGTCGCGCTGTTGAGCAGCGCCGACGCGGTGGTGAGCCGGCCCAGCCGGTACGACTGCGCGGCCACCTCGCTGACCTGCTCGCTGAGCCCCACCAGCCGTACCTCGACCGCCTTCAGCTCGTTGGTCAGCTCGGCCTGGCGGCGCTTGGAGTTCTCCAGCTTCGCCTTGGCCTCCAGGTGGCCCTTGGCCGCGGCCTCCAGCGCGTCGCGCAGCTTCTTGCTACCACCCTCGTTGGGTTCGGCGGAGGCCGGCACGGCACCGCCGCCGAGCAGCAGCGCCAGCACGGCCAGCAGGACGGTCAACGGCCGGTGCACCCGCGACCGGGTGATGCTGGTCCTGGGCACGAAGGTGTCCTTCCCTCTTCCCACGGGGCCGGTCGACCCCGGCGCGGCGATCCCGCCGGCTGCGCCAGGTGCCGGTCGGCGGGAGACCGCCGGTCACGATACCGGACGGAGCCGGTTCGACCAGGCCCGCGACCACCCGGGGCCGACTGCGTCCACGGCGCGCATCGGTGGCGTCGCCGAACGTGGTCAGCGATGATCGCGGTGGTCAGGCGAGGAGGGCGGCCCGCGCGGTCGACCAGGTGGCCGCGTCGGCGGCGACGAGCAGCCCCGGGCGGTCGTCGGCGGGATGATATTCCGCGCCGTCGAGGTGGCGGGCCACCCCGCCGGCCTCCCGTACCAGCAGCACGCCCGGCGCATGGTCCCAGGGCAGCGTCCGCCAGAAGAGCACGAACCGGTGGTCGCCGGTGAGCAGGTCCAGGTACTCCCGGCCGGCGCAGTGCTGGCCGGAGAGCAGCTCGCCGAGCCGCTCCCCGCCGGCCTCGACCCGGGTACGAACCGCCGGGGGCAGCGAACGGGTCATGGCCGTGCCGCGCATCCGGCCGGACGTCACGGCGGCGTCCACGGCCCGCACCGGCTGACCGTCGAGCCGGGTGCCCGCATTGAGGCGGGCGTCGGCGAGGACACCGGCGATCGGGTCGAGCACCCACGCCCCGGTCAGCTCCCCGTCGGTCAGCAACGCGACCATCAACGCGAACGGGGCCCGGCCGGCGGCGAAGTTGCCGGTACCGTCCACCGGGTCGACCAGCCAGACGGCACCGCCGCCCCCCAGGTGGCGCAGCAGGCCCGGGTTCTCGGCGACCGCTTCCTCGCCGACCACCACCGAGCCCGGCAGGAGCTTGCGCAGCGCCTCGGAGATGCGCTCCTCCGCCCGCCGGTCGGCGACGGTGACCAGGTCGCCGGGGGCTTTCTCGAAGATGTCGGCGTCGTCGAGCCGCCGGAACAGAGGCAGCACGACATCGGTCGCGGTCTGCCGCAGCAGTTCCCCGACGTCGTCCCGCAGCCGCTCAGCCACGCGGCGGAAGCTTGACCACGCTGACGAAGAACTCGTCGATCTGCCGGACCACCGAGATGAAGCGGTCGAAGTCCACCGGCTTGGTCACGTAGGCGTTGGCGTGCAGCTGGTAGCTGCGCAGGATGTCCTCGTCGGCCTGGGAGGTGGTGAGCACCACCACCGGGATCCGACAGAGCTGGTCGTCCTTCTTGATCTCCTCCAGCACCTCGCGTCCGTCGCGGCGCGGCAGGTTCAGGTCGAGCAGGATCAGGTCGGGCTGCACGGCCTCGGCGTACTGCCCCTCGCGGCGCAGGTAGGCCAGCGCCTCCGCGCCGTCGGAGACGACGGTCAGCCGGTTGCGCAGCTTGTGCTCCTCGAACGCCTCCTGGGTCATCAACACGTCGCCCGGGTCGTCCTCCACGAGCAGGACCTCGATCGGGCTGTTGCCGTCGGCCGGCGCCGTCATCCCACCGTCTCCCTCATGCCACCCGTTGTGCCGGGCTCCATCGTCCCGTCCGCCGCGTCGTCGTCCGCCGCGCCGTCCGGTTGCCTGCCGACGGGGTTCGCCCCGTCCACCGCGACCGCCTCGGGAACGTCCCCGGTCGACGCCTCGTCGGCGGCGGCCTCGACCGTCGCCGCCGCCACGTCCTCCGGGCGGGCCGGGAGGGTGAACCGGATCGCGGTGCCCTCCTCGACGCTCGTGTCCACCCAGACCCGGCCGTCGTGGTACTCGACGATCTTCTTGACGATAGCCAGCCCGATCCCGGTGCCGGGATAGGCGTCCTTGGAGTGCAGCCGCTGGAAGATCACGAAGATCTTGTCGGCGAACTCCGGTTCGATGCCGATGCCGTTGTCCTGGCAGGTGATCTCCCACTCGTCACCGACCAGCCGCACCGACACGTGCACCTTCGGCGGGACGTCGGGTCGGCGGAACTTCACCGAGTTGCTGACCAGGTTGACCAGGAGGTTGGTCAGCAGCGGTTCCTCGCCGCGGATGGTCGGCAGCGGGTCCCAGGTCAGCTCGGCGTGGGCGTACTGACGGGCGGCCTCGGTCTGCCCGGCCACGTCGCCCATCACCCGGTCCAGGTCGACCTCGGTGAATCCGCTGGTCAACCGGCCGATCCGGGAGAAGGCCAGCAGGTCGTTGATCAGACGCTGCATCCGCTGCGCGCCGTCGACGGCGAAGGCGATGTACTGGTCGGCCCGCTCGTCGAGCTGCCCGGCGTAGCGTCGCTGCAGCAGCTGGCAGAAGCTGGCAACCTTGCGCAGCGGCTCCTGCAGGTCGTGCGAGGCGACGTAGGCGAACTGCTCCAGGTCACGGTTTGACCGGGTCAGCTCCTCAGCCTGCTTCTGCAACTGGTTGTTGACCCATTCGATGTTCTGGCGGGCCTCGCGTACCTCGTCCAGTTCCCGGGCGATCTTCTGCCGCATGGCGTCGACGTCCACCGCGAGCTGGCGTAGCTCGGGCGGACCGGACCCCTCGATGCGGTGCCGGTAGTCGCCGTTCGCGACCTCCCGGACCTCGAGCACCAGTCGGGTCAGCGGTCGCATCACCACCCGGTCCAGCGAGACCACGGTCATCGCGCCGGCCACCACGACCACCGCCGCCGCGATGATCAGCAGCAGGACCAGCAGGTCGCCCGTGTGATAGATCTGCTCGGCGCGTCGCTCCCGCTCGTCGGAGATCATCGTCTGGAGGGCGACCACCGAGTCCCGGACCCGGTCGAACTCCTGGCCGGACTGGTCGGTGACCAGCGCCTGCGCGGCGGAAGTGCCGGAACGGTTGGTGGTGTCGATCACCGGCTCGGCAACGCGGCGCCGCCACTCGTCGGCCCGCGCGTGCACCGCGTCGAGCTGCCGGAGCATCTCCGGATAGTGGCGCAGCAGCCCTCCCATGCTGCGGTAGAGCCTCTGCTCCCGCTGCACCCCCTCGACGTACGGGGCGAGGTCCCGCTGCTGGCCGGTCAACGCGAAGCCGCGCACCGCCGTCTCCTGGCTGATCAGCACGCCGAGCAGTTCCTGGGACTGCACCTGGGCCGGGCCGGTCACCCGGAGCACCGCGTCGGTGTGGCGCTGGTTCTGGGCCGCCACCACGGCCTCGGCCACCGCCAGGCCGACCAACATCGTGCCGACCACCGCGAGCAGCGTCAGCACCCGCCGACGCAGGGTCCACCCCAGGCGGTACGAGCTCACCGGCCACCGCCCCGGGTCACCAGCAGCATGGCCACGTCGTCGGCGAGCGGGCCTCCGTTGATCTGCTCCGCCCGGCCGACCAGCCAGGCCGGCAGCTCGGCCAGCGGCACCGCCTGACTGGCCGGATCCTCCAGCAGGCCGGCGAGCCCTGGCACGTCGAGCCGGTCGTCGCCGTTGCCCACCCGCCCCTCGATCAGGCCGTCGGTGTACATCAACAAGGACCAGTCTTCGATGTCGAACTCCAGGTCGAACGCAACGGGTCGGCGGGGTCGTACGCCGAGGAGCAGGCCACCCGGCGCCGGGACCGGCGCGACCTTACCGCCGGAGAGCAGCAGCGGCGGCGGGTGCCCGGCCAGCCGGACGGTGGCCCGGTTGGAGTCCAGGTCCAGCCGCGCGGTGGCGACGGTCGCGAAGATCTCCTGGAGCCGGCGCTCACTCATCAGCACCTGCTCCAGCGCGGGCAGCACCTCGTCGTCGGGCACCCCGGCCAGGATCAGCGCCCGCCAGGCAACCCGCAACTCGACGCCGAGCGCCGCCTCGTCCACGCCGTGCCCACAGACGTCACCGACGATCAGGTCGACCCGGTCCGGCCGGGTCTGCACCACGTCGAAGAAGTCCCCACCGATCAGCGCGGCGTGCCGGCCGGGCCGGTAGAAGGTGTGCACCGCGACCTCGTCGGTGGACATCAGCGGTTGTGGCAGCAGGCCGCGTTCCAGCCGGGCCGACTCGGCCTGCCGCAGCTCGACCTCGCGTAGCCGCCGGGCGTTCTCGTCGGCCCGCTTGCGTTCCACGGCGTACCGCAGCGCCCGGGTCAGCAGCACCCCGTCGACCTGGCCCTTGACCAGGTAATCCTGGGCGCCCTCGGCGACCGCCACGATGCCCAGGTGCTCGTCGGAGCGGCCGGTCAGCACGCAGACCGCCGCACCGCTGGCCATCTCCAGCACCTTGCGCAGCCCGTCCAGGCCCTGCGCGTCGGGCAGCCCGAGGTCGAGCAGGACGCAGTCGACCCCGGCCACCCGCTGCCGCGCGTCGCTGAGGCTGGTGGCGACCAGCAGGTCGATCATCGAGTTGGTCTCGGCGAGCAGCTCACCCACCAGGAAGGCGTCACCCTCGTCATCCTCGACCAGCAGCACCCTCAGTCGTTCGCCGGGCGGCAGGTTGGGGTGACGCCCGAGGCCGCCGTGCGGGTACGGCGCCACCGGGGCTCCGGCCAGGCCGGGCCCCCGGTGCGGCCGGGTCACCGCCGCGAGACGCGGGAGATCGCTGGTGATGTCGGGGCTCCTTCCGAGTGCCCTGCTGATCCTGTATCAGACAACGGTCGCACACAACACGACCCTGGCGTACCGGGCAAGGCCGTCATCCGGCGTCGCCTCTGACCAGGCGGCGGCCCAGCGTCCCGCGCAGGCCCTCCGGGCGGGCGCGGTGGGACCGCTACTTCCAGCGGAAGTGCACGAAAAGTCGGCCAAAGTTCTTCGAGTCCTTCTCGACCCGGTGGTAGAGCTGTTTGACGTCCTTCTGGTCGAGAAAGCGCAGAACCCGCTTCTTGAGCTGACCGGAGCCCTTGCCGGGGATGATCTCCACCAAGGTGGCCTTCTTCGCCACCGCCTCGTCCATGATCCCGCGCAGCGCCCGGTCGATGTCGTGGCCCTTGTTGAAGATCTCGTGCAGGTCGAGCTTGAGCTTCACGCCGTACCCACCTCCAGCTCAGCTCCCGTGACGTCCCATCGTAGGCACGAGCCGGGGCCGGCCCGGTCAGGGCCGCCCCCCGGGCTCGTCACGGTCAGCGGCCGCTGCCCACCCGGCTCTCCACCCGGCGCAGCGCGGTCGCGTAGTCGGCGTTGGTGGCGTGCATGGCCGCGGCGATGCGCAGGTGCCGCAGCGCGTCGCGGTAGCGGTTCAACCGCTCCAGCGTCCGCCCCAGCACGTGGTGCGCGTAGTGGTCGCTCGGGTCCCGGTTCACCAGCTCCCGCAGCTGCTCCTCGGCCCGGTTGAGCTGCGCCGACTGGAAGTAGGCGCGGGCCAGCAGCTGGCGCACCGAGGAGTTCCCCGGCTCGGCCTCGACGATCGGCTCGAGCAACCGGGCCGCTCCGGTCGGGTCACCCGCTTCGAAGAACATGGTCGCCCGCCGGTAGTCCGCCAGGAGATCCATCCGGACCCACCTCCTCGTGTCGTGCCGCCTTCTGGTCGACGCTGGCACAACACCGGCCGTACCGCGAGTGTTCCTCCGGTGGACACCGTCGCCTCACAGGGTCGGGTCGTACCGGTCGGCGATCAGCTCCCAGGCCCGTACACCGCCGACGATGCCGGCCGTGTTCGGCACCACCACGACGTCGTCGCCCATCCGGGCCACCTGCTCCGAACGGATCAGGCGCGAGTTCCCCCCGCCCAGATAGAGCCGGTCCCAGTGGAACACCGGCCGCAGCCCCTCCACCACCTGCCGGATCCGCCGTGACCAGAAGGCGTCACCCAGCCGCCGGCGCTCCGGCTCCCCCACGTACGTGTCGTAGGTGGTACCCCAGCGCACCGGCGCGTGGGACAACTCCAGGTGCGGGGCGAGAGCACCGCCGTCGAACAACGCGCTGCCCAGCCCGGTGCCGAGGGTCAGCACCAGTTCGCAACCGGTCCCGGCCACCACCCCGGCACCGTGCACCTCGGCGTCGTTGAGCACCAGCGCCGGCAGCCCGAAGGCGTCGGCGACCGCCCCTCGGGCGTCGTACCCGGACCACTCGGCGAGCAGGCCCGGGTCGACCCGGCTGCGCGGGCCGGACCGGGTGACGTAGTGCGGGGTGGCCACCACCACCCCGTGCCGGATCATGCCGGGCATCCCCACCGTCACGCGGTCCGCCGCCGGCAGCCGCCCACCCAGTTCCAGCAGGGTCTTGACGAACAGCGCCGGCGGCAGCGGGTACGGGGTGGGCACCCGGATGGGTCGGGCCCGCATCGTGCCGGCCGCGTCCAGCACCGAAGCCTTGATCCCGCCGCCGCCACAGTCGATCGCCAGAGTGGTCACCACGGCAGTGAGTCTGCCTCGCGCTTTGAGCAGCGATGACGCGGGGCGGATATCCGGTCGGCCGGCGGCGGCGACCGGCGGTAGGCTCGAGCTCCTCATGAGCGCCACGCTGATCGCCAAGGGTCTCGCCGCCGGCCACGGCGACCGGATCCTCTTCGCCGACCTCGACCTGGTCGTCGCCCCCGGCGACGTGGTCGGGCTGGTCGGCGCCAACGGAGCCGGCAAGTCGACCCTGCTGCGCACGTTGGCCGGGCTACAGCCGGTCGAGCAGGGCTCCGTCGCGTTGAGCCCGCCCACCGCCACGGTCGGCCACCTGCCGCAGGAACCGGACCGCCGCCCCGGGGAGACGGTCCGCGACTTCCTGGCCCGCCGTACGGGCGTCGGGGCGGCGCAGGCGGCGCTTGACGCCGCCACCGAGGCGCTCGTCGCCGGCGCGGTCGGCGCGGACGACACGTACGCCGAGGCGCTGGAGCGCTGGCTCGGCCTCGGCGGGGCCGACCTGGCGGAACGCGCCGAGCAGGTCGCCGCCGAGCTGGGGCTCACCGTGGACCTGGACCACCCGATGACCGGGCTCTCCGGTGGCCAGGCGGCCCGGGCCGGGCTGGCCTCGCTGCTGCTCAGCCGCTACGACGTCTTCCTGCTCGACGAGCCGACCAACGACCTGGACCTGGCCGGCCTGAAGCGGCTGGAGGAGTTCGTCACCGGGTTGCGCGCCGGCACGGTGCTGGTCAGCCACGACCGGGAGTTCCTCACCCGCACGGTCACCCGAATGCTGGAGCTGGACCTGGCCCAGCAGCAGATCCGGCACTACGGCGGCGGCTACACCGCCTATCTGGAGGAGCGGGAGGTGGCCCGCCGCCAGGCCCGCGCCGAGTACGAGGAGTACGCCGACACGAAGGCGGCACTGGAGGCGCGGGCGCGGACCCAGCGGGCCTGGATGGAGAAGGGCGTGCGCAACGCCCGCCGCAAGGCCACCGACAACGACAAGTTCGTCAAGCACTTCCGGGGCGAGACCAGCGAGAAACAGGCGGCGAAGGCCCGGCAGACGGATCGGCTGATCGAACGGCTGGACGTGGTGGAGGAGCCCCGCAAGGAGTGGGAGCTGCGGATGGAGATCGCCGCCGCGCCCCGCGCCGGCACCGTCGTGGCCGCGCTGCGCGGCGCGGTGGTACGCCGGGGCGACTTCACCCTCGGCCCGGTGGACCTCCAGATCGACTGGGCCGACCGGGTGGCGATCACCGGGGCGAACGGCTCCGGCAAGACGACCCTGCTCGCCGCACTGCTGGGCCGGCTGCCACTCGATTCCGGGCACGCCTCGCTCGGCCCCGGCGTGGTGGTCGGCGAGGTCGACCAGGCGCGTGGGCTGTTCCTCGGTGAGCAGCCCCTGCTGGACGCGTTCGGTGCGGCCGTACCGGAGCTGACCCCGGCGGACGTGCGGACGCTGCTGGCCAAGTTCGGTCTGCGTGCGGCGCACGTGCTGCGGCCGGCGGCGAGCCTGTCGCCGGGCGAACGGACCCGGGCGGCGCTGGCGCTGTTGCAGGGGCGCGGGGTCAACCTGCTGGTGCTGGACGAGCCGACCAACCATCTGGACCTGCCGGCGATCGAGCAACTGGAGCAGGCGCTTTCGCACTATGCCGGCACCCTGCTGCTGGTGACCCACGACCGGCGGATGCTGGCGGCGGTGCGGGTCGACCGGCGGCTGCGGGTGGACGCCGGCCGGATCGCCGAGGATTGATCCGTGCCGATCCGGTCGCGCCGGGTGACAATGACCCCATGCTCAAGTGGGAGTACGCGCTGCTGGTCCGCCGCCGTCAACCGGCCGCCGACGACCTTGGCTGGGAGATCGTCTTCGTCTGGTACGGCCCGGACGGCTCGATGGTCGACGTGACGCCGTACGGCGACACCGCGCTGGCCCATCTCAACCGGGCCGGCGACCAGGGCTGGGAACTGGTCGCCATGAGCGAGGATCCGTCCCTGCCGGGCAACAACGAGTTGCACCGGTACCACCTCAAGCGGCCGAAGACGGTGACCGCGCCCCGCCAACGCATCCGCGGGGCCGGCCGCACGGTCCGCCGCACCCTCTCCGGCTGACCGCCGGTCCGCCTGCCACCGGTCGCCGGGCGGCCGAGCGGCCAGGGCGCGATGATCGACTCTGTTTGTGCGCAGGTGGCGGTGTCCGGCCGCCCGGCGAGCGCGACCTTCCGCAAACGGAGTCGATCATCGGCCCGGTGGAGGCGGGCGGACGCGGACGAGACGGGCATAACCGGCGCTAATCCGGGTAACGGCGGCCCGGGAGGTGGCCATGGTCGCACTAGCACGGACGCCGCCCTCGGCCGAACGGCTGCGGGCGATCGACGGGTTTCTCGCGGACGCCTGGGCCGATCAGGCCCGACACGACGAGCGGCTGCGCGGGCTCGCCGTCGAGGTGCGGTTCGACCGGGGGGTGGCCCACCTGACCGGCGAGGTCACCGAATCGGCCCAGCTCAACCTGATCCGGGAACTGGTCGGCCGGCTGGCCGGCGTCTTCGGCGTCTGGGACCGGGTCCGGGTCGCCGGACGGGACCCGGTGGTGGTGGACCTGGGCTGCGGGGGCCAGAAGCAGTACCCGTCCAACCTGGGGCTGGACATCTTCCCGGCACCGGGGGTGGACGCGGTCGCGGACCTCAGCCGGTCGCTGCCGTTGGCGACCGACTCGGTCGACAGGCTGTTCGCGGTGCACATCCTGGAGCACCTGATCGACTTCCTGCCGCTGGTGGACGAGTGCCACCGGGTGCTGCGGCCGGGCGGCATACTGCACGTGATGAGCCCCTGGTGGGGGCACGTCAACGCGGTCGCCGACCCGACCCACGTACGGCTGCTGGACGTGCAGACCGTCAAGGGCATCTGCGGCCAGCGCCCGCCCGGCACACCCCGCTGGTACCCGCTGCACGCCGGCTGCGACGGCGCCTCCATCTTCGCCGACCTGACCC
>NZ_SMKF01000072.1 GCF_004348325.1 Micromonospora sp. KC213 | reverse complement strand
GGGTGGGGGAGTGGTTCGCCGGCGAGCGCTACGGCGCCCGTCCGGACATGATCATTCTGGCCAAGGGACTGACCGCCGGCTACGCGCCGATGGGCGCGACGATGGTCGGCCAGCGGGTCGCCGACGTGTTGCACAAGCCGGGGATCATCCTGAACCACGGTTTCACCTTCAGCGGGCATCCGCTCTGCGCCGCGATCGCGCTTCGTGCCATCGAGATCATGGAGCGCGACCGGATTCTGGACAACGTGCGCGACAACCAGGATCGCCTGGCCGAGCGCATGATCGCGCTGGCGGGCCTGCCGATCGTCGGCGACGTGCGGGGTGACGGTTTCTTCTACGCCGTCGAACTCACCGGCGACGCCGAGGGGGGCCGATTCTCGGCGGCACGGCACGACGCGTTGATCCGTGACCTCATCCCGCGCCGGATGCGTGAGGCCGGGCTGCTCGCCCGGGTCTACGACCGGGCCGAGCCGCTGCTGCAGATCGCCCCGCCGCTGATCAGCACGCCGGAACTGCTCGACCGCATCGTCGAGATCATCGGCAACACGCTCGACGAGGCGTCGTCCTGGCTTACTACCTCCTCCCGATTGGAAGCGCGATGACCACCACCCCCTACACCATCGGCCCGCTGAGCTGCGCCCCCGGTGAGCGCGCCGAAGGTCTGATCCCCGTTGGCACCAGCAGCTACGGCGTCGAGCTGGGCATCCCACTGCTGGTGGTCAACGGCACCGCCCCCGGCCCGGTCCTCTGTGTGGACGCCGGCGTGCACGGCGACGAGTACGACGGCCAGGAAACCGTACGCCGCATCGTGGCCGAGACCGACCCGGAGAGCCTGCGCGGCACCCTGGTCGGCATCCCCTGCATGAACACCGCCGCCTTCGAGGCCGCCAGCCGGGTCAGCGGCCTGGACCACGCGAACCTCAACCGCATCTTCCCCGGCGACGCCGACGGCTCGTTCTCGCTGCGGCTGGCCGCCACCTTCGTCGCCCAGGTGGTTCCGGCGATCGACGCTCTGATCGATCTGCACACCGGCGGCACGTATGGGGAGATCGCCCCACTGACCATCGTCCAGGGTGGCTTCGAGGAGCTGGCCATGCCGATCGGACTCGCCGCGGGACACCAGCTCATCTGGAAGGGCGGCAAGTGGGGCGGCACAGTCCGGCACCCCACGCTGGCCGCCGGTAAGCCGGCGATCACCATCGAGGTCGGCGGCGCCACCTACCGGGAGGCGCACGTCGAGGCGCACGCCGACAGCGTCCGCAACATCATGCGTCAGCTCGGTATGATCGACGGCGAGGTCGCGCTCCGGGAGACCTACACCGAGGTGAGCGGCACCTTCGCCCGCGCGATCGCCGGCGGTTTCTTCCTGGACCACGTCGCGCCCGGCGACGAGTGCAAGGCGGGCGACCTGCTCGCCACCATCGTCGACCACTACGGCCACACCGTCGAGGAGGTCCGCGCGCCGCAGGACGGCATCGTGCTGTGGCAGCGGCGGATCCGCACGGTACGCCCCGGCGACGAAGTGGTGATCTTCGGCCAGGTGCACGGAGAGATCCGGCCATGAGCGACCGGTTGTCCGAGGACGTCAACGACGTGGCCGGCGGTGTGGTCTGGGACCTGCTCATCGACGGCAAGCGGGTGCCCGCAGGCGACGGGGCGACGTTCACCGTGCTGGACCCCGCCCGCGGCACACCGATCGCCGACGTCAGCCAGGGTGGTGCCGCCGACATCGACCGCGCGGTCGAGGCCGCCAGGGCGGCGCTGCACGCGCCCGAGTGGACCGGCATGCGGGCGGCCGACCGGGGCCGGCTGCTGTACCGCGTCGCCGAGCAGATCCGCCGGCAGGGCGAGAGCCTGGCCCTGTTGGAGAGCCAGGACGTCGGTAAGCCGCTGCGGCAGGCGAAGGCCGACGTCGAGGCGGCGGCCCGGTACTTCGAGTTCTACGCCGGCATCGCCGACAAGCTCGGCGGCAGCACCATCCCGCTCGGTCCCGGGTTGCTCGACTACACCGTCCGGGAACCGATCGGCGTGTCGGGGCAGATCATCCCGTTCAACTATCCGTTGCAGAACACGTCGCGCGGGGCCGCGCCGGCCCTCGCCGCGGGGTGCACGGTGGTGCTCAAGCCCTCGCCGGAGGCGCCGCTGACGCCGCTGGAGATCGGTCGCATCGCGCTGGAGTGCGGGCTGCCGCCGGGCGTGCTCAACGTGGTGCCCGGTGGCGCCGACGCCGGTGCTGCGCTCGCCGCCCACCCCGGCATCAACCAGGTCACCTTCACCGGTTCGGTGGCCACCGGTATCAGGGTGGCCCAGGCGGCGGCGGCCAACGTCGTACCGTCCGTGGTGGAGCTCGGCGGCAAGTCACCCACCATCGTCTTCGCCGACGCGGACTTCGACCTGGCCGTGGCCGGGATCATCGGCTCGTCGTTCAGCAACGCCGGTCAGATGTGCTCGGCCGGCACCCGACTGCTGGTGCAGCGCGGTGCCGAGGGTTTCGTCGACCGGCTGGTCGCCGCGGTGGCCGCGCTCCGCCTCGGTCCCGGGCTGTCCGACCCGGACGTCGGGCCGCTGGTGTCGGCGCGGCAGCGGGACCGGGTCGAGGCGTACCTGCGGCTGGCGCGCGAAGAGGGGGCGACGGCGCGGGTCGGCGGTGGCCGGCCCGCGGATCCCGGTCTCGCGGACGGTTACTTCATTGAACCGACCGTGCTCACCGGGCTCACCAACGACGCCCGCACCGTCCGGGAGGAGATCTTCGGGCCGGTAGTGACGGTGCTGGAGTTCGACGACGCCGACGAGGCCGTCGAGATCGCCAACGACAGCCCGTTCGGTCTGTCCAGCTACGTCTGGACGCGGGATCTGGACAACGCGATGCGCCTCGCGCACGGCATCCAGGCCGGTCAGGTCTACGTCAACGCGGTCGGCGTCGGCACCGGCGTCGAGCTGCCGTTCGGCGGCTACAAGCACAGCGGCTGGGGCCGGGAGAAGGGGCTGGCGGCCCTGGACAGCTACACCCAGCTGAAGAACGTCTGCGTCGGTTTCGGGCGGCGGTGACCCATGCGGATGCCTCCCACTCGGCGCCGGTACCGACTCCACCGACTTGTACTGACCCAACGGAAAGAAAGGTAGAACCCACCATGCGCGAGATAGTCACCTTCGACGCCTACGCCACTCTGATCAACTTCCAGCTCGGCCCCACCACGCTGGAGGTGCTGGCCGACCGGCTCGACCTGGACGGCCTCGACGTGGACGAGTTCCTCGACGACTTCCGGGTCATGCGTTTCCAGGCCGTGCTGGAGGAGTACCGCAGCTACGACGAGGTGCTGCACTCCAGCCTGGAGAAGGCCATGCGGCTGCACGGTCTGCCGTACCGCACCTCGGACGGCGACGCGCTGGTCGCCGCGGTGCCCACGTTCGGGCCGTTCCCCGAGGTTCCGGACGCGCTGCGCGCGTTGAAGAGCCGCTACGAGATCGCGATCATCTCGAACACCGACGACGACCTGATCAAGCAGAACGTGGCGAACATCGGCGTCGAGTTCGACTACGTGATCACCGCCCAGCAGGCCAAGGCGTACAAGCCGGACCGGCAGACCTTCCTGCACGCCTACGAGACGATGGGCGTGGAACCCGCCCAGGTCATCCACGTCGCGCAGGGCTGGGAGTACGACCTCATCCCCACCCGTGACCTCGGCCTGCGTCGTCGCGTCTGGATCAACCGGTACGGCCGCCGCGGCAGCAGCGACTACCAGCCGTACGACGAGCTGCCCAACCTGTCCGGCCTGCCGGCGCTGCTCGGCTGCTGATTTCGGAGCCCACCATGAAACAGGTCCCCTACTGGCTAGACACCGCCCCACGGTTCCCCGACCGCTCGGGCGAACCACTGCCCGACCGGGCCGACATCGTCGTGATCGGCGGCGGCATCACCGGGCTGTCCACCGCGTTGCACTGCGCCCGCAAGGGGGCCACGGTCGTGTTGCTGGAGAAGGACCGGATCGGTTCCGGCGCCTCCGGCCGCAACGGCAGCATGTGCACCCAGGGCCTCACCATCAAGGTCGGCGAGGCCCGGAAGCGGTACGGGCAGGCACGCGCCCGCGAGCTCTACGACGCCTTCCGCACCGCGGTCGACGTCGTCGAGGAGTTGACGCACACCGAGAAGATCGACTGTGACTTCGTCCGTTCCGGGCGGCTCGGTGTGGCGTACAAGCCCGCACACTTCGAGGCGCAGAAGGCGGCCCACGCCGACCTGGCCCGCAACTTTGGCCACGAGACGGTGCTCATCAGCAAGAGCGAACTCCGCTCCGAACTGGGCTCCGACTACTACCACGGTGCCCTGCTCGACCCGCTCAGCGCCGGGCTGCACGTCGGCAAGTTCCTGCACGGCCTCGCCGAGGCGGTCGAGCGGGCCGGGGCGCGGATCCACGAACGCAACGCCGCCACCGGCGTGCGCCGCCTCCCCGGCGGTGGGTTCGACGTGGACACCTGGCACGGCACGGTCCGCGCCAAGCAGGTCATGGTCGCCACCGACGCGTACACCGACAAGTCGTTCCCCTGGCTGCGCAACCGGCTGATCTGCGTGGGCAGCTTCATCATCGTCACCGAACCGCTCGGGGATGAGCTCGCCCGCGAGATCATCCCGAAGGCCCGGCTGGTGGTCGACACGAAGAACATCGGTCACTACATCCGGCTGACCCCGGACAACCGGCTCGCCTTCGGCGGACGGGCCCGGTTCGCGCCGTCGGATCCGGCGTCCGACCGTAAGAGTGGCGCCGTCCTCAAGCGGGAGATGGCGGAGATCTTCCCCCAGCTCGCCAACGTCCGCGTCGACTACGTGTGGGGCGGCAGCGTCGGCTTCAGCTACGACCGCATCCCGCACGCGGGGGAGAACGACGGGCTGTACTACTCGATGGGGTACTGCGGCCACGGCGTGCAGATGGCCACCTACATGGGGCAGCGGATGGCCGAGATGATGGACGGACATGCGGAGGCGAACCCGCTGCGTGGCCTCGGGTTCCCGAAGGTGCCGGTGCCGTTCTACAACGGCACCGCGTGGTTCCTGCCGTTCGCCGGCGCCTACTACCGGGCCAAGGACAAGCTCGGCTGACCACTGTGTTGGAGCGGAGCCCGCCGCGCCCCCGGGTCACACGGGGGCGCGGCGCAGGGCCGGGTCTGCCCGGCGACTGTGGCGGCGTTCCACCGCCACGGCCGCCATGAGCAGGCAGCCGAGCATCGGCACCACGAGTGGCAGCAGTTGCCAGGTGACGACGACCAGCACGCCGAGCGCCATGATCAGCAGCAGCGAACCGGACGGGTCGCCGGTGACGGTGCGGCGGGCGGCGTGGCGTACCGACTGCCACCACGAGGCGCCTGGCGACCAGGCGGCCGCGGCGCGGAGGACGACCACCGACAGCGCCGCGGCGGCGAGGACGCAGCCGGCGGCGACGACGGCGCCGCCGGGCACCCCGGCGCCGCCGGGCACCCCGGCGCGGAGGATGAGCACGTCGCCGGCCAGGACCGCGTACCCGGCCGCGACGCCGAGCGACAGCGGAAGACTGCCCGGGAACGCCGCGCCGACGCGGGTGAAGAACGCGCGGATGGCGGTGGTCTCGCCGTCGACGTGCGCCCGGATGTGCGCGCAGCCGGCCGCCAGCGCCGGCAGCAGCGTGACGACCGGCAGGATCGCCAGCGCGACCAGTAGACCGGCCGTCAGGCACTCCGCGAAGAGCGTGAACCGTCTCATCCCTTGAGGCCCGACGTGGAGACACCCTCGACGAGGAAGCGCTGGAAGAACAGGAAGAACAGGATCACGGGTACCAGCGCGAGCGTCGACATCGCCATCAGCGCGCCGAAGTTCGAACCGGCGGTTTCGTCGATGAAGAGTTGCAGCGCCAACGGCAGCGGATACTTCTCCGGCGAGCTGAGGTAGATGAGCGGGCCGAAGAAGTCGTTCCAGGTCCAGATGAATGTGAAGATCGCCGTGGTGATGATGGCGGGGCGGGACAGCGGCAGCAGGATGTTCCAGAACACCGCCCAGTGGCCGGCTCCGTCGATCTTCGCGGACTCGTCCAACTCGTACGGGATGTTCCGCATGAACTGCACCATGAGGAAGACGAAGAACGCCTCGGTGGCGAGGAACTTCCCGAGCAGCAGCGGGGCGTACGTGTCGACGAGGCCGAGCTTCTGGAAGACCACGTACTGCGGGATGATCAACACGTGGAAGGGCAGCAGCAGGGTGGCGATCATGAGGGCGAACATGAGCCCGCGCCCCCGGAACCGCAGCCGGGCGAACGCGTACGCGGCCAGCGCCGAGGACGCCACCGTGCCCACGACCGACAGCACCGCCAGGACCGTCGAGTTCCAGAAAAACCGTGAGACGCTGATGCCGGCGATGCCCTCCATCGCCCGGTCGTAGTTGGCCGTCGTGACTCGGGTGGGCAGCAGTTGGAGACTGCCGATGA
Organism: Micromonospora sp. KC213; assembly: GCF_004348325.1. Classification (GTDB taxonomy): domain Bacteria; phylum Actinomycetota; class Actinomycetes; order Mycobacteriales; family Micromonosporaceae; genus Micromonospora. Next base: position 20,611 of record NZ_SMKF01000072.1, on the reverse strand, counting down.
TGTCCTCGGTGGGCTTGAAGGTCGCCGCCAGCACCCAGAGGATCGGGTAGAGCACGATGGCGAGCAACGCGATGGCGCCGGCGTGCCAGGCCACGGTCGACAGTCTGGGTCTCATCGTTTGTCCCCCGAGTAGTACACCCAGCCGCGCGCGGTGCGGAAGAGGAAGAGCGTGACCAGCCCGACGCCGGCCAGCAGCATCCACGCCATGGCCGAGGCGTAGCCCATCCGGTAGTCGCCGAAGCCGCGGTCGAAGAGGTAGATGGTGTAGAACAGCGTGGTGCCGGCCGGTTGGCCGTTGGGCCCCCCGACGATGTACGCGGACGTGAAGACCTGGAACGAGTTGATGGTCTCCAGCAGCAGGTTGAAGAAGATCACCGGGGAGATCATCGGCAGCGTGATGGACCGGAACCGCCGCCACCTGCCGGCCCCGTCCACCTCGGCCGCCTCGTACAGCTCCTTGGGCACCTGCTTGAGCCCGGCGAGGAAGATCACCATCGGTGCGCCGAGCTGCCAGGCGGCCAGCAGCACCAGCATGAGCAGGGAGAAGTCGGGGTTGCCGGCCCAACCTCCGGTGTGGATGCCGACCGTGCGCAACAGCCGGTCGACCACGGCGTCGTCGCTGAACATCGCCTTCCAGACGATCGCCAGACTGACGCTCGCGCCGATCAGGGAGGGACCGTAGAACGCCGCCCGGTAGAAGGCCCGCCCACGTCGTTCGTTGTTGAGCAGGACGGCGACCGCCAGCGCGCAGGCCAGCTTGATCGGTACGGCCAGGGCCACGTACAACGCGGTGACACGCACCGACTTGAGCCACCGGGCGTCGTCGAACATCCGCTGGTAGTTGTCGAGGCCGACCCACTGCGGAGAGTTGAAGAGGTCGTAATCGGTGAACGACAGGTACAGCGAGGTCACCATCGGGCCGAGGGTCAGCAGCAGGATCCCGATGAGCCACGGCGAGAGGAAGAGGTAACCCGCCAGGCCGTCGCCGGACCGGCGGGCCTGCTTGCGCGGGCCCGCCGGTCTGACGCTGCCGGCGTCGGTGCGCCGGTTGGACGTGATCGTTGTCATCGTCAGGACTCGAGGGTGTCTTCGACCTCGGTGAAGAACTGGTTGACGGCCTCGTCGACGGAGATCCGGCCGTACTGGAGTTCCTCGGCGATCCGGATGAACGTCTGCTCCAGGGTGCCGGCGCCCTTCGGCGGCGCGGGCGGCGCCTTGGTGAGCTGCTCCTTGAGCCCCTCTTCGTACGCGGCGACGGTGGCGAGCGGCCCTTCGAGCTGGACCGCGGCGCGCTGCGCGTTGGTGGCCGGTAGGCCGCGGTTGGCACCGAAGATCTTGCCGACCTCGGGGTCGTTGATCATGAAGGAGATCAGCTTCGCTGCCGCCTCCGCGTGCTTGGTCTTCTTGGAGACGCTGAGCAGCATGGCGGGCTTGAGGTACTGGCCCTGCGCGCCCGGGTTGTCCGACGGCACCGGCCCCAGCTTGAGCTGCGCCTTGGTGCTCGCCGCGTACCGGGCCATGAAGTTGTCCCAGCCCAGCTCGCCGGCGATCAGGTCGAGTTCCAGCGCGTGCTGCGGCTTGATCTGGACGCCCTTCTCGATCGGCAGCGTGGCCTTGGCGTCGGCGAGCGCCTTGCCCTCGTTGAAGAACCTCGCCAGCCGGGCCTTGTCGAAGCCGATCTTGCCGTCCTCGGTGTACAGCAGCCCGCCCTCCTGCCGCAGCTGCAACTCGAGGTTGTAGTAGCTGCCGACGTAGTTGCCGCCGCCGTACACCTTGCCCTTGGTGGCCTGGGTGATCTTCGCGACCGTGGCCCGGTAGTCGTTCCAGGTCCAGCCCGGCTTCGGCTCCGGTATGCCGGCCTGCGCGTACACGGCCGGGTTGTACATGTACCCCCAGGTGTTGGCGCCGACGGGGACGCCGTAGAGGCCGTCCTTGACCTGACCGGCGCCCTTGAGCCCGTCGAGCAGGTCGTCGAGCTTGAGTGCCTTGCCCTCCTGCTGCTTGAGGTCGTAGAGGGCGTTGCGGTCGGAGTACTCGCGCAGGTAGGAGAAGTCCATCTGGAAGACGTCCGGCGCGTTGTTGCCGGCGGTCTCCGTGGCCATCTTCTGCCAGTACGCCTCGTACTCCTGGAAGCTGGGCGTGATCTTGATGTTGGGGTTCTGGGTCTGGAAGAGGTCGATCGCCTTCTGCATCAGCGCGGCGCGGTCAGCGTTGCCCCACCAGGAGTACCGCAGCGTGACGGGACCGGACTCGGCGGCGTCGCCCCCGTCGTCGCCGCAGGCGGCCCCGGTCAACGCCAGCGAGGCAATGGCCGTTACTGCTATGAATCGTTTCAATAAACGCATCTGATCCTCCATCTGCTATGAGCGGTGCGCCCGTCAGGCGCTCCGCGGCGGGTTGTGCCGCGGACTGGTCGCCATGGCGAGCTCCCTGGTCGGTGGCCCGTGTCCTGCTGGAGTTGTCGCACCCGGCTGGGTGCACGGCACGTGACGACCCCGGTCGAGCGTGGACCCAGGTGCCTCGCGGTCGGCGACAGGCGTCCGACGTGGGGTGCCATCGACGATTCACGAGGCGGTGCCTGGGGTGCCGGCTGGGGCACCGGCCGGCCACAGTAGCCCTGGCCGGCCAGAATCTATGCCGTCATGTGGTCTCCTTCGGTGGGCGCAGCGCGCACACCATGGCGGTTACCGACGCGGGGTGACAGATATCGTTCTATGTGGTGGTGGTCTGAAAGTGCCACGCCCGCGGGATCACGTCAAGAGCCTGGTCGGCGCGAAGAGTGGGGCAGGTCGATCCCCGGCCGCAGTGGCGTCGACAAAGATCGATATTCCTCTGCCGGTGGCGCCTTCGTGGGGGCGTAGGGGTCCAGGTCGGAGCAGTGTGAGGTGTTGCCTGCCGCCATCGCCGGTGCCCGGGCTGGGTGGACCGGTGTCGATTGACAGTTGGGCACCCGGCGGACAGGATGTGTCATACGTGTGGCCGCGTGAACCGGGACAAGGTCGCTGGCTTGATGGTGGACCAATGCCAGCCGCCGGCACGGGATGTCGTCCTGGTTCCGGGCAGCGGGTCGGCGCCGTGGCCACAGTCTGCCGGCGTGGGCGCGCCGGCACCCTTCGATGACGGATGCCCGGCCGTAGGGCATCGCGTCAGCGACGAACCGACACGTCCCACCGCCAGCCCGGCCCGTCATCGGGCCATGGCGGCCCCTCACCCAAAGAACGGACCTCGCCATGGACACTTCCAGGGAGCATCGATGAGACCGGTGACCAGACTGTCGGCAGTCATGGCGGTGACAACGGCTCTGTCCGGCACCGCCGTCGTACTGGCACTCAGCGTGCACGCCGCGACGAGCCGCTACGAGGCGGAGTCGTCCCCCGCCGTCTGCGGCGGTACGGTCGCCTCCAACCACTCCGGATACTCCGGCAGCGGCTTCTGTGACACACCCAACCAGGTCGGCGCCGCCGTGACGTTCACGGTGAACGCGCCCGCGGCCGGCTCCGCGAACCTCGCCGTGCGCTTCGCCAACGGCAGCACGGCGAACCGGCCCGCGGACGTCAGCGTCAACGGGACGCTCGTGCAGTCCGGGCTCGCGTTCGAGGCCGCCAGCGCCTGGAACAACTGGGCGACCAGGAACCTGAGCGTGCAGCTGGCCGCGGGAACCAACACCGTGCGGCTGACCGCGACGACCGCCGGTGGGCTCGCCAACATCGACTATCTCGAGGTCACCACGACCGACGGTGGCGGCGACCCCTCGATCATGCGGGGCGCCGACGTGTCGACCGGGCAGCGGGCCAGTGACCTGGGTGCGCGGTACTACTACGCCGACGGTCGGCAGGGTGATCCACTGGACATTCTGCAGAGTGTGGGCGTGAACTATGTGCGGTTGCGGATCTGGAACAACCCGCGTAGTGGCTACAACAACAAGGACAAGGTGTTGCAGTACGCCCGGACGGTGAAGGCCAAGGGCCTGAAGCTGATGGTGGATTTCCACTATTCGGACACGTGGGCGGATCCGGGCAAGCAGTTCAAGCCGGCGGCGTGGGCGAGTCACGGGATCAACCAGCTGACCACGGACGTCTACGACTACACGTACGACGTGTGCACGAGTCTGAAGGCGCAGGGCACCGTGCCGGACAGTGTGCAGATCGGTAACGAGATCAACACGGGTATGTTGTGGGACGACGGTCGGGTGGTGAACAACAACTTCACCAACCTGGGGATGTTGCTCAAGGCCGGGTACAACGCGACGAAGGCGTGCAACAGCGGTACCCAGGTGGTGATTCACACCGCGAACGTGGAGAGCGGTGCCCGCTGGTTCTACGACGGTATCCGGGCCCAGGGTGTCCAGTGGGACATCACCGCCCTGTCGTACTACTGCTTCTGGCACGGCGGTCTGTCGAACCTGGCCAGTGTGGTGTCCGACATGCGCTCCCGGTACGGCAAACCGGTGATCATCGCCGAGACCGCGTACCCGTACACCACCGCCAACGCCGACAGCACCCGGAACGTGGTCACCAGCGGCTGCTCGGGCTATGCCACCACGCCCGCCGGACAACAGGCCAACTTCGCCGCCGTGCAGAACACCGCCCGCAACGCCGGTGCCATCGGTGTCTTCTACTGGGAGCCGAGCTGGTACGCCGTACCGGGCAACGGCTGGAACCCGACTGACATCAACAACTCGGGCAACGAGTGGGACAACATGGCCGTCTTCGACCGCAACGGCCGCCTCAACCCCAACATCCGCTGGCTACCGTGATGACGCCGCCCGGGCCGGTCACGGCCCGGGCGCTGCCAACCGGCCCGCCAGATCGGGCCGGGCAGTAACCCCCGGCCCGGTGACGACCCGGGTGAGCCGACCCACCGGCAGGCAGGTGGCCCGGTCGCCCGACGATGACGCCGCCCGGTCGCGGGCGGCGTCATCGTCCGTCCGCAGGCTGGGCGCACCCCGACGGCGGTCCGGGGGCGGCGACGGCGGAGCCGATATCGTCGGACCCGGCGACGACGTCGCGACCGGGAATGTGGTCGGCATGATCCCCGCGCTGGGCCACCCCGCACCCGAAGGAGCAGTACCCCTCATGCCTCGACACAGATACCGCACCGCGATCGTCGGCACCGGCGGCATCGCACACGCGCACGCGCAGGCGCTGCGGGCGTACGACGAGCGTGCCGAACTGGTCGCGGTGGTCGACGTCGACCCCGACCGGGCGCGAGAGTTCGCCGCCAGGTGGGCCGTGCCGAAGGTCTACACGGACCTCGCGGAGCTGCTCGCCGACGCACGACTCGACGTGATCCACGTGTGCACGCCACCCGTCTCGCACGCGCCGCTGGCCCTGCAGTGTCTGCGGGCGGGCGTCACCGTGCTGGTCGAGAAGCCCCCGGCGCTGTCGCTCGCCGAGCTGGACACCCTCGCCGCCGCCTGCCGGGCGTCCGGTGCGCACTTCGCCACCGTCTTCCAGCACCGCTTCGGCTCCGGCGCCGTCCGGCTTCGCGAGATGGCCGCCGCCGGCCGGCTCGGCCGCTGTCTGCTGGCCATCTGCCACACGTTGTGGTTCCGCGACGACGCCTACTTCGAGGTGCCGTGGCGGGGCAGGTGGGAGACCGAAGGCGGCGGACCGACCATGGGCCACGGCATCCACCAGTTCGACCTGTTGCTGTCCGTGCTCGGCCCCTGGGAGTCGGTGACCGCCGTCGCCGCCCGGCGCGCCCGCCGCGTCGACACCGAGGACGTGTCGATGGCACTGGTCACCTTCGCCGACGGTACCGTGGCGTCGGTGGTCAACTCGGTGCTCTCGCCCCGGCAGACCTCGGCGCTGCGGTTCGACTTCGAGTACGCCACCGTCGAGGTCGAGCACCTCTACGGCTACACCGACGACGACTGGACGATCACCTCGGCCCCAGGCCACGAGGGCGTGCGCACCGAGTGGGCGGCCACCCGGTCCGACACCGTCAGCGGCCATCCCGGGCAGCTCGCCGCCGTCTACGATGCCCTCGACGCCGGCGCCGCACCACCGGTCGGGCTCGTCGACACCCGCCGCACGATGGAGTTCGCCGCCGCGCTGTACGCCTCGGCGTTCACCGGCGAGCCGATTCGAAGCGGCCAGATCGACGCCGACCACCCCTTCGCCACGTGCATGAACGGAACAGGAACCCCATGGTGAACGACGACCGTCCGATGACCTTCCACCTCGACCACGCCGTGGGACGCGCCGTCGACGTCCGGGCCGGCGACGCAGCGCTGTTCACCTACGTGTACCGACCCGACACCGTACAGCTGGAATCGCCCAAGCCGTACCTGCATCCGATCCGTACCCTGGCCGGCGACGTCGTGTCCCTGTTCCGGCCGCACGACCACGTGTGGCACAAGGGCATCGCCTGGTCGCTGCCGAACGTGGGCGAACACAACTTCTGGGGCGGCCCCACCTACCTGCGCGGCCGGTCCTACGTGCAACTGGACAACAACGGCAGCGCCGTCCACCGCGGCATGACGGTGTTGGCCGCCACCGATGCGCGCGCCGACATCGCTCACCGTCTGGACTGGATCTCCCAGCAGGGGCAACAGGTCATCACCGAAGACCGCAGCCTCACGGCCACCGTCCTCGATGCCACCAGCTGGGTGCTGATCTTCGAGACCACGATGACCAACGTGTCCGGCGTGACCCTGAACATCGGCTCGCCGACCACGAAGGGCCGCGAGAACGCCGGTTACGGTGGTTTGTTCTGGCGCGGCCCACGCTCGTTCACCGGCGGATGCGTCCAGTCACCGTTCGGCACCGGCGGCGACGACCTGCGGGGCACCCGGGCCGAGTGGCTGGCCTTCCGCGGTCGCCACGACGAGACCGGCACCTCGTCGACGATCGTCATGATCGACGACACCGCGAACCCGCAGCACCCCCCGCAGTGGTTCACCCGCACCGAGGAGTTCGCCTGCCTGTGCCCGGCCCCCTTCTTCAGCGAGGAACTGCCCTTCGCGCCGGAGCAGGCCATCACCTTCCGCTACGCGGTGCTCGTCGCCAACGGCGACCACGGCACCGACGGCACGGCCGCCCTCGCCGACCAGGGTCGCCAGGCCCTGAACCGGTGGACGGCCCCGTCGCCCACCGGGGAACCGGCATGAACCGCACCCCGCCCTTCCCCGGCGGCACCTCCGTGAGCAGGCTGTCGGTGTACGCCAGCCCGTGCACCGACGGCCTGGCCGGAGGTACCCCCCATCTGCACACCGCCTCCACCGAGGCGTACGTCGTCATCGGCGGCGAGGGTGAACTGCAGACCCTCGACGCGTCCGGGTTCCGGTCGACGCCGCTGGCCGCCGGGACGACCGTCTGGTTCACCCCCGGCACCATCCACCGCGCGGTCAACCACGGCAACCTGCAGGTCGTCGTGGTGATGCAGAACGCCGGCCTGCCCGAGGCCGGCGACGCGGTGATGACCTTCCCACCCGAGATCGTCGCCGACGCCGCCCGCTACACGGCTGCGGCCACGCTGCCGGCCGACGCGTCGGCCGCGCAGGTCGACGAAGCGGTGCGACGGCGGCGGGACCTCGCCGTCAGCGGGTTCCGGCGGTTGGTGGCCAGCGCGGAGGCGGGAGACTTCGCGCCGCTGGAGCGGCTGTACGCCAGTGCCGTGGCGCTGGTGCGGCCGAGAGTCGCCGGCTGGCGTCGGACCTGGCAGGACACCGTCGAACGGGAAACCCGCCACACCGCCGACATCCTCGACGCGCTCGACCGCGGCGACGGCCACCACCTGCGGCGGTCCGTGCTGCTCGGTTCGCCGGCCAGCGAAGCCGCGCACTGGGGCATGTGCGGCCGGCTGCACACCCACGACGTCCACCGACCGGCGGTGCTGTCCGGACCGACCGACCCTGAACCGCCAACGCCGGAGGGGCTCACCTGACCAGTTGCCGTTCCCACGCCCACGCGGCGATCTCCACCCGGTTCCGGGCCGGAAGCTTGGCCTGCACGCTGGCCAGATGCGTCTTGACCGTGCCGACGGAGATGAACAACTCGGCCGCGATCTCGGCGTTGGTCATGCCCCGGGCGACGAGTTTCACCACGTCGAGTTCCCGGGGCGAGAGGGTGCCGGTGTCACCGTCGCGCGGCACGGACCGGTTGACGTGGGCGAGCAGCCGTAGGGTGATCGACGGGCTGATCATGGCGTCGCCGGACGCCGCCGCGCGGATCGCCTCGACGAGCAACGCCGGGCCCGAGTCCTTGAGGAGGAAGCCGCACGCCCCGTGGCGCAGCGCGGTGTGCACGTACTCGTCGAGGTCGAAGGTGGTGACCACGACGACCCGGACCGGGTCCGCGACGCCGGGACCGGTGAGCAGCCGCAGCGCGTCGAGACCGTCCATGCGTGGCATGCGGATGTCCAGCAGCGCCACGTCGGGGCGTAACCGGCGGGCGAGGGCGACCGCCTCGACGCCGTCGGCGGCCTCGCCGACGAGCTCCATGTCCGGCTGAGCGCCGATGATCATCCCGAAGCCGGTACGGACCATCGCCTGGTCGTCGGCGACCAGTACCCGGATTGTCATGCGCCCGGCCGGGCGTGCAGCGGCAACGCGGCCTCCACGGTCCACCCTCCCGTCGTGCCCGGCCCGGCGTAGAGCCGGCCGCCGAGCGCCCTGGCCCGCTCGTTGAGGCCGATGAGGCCGAAACCGGCGGGCTCCCGCCCGTGCCGGCCCGACGCCGCCGTCGGGGCGTCGTCGGTGACCTGCACCAGGAGCCAGTCCGGCGTGCGGTACAGGGACACGTCGACCACGCTGGCGTCGCGGGCATGCCGGCGTACATTGGTCAGCGCCTCCAGGATGATCCGGTACGCGGAGGAGTCCGCGTCCACCGGAAGCCCGTCCAGTACCCCGTCCACGTGCAGCCGGACCGGCGGACCACCCGAGGCGTTGAACCGTTCGACCAGTGGGGCCAGGTCCGCGGTCCGGGCCAGCGGAGCGATCGGCGACACCTCGCTGTCGCCCTGGCCGGCGGCGTCGCGGCGGTGCCCGTCGTCGCAGCTGCGCAGCACGCCGACCATCCCCCGCATGGCCGACATGGTCTCCGCGCCGGCCTGTTCGATGTCCATCAACGCCTGGATGGCCCGTTCCGGGTCCTGCTGGACGATCAGACGAGCGCCCTGCGCCTGCACCACGATGCCGGTGACGTGGTGCGCGATGAAGTCGTGCAGGTCGCGCGCGAACTCGGCCCGCTGGTGCAGGAGCACGTCGGCGAGTCGGCGTTTGCGCTGGGTGTCCAGGGAACGCAGGTAACTGCCCACGCCGACCACGGCTACGGCGATCACCCCGTAGTCGATGTTCTGGTGGTAGCGGTTCGGCAGCTCCAGGTCGGGCATGACCCGCAGCGGCTGGGCCGTGACGGCCGCCACGCCGGCGACGACCGCCACCAGCGTGAGCCGCCCGGCACCTCGGCGGGTGACCACGAGCAGGGACAGCAGGAGAGCCACCGCCTCGGCGGCACCCCAGAACCCGCGCAGTCCCCGCAGCCCGGGCAGCAGTGAGAGCGCGCTGACCGCCAGCGAGCCGCCGAACAGCAGCAGGGCCCAGGTCGTCAGGCGCCGGGCGTGGTGCTGGTGGCGCGGCACCCACACCAGGGTGGCGGCCGCGGCGAGTACCACGGAGGCGGGCATCAGCGGCAGCGACTGCTGCTCGACGTCGTGCCGAATCAGAGCCGCGCCGACCAGCAGCATCACCAGCCGGGTCAGCCGGAACAACCAGGTCCTGCCGTCATCACGTGCCATCGCCGGGTCAGGGTACGCAGCCGGCGTCGGCTTGTGGATCAGCCAAAAGGCAGAGGGGCCGGGCCTGATCCTGTCTGCCGGCGGATGTGGGTGCGGTGTGCCGACCGGCAGGCTACTGGCGACATGCCCCGAAGATGCGGAGGATTGGTGCAAACCGAATATTTTCCGGAAGTCCCGTCGACCCGGCCCAGTGTCGCCGTCGCCGTCGCCGCGGTCGATCTGGTGAAGGTGTACGGCAAGGGGGAGACGGAAGTGCGGGCGCTGGACGGCGTCACGGTCAGTTTTCCCCGGGCCCGGTTCACCGCCATCATGGGCCCGTCCGGGTCCGGTAAGTCCACGCTCATGCACTGCCTGGCCGGCCTCGAACAGGCCACGTCGGGGCAGGCCCTGCTCGGCGGCACCGACCTGACCGTCCTACCGGACCGGGTGCTCACCCGGGTGCGCCGCGAGCGGATCGGGTTCGTCTTCCAGTCGTTCAACCTCCTTCCGCAACTGACCGCGCGACAGAACATCACGCTTCCGCTCGACCTGGCCGGGCGACGGCCGGACCCGGCCCGCCTCGGCGACCTGATCGCCGTGCTCGGTCTGGGCGAGCGGCTGGACCACCGGCCCAGCGAACTGTCCGGCGGGCAGCAGCAGCGGGTGGCACTGGCCCGTGCGCTGGTCACCGAGCCCGACGTGCTCTTCGCCGACGAACCGACCGGCGCCCTGGACTCCCGGACCGGCCAGGAGGTGCTCGAACTGCTGCGCCGGTCCGTGCGGCAGTTCGGCCAGACCGTCGTGATGGTCACCCACGACCCGGGCGCCGCGGCGTACGCCGACCGGGTGGTCCTGCTGGCCGACGGCCGGATCGCCGGCGAAATCGACGAGCCGGATCCGCGGTCGGTGACCGAGGCCCTGCGCCGGCTGGCGGTGCCGGCATGATCCTGCGTACCCAGGTGCGAGCCCTGGTCCGCCGCCCCGCCCGGGCGCTGCTGACCGGCCTGGCGCTCACCATCGCCGCCGGCGCGGTCTTCGGCACGGTCCTGGCGCATCAGGTGACGCGGCAGGTGGTCGTGGAGCAGCTGAGCCAGACTCCCACGGCGACGGACCTGGTCGTGGGGGCCAATCCGGCACTGGACACGCTGGAGAAGGTACGCGCGGTGCCCGGCGTAATCGAGGCGACCGGCCGCGTCGACGACTTTGCCGAGCTGGATCGGACCTCCTCGGCGTACCTGCAGATCAGCGCCGACCCCGGCACGGGGCCGTTGGCCAAGGTGCGTCTGGTGCAGGGCAGGTATCCGAGCGCACCCGGCGACGTGGCGCTCACCCGGCGTACCGCCGACCGGTTGCGGTTGCCCGTCGGGACGTCGTTCGGCCTGCTGATCGGCACCGCGGACACCGACGATCCCGAGCCCGCGCGCCCCGTCGTGCGGGCCACCGTCACCGCCATGGTGGAGGGCGACGACGACACCGCGTACACCACGGACGTTCTCGCCACCCGGTTGGCCGCGGTGGATGGTTGGACGCAGATCGACGTACGGGTGGCACCCGGCGTCTCCGTCGACGCGGTGCGGGCGAAGGTGGCGGCCGTCGTGGGCCCCGACGCGCGGGACAGCATCGCCACCGGTGCCGAGGCTCGGGCCAGGGAACAGCGGGCGGCGCTGGCCGACATTGACGCCGTCTTCGTCGCCATGTCGCTGTTCGTGCTGCTCGCCATCGTCGCCGCCGCGCTGGTGACCGCGTCCACGTTCCGGATCGTCTTCGCCCAGCGCCTTCGTCAGCTGGCGCTGCTGCGGGCCGTCGGCGCGGACCGGCGCAAACTGGCCCGGGCCCTCGCCGCGGAAGGTGCCCTCACCGGGCTGGTGGCCGCGGTGCTCGGCGTGTTCGCCGCCACGGCGCTGGGGCTGCTCGCCCCCCTGGTGCTGCGCGGCTTCGACATCGACGCACCCCGGTTCGATTTTCCGGTCGGCGCCGCCCTCGCGGTGGTTGCCGGGACGGTACTGATCACGATGCTCACCGTGCTCGCGCCCGCATTCGCGGCCGCCCGCGTCGCCCCGCTGGAGGCGTTGCGGACGGCGAGCACCACCTCTGGCCAACGGGGAATCGGTGTCGCGCGGACCGTCCTCGGCGCGCTGGTCGCCGGTGGGGCCGTGGCCGGCGCCGCCGGCGGTGCCGTGATCGTCCTCGGCGACAGCCGTGGCGACGATGGGAACGCAACCGCGTTGCTGTTGGTTGTCGGTTCGTTCGCCCTGGCGTTCCTGGCGCTCGTCGTGCTCGGCCCGGTGGTGGTGCGGCCGGTACTGACGGTGGTGAGCTGGCCGCTGCGGCGACAGGGCGCGATCGGGCGGCTGGCGAGCAGCGGGGTGGGCGCTGCGCCGCGCCGCGCCGCGTCCGTCAGCGCGGTGGTCGCGCTCGGCGTCGCCCTCATCGCCCTCACCCTGGTTGTCGGCGCCACCACGCAGGCAGCCACGGACCGGAAGACCGCCTCGATGGCCCCCGAGGACTTCAATCTGACCGCCGTCGACGGCGCCGTGGTGCCGGACGGCGTGGTCAAGGCGGCCCGGGCCCGGCCGGAGCTGACCGCGGTCGTGCCGTACCGCACCGCCACGGTGCGGGTCGGCGTGTCGCAGTCCAAGGTGCTGGCCACCGACCTCGACCTGCGTCAGCTCGCGCCCCAGTCGTCGGCGCCCGCTCCGCGACCCGCTCCCGATCCGCGCCACCCGCAGGCGAACGCCACGGCGGGCATGCCGGGGGCTGGGCACGCCGCGCTGGACCAGCGGGTGGCGAGGGCGGCGGGGGTACGCCCCGGCGACTCCGTCACCGTGGCGGCGGGTGACCGTACGATCGCCCTCCGGGTCGCGGTGATCCTCGACGCCACCCCGCTGGGCACGGGGATGATCGTCAGCGCGGCCGACCTGGACCGGCTCGGTGTCCGGCCGGGGGCCACCGGGTTGCTGGCCAACGCGGCCCGTTCCGGCGAGTCGGGCCGCACCGCGGCGTACCAGGCGCTGGAGTCCATCAGCCCGGCCGGCCAGGGGGTCCGGCTGTCGGTGCTCGCCGATCTGCGGGACGAGACGCGCGAGAGCAACACGATGGTGATCGCAGTGCTGCTGGCCCTGATCAGTCTCACCGTGGTCGTGGCGGTCGTCGGCGTGGGCACCACCACCGCGCTGTCGGTGGTGGAGCGGGTCCGCGAGTCCGGGCTGCTGCGGGCGGTCGGCCTGTCACGGGCCGGGCTCACCGTCATGCTGACCACCGAAGCGGCGCTGTACGGCCTGTTGGGTGCGACGATCGGCGTCCTGCTCGGGTTGCCGTACGCCGCGATGGCGATCAAGGTCTTCCACCGTACGGTGCCGGTGGAGCTGCCCTTCGGCCAGCTCGCCGTCGCCGTGGTGGTCCTGACCGCGCTGACCGCGCTGGCCGGACTGCTCCCGGCCCGCCGCGCCGCGCGGGTCAACCCGATCGAGGCGCTCGCCACGGACGGTTGACGACGCCGACACCTCGACCAGAAGTGCAACGTTTGGTTGCGCGATGACGGTGTCGCGGGTACCGTCATGTGCAACCAAACGTTGCAGGAGGATGTCATGGAGTTCGGCAGCATCGAGCGCGAGATCTACGTCGAGGCATCGCCCGAGATCGTCTTCGACGTGGTGAGCAGCCCCAACCACCTCCGGCAGTGGTGGCCGGACGACGCCCGGTACGACCCGACGCCCGGGTCGGTGGGGGAGATCGTCTTCGGCGACCGCGACGCCGGCGGCACGGTGGTCCCGTTCACCGTCGTCGACGCGCGACCGCCGAAGCTGTTCTCGTTCCGCTGGACGCACCCGGTCGGCGAGGCGGCGGCGGCAGGCAACTCGCTGCTGGTCACCTTCGACCTGGCCCCCTCGGGCAGCGGGACGCTGCTCCGGATGACCGAGACCGGCTTCCGTGAGCTGGGTTGGGAGGCCGCTGTCCTGGAGCAGCAGTACCAGGAGCACGGCACCGGATGGGACTTCTTCCTGGCGCGCCTGGCGCCGTACGTCGCGACGCTGGGGGTGCGGCGATGAACGCGGCGGTTGCCGAGCAGGTCGACGACAGCCTCTGGTCCGCGATCGGGGATCCCACCCGGCGGCGGATGCTCGACCTGCTGCTCGTCGAGGGCGACGGCACCGCGACCACGCTGAGCCAGCGGATGCCGGTCACCCGGCAGGCGGTGGCCAAGCACCTCGGCGTCCTCGACCGGGTTGGTCTGGTCCGGGCGACCTCCGCCGGTCGGGAGAAGCGGTACCGGGTGGACGAGGCCCAGCTCGCCCGCGCGGCGGCGCAGCTGTCTTCGGTCGGGTCGACCTGGGACGCCCGGCTGCAGCGGATCAAGCGGATCGCCGAGGCGATCCAGCGCACCCAACAGGACTGACTGCAGGACCAACCGGGATCAGGGGGAGTCGAGATGGTGGACATCCTGCACCGCGTCGGATCAAGACCCCGGCGCCGCACAAGGTGTACGACGCGCTGACGACCGTGGAGGGTCTGGCCAGATGGTGGACCGACGACACGAAGGGCGACGGCGATGTCGGCGGTGTCCTCCGGTTCCGGTTCCCGGTCGGTGGCTTCGACATGGAGGTCGTCGAGCTGCGGCCGTCCGAGCGCCACGTCGCGCCGGCCACCACCGTCGGACGTGGCACGATGTCGCGGGTGACCAGCAGAACCCCTGAGGAGCAGCGGCTGCGCGACCTCGCGCGACTGCGCCGCGTCCGCGACCGGATCGACCGGGAGTACGCGCAGCCGCTGGACGTCGAGGCGCTCGCCCGCGGCGTGAACATGTCGGCCGGGCACCTCAGCCGCGAGTTCCGGCTCGCCTACGGCGAGTCGCCGTACTCCTATCTGATGACCCGGCGCATCGAACGGGCGATGGCGCTGCTGCGCCGGGGAGACCTCAGCGTCACCGAGGTCTGTTTCGCGGTCGGCTGCGCGTCCCTGGGAACCTTCAGCACCCGCTTCAGCGAACTGGTCGGTATGCCGCCGAGCACCTACCGGCGCGAGGCGGCGCGCGCGACCGCGGGTCTGCCGTCCTGCGTGGCGAAACAGGTGACCAGACCGATCAGGAATCAAGAAGCCCGGGTCGACAGGTCACACCTAGCCTGATCGTCATGGACATCACCATCCACACCAGCTTCCTCCCGCACGTCGACCCGGACGCCTCCCTGGCCTTCTACCGCGACACCCTCGGCTTCGAGGTCCGCAAGGACGTCGGGCAGGGCACCATGCGCTGGATCACCGTCGGCCCGGCCGGTCAGCCCGACACGTCCATCCTCCTGGCGCCGCCGGCCGCCGACCCCGGCATCACCGAGGACGAGCGCCGCACCATCGTCGAGATGATGGCCAAGGGCACCTACGGCTGGATCCTGCTGGCCACCCGGGACCTCGACGGCGTCTTCGAGAAGGTCCAGGCCGGCGACGCCGAGGTCGTCCAGGAGCCGACCGAGCAGCCGTACGGCATCCGCGACTGCGCCTTCCGTGATCCCGCGGGCAACCTCGTCCGCATCCAGCAGCTGCCCTGAGCCGTTCGGCGATGTCCGAGGTCCGCGACGGTGTCCGGGGGCGGGCCGGCAAACCGGGATGCGCCGCCGTGGCCGCGCCTCGTCGGGCCGCTGACCAGGCCGACATTTCTCCGAATAATCCACTGGACGATCACTGGACGAAGACTTCTTGGTGTCGGCCGGCGCGGGATGCCAGCGTCATGCGCAACCAACCCCACAGCAGAGAGGGAGCACTCTTCGTGCGCATTTCGCAGAAGATCGCCGCGCTGGGACTCGCGTCGACCGCCGCGACCGCGGGAGCCCTGGTCAGCGCCGCACCCGCACAGGCGGCGCTCTACGGCGGGCAGTGCGGCTCCGGCTACAACGTCGTCAACCTGATCGACCTGCCCGACCTTCGGGGCACGGTGTACCTGACCTACAGCGCGTCGACCAGGAAGAACTGCGTCGTCACGCTGCGGGAGCGGCCGGGGACCGCCACCCTCATGGAGGCGTACCTGCGCCGTTCCGGCACGTCCTCCTGGGTGAAGGACAGCGGCGACTACACCACCTACGCCGGGCCGGTCTACGTCTCGGCGGCGGGCTCCTGCGTCGACTGGGGCGGCACCATCGGGACGGCCTCGCGGACCCGCACCGGCACCAACTGCGGCTGACCCGACCGACTACAGCAAGCACCGGAGGAAACACATGAAGCTCGTCAAGACCGCCGCCGCGACCGTGGCCTGCACGGCCACCATGGTGGCCGGAGCGTTGGCCGTGGCCACCCCGGCGTACGCGGCAACCTACGCCGGTGAGTGCGGGTCCGGCTACGGAGTGGTGAACTCCGCCGCGATCGGTTCCAAGGGGACGGTGTTCCTCACCTACAGCGCCTCCACCGGCAGGAACTGCGTCATCGCCAAGCGGAACTCGGCCGGTTCGGCGGTGCTCATCGAGGCGGGGCTGGCGGTGAGCCCGGTCGGTACCCACTGGACGGCCTTCGACGGCGGTCACTACACGTCCTACGCCGGTCCGATCTACCTGTCCGCGGCGGACAAGTGCGTGGACTGGATGGGCCGGATCAGCGGCACCGAGGGTGGCAAGCGCCGTACCAACTGCGGCTGATCCGTCCCGAAGCCCCCGGGTGAGCCGTTCCGGCGACCGTGTGCGCCGTAACGGTCCGGGGGCGGGAACGATCACCGGGCGCAGCCCGTCGTGCGACACGGCACCGGCGGGCTGCGCCCTCCGCACGTACCGGGTCGGCGCGGAGGCTACGAACCGCCGACCGGTACGTCCAGGAAGACCGGACGCTTGAGCGGGAACAGCGTCCGTCCCTGCTCGTCGGCCATCTTCCAGTAGATCCTGCAGGTTCCGGGTGTGCCGGGGGTCCGGACGGACACCGCGATGTCCACGGCCTCACCGGGCCGGGTCTGGGGGATGGGTACCACCTGCGGCGTCTGGCAGGGATCGTCGTTGACCCGGGCCAGGAAGCGGTTGGCCCAGATCACCGTGCCCGTGTTGCGGATCCGCCAGACCTTGGTGAACGAGGAGTTCGGGGGCACCAGAGTCCCGTCGGGGTAGGTGACGTCGCCCTCGAACCGGGAGTCGTCCCGATCCGGCGTGCCGGCGACCGCCGCCGCCCCGTCGGTGCCCGCCCGCCGGCCGACGACGAACACGACGGCGCCGGTGAGGAGAGCCAGGGCCGCCGCCACGGTGGCGACGAGGTGCCGGCGACCGCGCGGCCGGGGTACGGGCGATGCCGGTGTGGCGGCGGGAGCAGTCCGCTCCCGTCCCCGCTCACGGCCGTCCCCCGGTGCGCCGGTGTCGCCGGCCGGCCCGACCTCCTCGATCCCGCCGGTCCCGGTGGAGAGCGTCCCCACCGACGTCGTCGCTCCCGTCGACGCAAGGGGCGGCTGGGGTGCCCCGGGCAGCGGCATCAGCCCGGTGGCCGGCACCGCGTCGGCCGTCGGCGCGGTGCCGGTCGGGTGCTGCGCGGCCCTGGCCCGCAGCCAGCGTTCCCGCCACTGCCGCTCGGCGTCCACCGGGTCGTGGCCCAGCCGGTCGACGGCGAGAACGCGGACGAACTCCCAGGTCGTCTCCCAACTGGGCAGACTTCGGCCCTGCGCGGCGGCGGCCAGCGACGACTTCGAGGCGGCCGCGCCCAAGCGCGCGGACATCTCCTCGTACGAGGGATCGCCCGCCTCCTGCCGCAACCGCCAGAGGCGGTCGGCGAACGCGCCCACCGGGCCGGAGTCGGGATCGGGCGGTGTCGGCCGTCGCCCGCGTCGGCGCGGCACCCGCCGCGCACCCTGCGCTTCTTTCTCCACTTCCTCCACCTTCGGCAGCACCGACCACACCCGCCTGACCGCGCGGTTGCCCAAGATCACGATACCTGCCGACCCTCCACAGCGGAGCTGAACCCGGGCCGGTCGACCGCCCCGGCCCGGGTGCCGCCGGCGTGCCGGCGGGGCCGCTCAGCGCAGGCGGTCGACCTGCTGAAGGAGCACGTGCAGCCGCTGCGGCGAGGGTGCCAGGCGGTACCCCGGCAGCACCCCCGGCCCGCAGGACGCGGTGCCGACCCCGCTGACGGCGGCGTCCACCGAGATCCAGGTCTCGGTCGCCGCCGGCAGTTCGTGGTCGTGCCGGGTGGCGGCGACCACGGCCCGGGACCAGGGGCGAACGGTCAGCGGCAGGCCGGCGCCGCGGACCCGCAGCGCCCGGGTGTCCAACTCCACCGTCGCCTCGTCCACCCGACGCGCTCCGTGCTCCTGCGGGCGGACCGTCCGTACCGCGTAGTCGTCGCGGTCGGCGACGAACGAGCCGTAGCGGGCCGCCTGACCGGTGTCCGGGTACTGGGGGCCCGGTCCCCAACCGGTCCAGCTCACCCGCGTCGTCGGCTCGGCGAGGCGCAGGTCGACCCCGACCCGGCCCCAGTCGCACGGCCATGAGCCGTACGGTTCGACGGTGAGGTCGAGCGCCAGGGCGGTGCCGTCGCTCGTCCACCGCCAGGTCACGTCGACTCCGGCGTCGAGCACGGGAGGACCGGTCCTGGTCCGCACGACGAGCGCGGGCCCGTCCTCGCCGACCTCGACCAGGCGGGTACGCAGATCGTCCAGCCGGGCCGCGGCCCACCGATCGGCGACCGGCGGCAGATCCGGCTCTTCCGAGGCGACACCGCGGTCGTTCTCGGTCGGTGCCCGCCACAGGCTCACCGCCACGTCGTGCAGCGCCAACTCCCCGAGCCGGACCGGCATGCCGGTACGTTCGTCGAACGCGGCGGGTCCGAGTTCGACCAGGCCGCCGCCGATCCGTCGGGGCGCAACCGGATCGTTCTCGAGCGCGGCGACCGGGCGGGCCGGGACGTGCTGGGTCCAGGCGACCT
The DNA here is from genome assembly GCF_004348325.1 of Micromonospora sp. KC213. GTDB lineage: Bacteria > Actinomycetota > Actinomycetes > Mycobacteriales > Micromonosporaceae > Micromonospora. The sequence continues at coordinate 2,017 of NZ_SMKF01000072.1, read as the reverse complement.
CGTGTCCGGCCGGGCAGCCGTCGCCGGCCGCCCGCCGGCGCAGCAGCACGGTCACCGTGGTCGCCAGGGCCGACGGCGGTAGGTGCAGCGGCACGACCGCGCTGCCGCCCGCCGGCACCTCGGGCAGTGGGATCGGCGTTCCCGCCCCGGACCCGTCCCCGTCGCTCGTCCAGACCGCCTCCAGGTGCGACAGGTCCAGGCTGTGGTAGCGGTTGACCACGGTGAGCGTCGACAGGTCCGGGGCCAGGTCCAGACTCACCGGAGCGAACACCCGCGCCAGGTCCGCCAGGGCCGGCCCCGGGGTCTTGTCGGCGTGGACCACCCCGTCCACCACGAAGCTGCCGTCGTGCACCCGCTCGCCGAAGTCACCCCCGTAGAGCTGCACGGGCCGTCCGTCGTCGGTGGTCCCGCCGGCCAGGGCGTGCTCCACCCATTCCCAGATGAATCCGCCAGCCAGGCGCGGATACCGGTGGAACAGGTCCTGGTACTCGCTGAGGCCGCCGGGGCCGTTCCCCATGGCGTGCGCGTACTCGCACAGCATGAAGGGCAGCCGCCGCCGGTGCTGCTCGTCGGGGTCGGTGAAGGTCTCGGCGGGTGGCTCGGTGGCGATCGCCTCCACCTCCGGCACGGAGGCGTACATCCGCGAGTACACGTCCACGTGCCGGGAGCGCCAGTCGCCCTCGTAGTGCACCAGGCGGTCGGGGTCACGGTCCCGGGTCCACTGGGCGATCGCGTCGAGGTTCGCCCCGGTGCCGGCCTCGTTGCCCAGCGACCACAGCAGGATGCTGGGGTGGTTCTTGTCCCGTTCCACGGTGCGCCGCATCCGGTCGTGGTAGGCCGGCAGCCACTGCGGGTCGTCGCTCGGGTTGCCCCGCCAGCCCACCCGCTCGAAGCCGTGGGTCTCCAGGTCGTTCTCCAGGATCACGTAGAAGCCGAGTTCGTCGGCGAGGTCGAGGAACTCGGCCCGGGGCGGGTAGTGCGAGGTCCGTACGGCGTTGACGTGGTGCTGCTTCATCAGCAGCAGCTCGGCACGGGCCGTCGCCAGGTCCACCACCCGGCCCCGGTGCGGGTCGTGCTCGTGCCGGTTGACGCCCCTGAACAGCAGCGGGGTGCCGTTGAGCAGGAGCGTGGCGTCCTCGACGGTGACGGTGCGGAAACCGATGCGCAGGTGCACCGTCTCGGTGGCAGTCGCTACCTGCGCGTCGTACAGCACGGGAGTCTCGGCGGTCCACGGCGCGACCGACGGCAGACGGTGCTCCACGCCGGCGGCGACCCCGTGCAGATCGAGCGCCGGCACGCTGATCGTCGCCGGCGCGTCGGCGCCCTCCTCCAGCTCCACCTCCACCCGCAGCGTGCCGGAGCCGTCGCGGTGGTCGTAACCGGCGTGTACGAAGACGTCCCGCACCCCGCCCTGTGGACGGGCCAGGAGCGTGACGCTGCGGAAGATGCCGGGCATCCACCACATGTCCTGGTCCTCGAGATAACTGTGGGCGGACCACTGCGCCAGGCGGACCGCCAGCACGTTGGTTCCTGGCCGGAGCACGCCGGCGCACGGCAGCTCGGTGGTGAGGCGGCTGCCGCGCAGCGTGCCCAGTTCCACGCCGTTCAGCCAGACCGTGGCCGCGCCGTCGACGCCCTCGAACCGCAGCACCGTGGGGTGGGCCAGCACCTCCGGCGCGGCGACCAGTTCCAGCCGGTGGTCGGCGACCGGGTTGTCGTCCGGAGGGAACGGCGGGTCGACCGGGAACGGGTAGTCGACGTTCGCGTAGATCGGGGAGCCGTGTCCCTGCAACGGAAGGTGCCCGGGAACGGTCACCGGGGACCAGTCCGCCGGGTCCAGCCGCGCGTCGGGCTGCTGCCAGCCGTCGTCGACGGCGTGTCGCGGCGACGGGTGCAGCCGCACCTGCCACGTGCCGTCGAGCAGCTGCCGGGGGGCGTCGGAGTGCAGGTGCGCGCGGGGCGGCAGGGCACCACGGCCAGGCAGCGGGGCGGCGAGGTCGGCGAGAAGCGGGATGGC
>NZ_SMKF01000071.1 GCF_004348325.1 Micromonospora sp. KC213 | reverse complement strand
CAGCGGTGGAGCGCTGACCGGGTACGGGGTGGTGGGCGGCGCGCTGGGCGCCGTCGGGGCGGAAGCCGGTGGTGCGCTGACGACCGGGGACGGCGGCAGCGGGGACGCCGACGGTGGTGCCACCGCGGGGGCGCTGGTGAGGTCGGCATCCGGCGGGGTCGCAGCCAAACGCCGGGCTCCTGGTCCGGTCCGCTCGGCCTCCTCCCGCAGCAGTGGCCCGATCTGCTGGACCTGGATGGTCGGCCGGTCCCAGCCATGCGGCTTCGGGGCCGACGGGCGCGCGGGGTCGGATGCGTCCCCCGGTCGGCCGGTCGACGCGTACTCCGACTGGCCCGGTGCCGCCGCTTCGGTTCCCTCGCCCGGCCCGGCGGGGTCGGGCTGCTGCGGTGGTGCCGGCACGGGTGCCGGCGCGACCGGTTGCGGTGGTGCGGAGACCGGTGCGGGCACGACGGGAGGCGCAGGCGCCGTCGGAATGCGCGGCGGGGACACGACCGGAGTGGGAGGGGCGTTGACCGGCTGTGGTCCGAGCGGTGGCGTCACGACCGGTGCTGGCGGCACCGTGGCGGTCGGCGGAACCGCTGGCGCGGCGGACGCCCGCTGGTGGGGCGGCGCAGCGGCCGGTGTCGGGAGGGACGACGCCTGACGGTGCGATGCCTGCAGATGGGGCGGTGCCCACGGCGACGAGACCGGCGCCACCGGGCCGGTCTGCGCCGCCGGGCCCACCGGCGGGTGCACCAGCCCGGGCATCTGCTGTGGCACGGGCGGTGTGGTTGGCCCCGGCGGCACGGGCACGGGGGGCGCTGGCACCGCGGGGGCGGGCGCAGGTGTGGGTAACACCGGTGCCGGCGGCATCGACCGCTGCTGCCGGGGCAACGGCACGTGCGGTGCCGAGGGCTGGTGTGCCGGCGGTGCCGTCTGGTGGGAGCCACGGTCGAGTGGGGAAGCAGGCTGCCAGCCCTGGCCGCTCGCGCTGTCGGGCCGTACGTACGCGACGGGTGTCGGTGGGACGACCGGCCCCCGTCGCGCCACCGGATCGGGTTGCACCGGCGGCGCCACGACACTCGGTGGCGCCACCGCACTGGGTGGCCCGGGTCGAGCCATGGCGCTGGGTGGCCCCGCAGGAGCCGTGGGCTGCGGCGGCATCGGCGGGGCGGGGGGAGCCGGTGCGGGAGAGCCAACGGATGGAGGAGAAGGTGCGGGGACGGTTCCGGCGCCGAGGTACTGCCGGGCAGCGCTCACCGCGGCATGCTGCTCGCCCAGCACCGACGGACCGTAGGTGACGACCCGGGTGAAGTTGCGGCGGGCCTCGTGCCGGTTACCCAGTTCGTCGGCCACCTGGGCGAGGTCGAAGCAGATCGCCAGCATGAGCGGGTCGGCCGGATTCCAGCGGCGCTCACCCGCGGCGTACGCCTCCTCCAGCACCCGGCGGGCACCGGCCGGGTCGTCGGCCTCGCGGTGCATCCGCGCCAGCAGGTGGGCGGCGCTCAACACGTCGGGGTGGTCCTCTCCGTACCCGCGCCGGGCGGAGGCGAGCGTGTCGGCGAGCAGCCGGCGGGCGGCCGAGAGGTCGCCGGCGGCCCGTAGGGCGAGGGCCCGCTGCTGGACGCCGGCAAGGGGAGAGGGCTGTGCCACGGGAGCAATGCTGCCCGTAGAGCGCGCCCGGACGCTACCCGCGTCACCGGTGTCCGGATCTCTCGACCCGGTTGAGCTGGGCAGACACCCCACCCGGACGGCGATGTGCATGATCCACCTCGGGCGTGTACAGTAATGCCCCGTGCGGCCAACCTGGGTGGCTGACCGGCGGGAAATCCCGCCTGGCTGACCGGGTAGGCTGAATGAGTAGGTCCGGGTGGCGGAATGGCAGACGCGCTAGCTTGAGGTGCTAGTGCCCGTATAGGGCGTGGGGGTTCAAGTCCCCCCTCGGACACAGATTTGAAGCACCCCTGCTGTATCTGACGAACCCGTGGTCAAGCTCGCTTGATTACGGGTTCGCTGCCCTTGGGGCGGCCTCCATCGGGACTGTTTGCGGTGGGGTTGATCGCCATGCCTGACGCGACTGTCGCCGCGTTGGTGCCTCCTGCGCGGCCGGGGCGAATCCGTGGGGGCGGCCGGCGACCAAACGGCTCGCTACGTCGTGCGCCGTTGCCGCTGCCAGATCTTCCGATGCCACGCGTGGGTGTCATGGTGTATGGCTTGGCAGCCGTCGACATCAGCGGTCGAATCGCCGACCGGGTGATCGTCCGCGCGCTCGGCTGGACGTCGGGTACCCGTCTTCATATTCATGAGGACGCCGGGCTCATCGTCGTGCGGGTGAGCTCGCAGGGTGTCTTCACCCTCACTGGTCAGTGCCATCTGCACCTGCCCGCGGCTGTCCGGAGGTGGTGCGGTCTGAAGGCTGGTGAGCGGGTGCTGCTGGCGGCGGATCCCACCGCCGGGGTTCTTGTTGTGCACCCACCGGCTGCCCTTGACCGGATGATCGTCCAGGCGCAGACTGCGGCTCTTGGTGGGGGCCAGGGATGAGTCAGAGCACGGCAGGCTCGGCTGAGTTGGATGCCGCTCGACTGCTGCTCGCAAGAATGGGCATCTCGGCGGCCGACCTCATCGAAGCGTCGGCGAAGCGTTCGTTGGCGCCGACATTCGCCGAATACGTTCCGGTCGTGGCAGCGGCGGTCAGTGCGGGTACGCGGCGAGCCTACGGCTCCTACTGGAAACGCGTGGTGGAGCACTGGGGACAGCGGAGGCTGAACGAGCCCACACCGTCGGAGATTGAGCGTTTGGCGGAGTATGTCAAGACGCATGTGGTGGCTCGTCGGAATGCCCGCGCAGGTCGAAGCGCAGCGGAGCACCTGGTTGCCGCGCTGCGTTGTCTTTACAGGAGGGCGGTCGCTGATGGTTTCATCGCGGCGTCGGACAATCCTGCGTTGAAGGTGGCGAAGCCGCGTCGTTTGCCGAGCACGCGGCGGGCGGTGGCGGACGTTCGGCTGGCGGAGATCAACGCTGTGGCGGCCAGCACAGGGGATGATCCGGCGCTCGATAGCCTGCTCTTGCGGTTGCATACCGAGACGGCGTGTCGCCGTGGCGGAGCTTTGGCGCTTCGTCCTGTTGATTTGGACCCGGACCAGTGTCTGATTCTGCTTCGCGAGAAGGGGGACACGGTGCGTTGGCAGCCAGTTTCTCCCACGTTGATGAGGTATCTGCAGCGGCATGCTGAGCGGCTCGGACTTTTTCGCCGCCCCAGCGCTGAGGCATTCAGCCGGATGGCGGTACCGTGACGGTCTCCGCTGCCGAAGTGACGGCACCCGACGCGAACGGCGGGAAGGGTGTCGCAGTGATCTCTGAAAAGTTTTGGTCCTACATAGCACTCCTCGACGGTGTGGTGACTCCCGACAGATGCACCCGCCTCGTCGAGCGGTTGGCCGCAGCCGGTGAGGCAGGTGTACGGCAATTCGCCGACGATCTTGCGGCTGCGGTGAACGCGCTCGACACCCCGCAACACATGTCGCAAGCGGTCTGGGATGTCTCGGAACCAGCTGATTCTCCGCCGGTTCCCATGTCCGACGATGTCTTCCTCTACGCGAGACTGGCCGTGGTCGCTGCTGGGCTGCGTACCTGGCGGCAGGTGGTGGCCGATCCCGGGTCTCTGTCTGGGCGCTGGCAGGTAGCGAGCGCTGAGGAACTTCTGGAGGTGGCACCCCGTGCGTTGGAGATCGCCACGGGGCTGGACTGGGACCACACGCCCGTGGTGGACGTGGCTGCCGGCAGCAACGATGCCGCATGGGGAACCACCGCTGTCGAGGACAATGACAAATGGTGGAACTGGTACATGTGTGGTCATGAGTACGACGAGAAAGCTGTGCGGGACGGTTTCGACAGCGTGGCTTACGACCTGGAGAGGGCGATCGACTCCGACGCCGCTTGGAGGGCTTGGTGGAGCAACGCCGGCGTGCCCGACCTTGAGGTCTACCCTTACTACACGTGGTCCGTGGTGCCCAAGCCGCGCCTCGGCAAGGGGCGAAAGGTGGTGCGAGTCCACTACGGGTTCGACGCTGCGATCCTGCACCGCGCGTCGACCCAGGACCTGCCACAGCTGGCAGCTGAGCATCAGCGGGCGATGCTTTTATTCGTACAGTCGAAGCTCGGCCTGCCGGAGACGCCACCGCTGCCGGTGCTGCCGTAGCGGCGGCGGACGATGGGTGCCAGTGCCACCGGCGCCCTGACGCTACGGGCTGCAGACCAAACGTGAAGGCAAACGAGGAACATTGCTCCGCGCGGCGGGTAGCCACGACGGGCGGTCGAGCTCGGGTCTGGCGATAGGTTTCACCTGTGACCTTGCCTGTCTTCTATGCGCGACCAGAGTGCGTGGGCAGCATCCTCAGCGTTCCGCCTGCCCTGGCCAGCTGGGACAGGGCTGGGTCACCTGGTCAGGTGCGGTCCAATCGGATCGACACCTAATTACGCATCGTTACGTCTGGTCGTCGGCAGATCCGAGGTTGCTGGCGACGCCTCCACCGTCGACGTCGAGGGTTGCGTCGTGCCCCGCTCGTGGTTTCGCGGCAGCACGGAGGAACGCGTCGGCGAACACCTCGCACGTCCGTGTCACGTCCGGAAGTTCGTCACCCACAATGGCCTCCAACACTGGTCGGGTCAGAGAGTGGAACACCAACGGGCCGACCAGTAGTTGCGCGAGCAGCGGGAACGGCAGGGGACGCAGCCGACCGGCCGCCACCTCAGGCATCAACAGGAGCCGGACGGCCTGCAGCAGGGCCGGGCCGTTGGCGCGCACCAGTCGGCTGGCCGGGCCGTCGGGGCGGCTAAACAGGTCACCGAAAATCGCCGGGATGACGCGGGGTTCCCGGTGCAACGCGGTGAGCAGCGCGCGGTAGATCGCTCGTATCGTCTCTTCGAGCCGATCCGGCGGTTCGGCGGCCAGCGCGCGCAGGTCGAGCACAGGACTATAGCGCTCGAAAACCGCGGCGAGCAGGCCGTCGCGTCCGTCGAAGGTCGCGTGCAGGCTCGGTAGCGAACAGCCGGCGGCGGCGGCGACCGCGTCGAGCGTGACCCCTCCGAGGCCCCGTTCGCCGATCAGGTGGGCAGCGGCCTCGATGGCTCGTTCCCGGACCGGGGGCCGCCCGCCGGGGTCTACGCCAGAGTCGCGTACGGCGTCGTCAAGGGCGGAGCGGGTACCCCCGAGCCGGCGCAGCAGGGTGCTGCGGGAGATGCCTGCCGCTGCCGCGATGGCGGTGAGCGGTACCTCCGCCACGGGCTGGTCACGGTCGCGGGCCGCAGCGAGTGCGGCGGCGACGAGGCCGGCGGGAACGGCAGCGGTCACGAAACTGACACTACAACAGCGGTGACATCGGCTCAGATATCTCGTACAGTTCGATTTCAACAGGCGATGATATCGAGCATGGAGTCCCCCATGACCGAACAAGCGGCCACGAGCCGCCTGGGAACGGTGAGCGAGGCGACCGTCGTCGTGGCGGGCGGCGGACCGGCCGGCATGATGCTCGGTCTCATGCTGGCCCGCGCCGGCATCGACGTCGTCGTGCTGGAGAAGCACAGCGACTTCCTGCGCGACTTCCGGGGTGACACCATTCACCCGTCCACGCTGGAGCTGATTGAGGAGCTCCAGCTCACCGAGAAGTTCGCGAAGATTCCGTACAACCCGGTACGCACGACACCGGCTGGCTCCCTCGAAGAGCTGAACATCAAATACCCGTACGTGGCCATGGCTCCGCAGTGGGACTTCCTGGACATGCTGGCCGACGAGGGCCGGTGCTACCCCCACTTCCACCTGCTGATGGACACCGAGGTCACCGACACGATCCGGGAGCAGAGGCGCATCGCCGGTGTGCGCTACCGCGACCGGCACGGCCAGGAGCGCGAACTGCGGGCAGCGCTCACCGTGGCCGCCGACGGCCGGCACTCGACCCTGCGCGCCGCCTCCGGCTTGCCCGCGAGGGAATACGGCGTGCCAGTCGACGTCCTCTGGTTCCGGCTGTCCAAGAGTGAGAGCGACCCGCAGCAGGGAATCGCCCTGGCCCGGGTCTCGCCGGGTCGGTGGATCGTCGGCATCGATCGACGCACCTACTGGCAGGTGGCCTACTTCGTCCGCAAAGGCGGCTACGCGGCCGTACAGGCCGCCGGGATCGAGGCGTTCCGCCAGAGCATCCGCGACACCGCACCCGAACTCGTCGAGCAGGCGGGCGAGCTGAAGTCCTTCGACAACGTGAGCGTGCTCGACGTACGAGTCAATCGGGCACCACGCTGGCACCTGCCCGGACTGCTGCTGATCGGGGACGCCGCGCACGCCATGTCACCACTGGGTGGGGTCGGGATCAACCTGGCGATCCAGGACGCGGTCGCCACCGCGAACATCCTCTACCCGGCGCTGCTAAGGGCACAGCGCACCGGCACGCCGGTGCCGGAGAAGCTGCTCCACGACGTCCAGCGACGGCGGGAACTGCCCACGAGGGTGATCCAGTCCCTGCAGCGAGCCGCGCAGCAACGGCTCATCGACCCGGTACTGCGCGGCGCGGAGTTCAAGGTCCCCCCGCTGGTCGGCGTGTTGCGCCGGATCCCGCAACTGCGCCGCCGGGCACTGCGCACCTTCGCCCTCGGCATTCGGCAGGAACACGTCCGGACGCCACGCGTCGAGACGGCCACCGAGCCGGTGCTCGGGGGGCAGGGTGCCCCGCGACGGAATCCAGCCTGACCTCTACCAATCCGGCTCGCCTGGCGGCCACGATTCGGCCTCCACGTCGGACGGGGTGGTTTACGGCCCCGGCTTGCGGTGGCTCGGGCCTCGCGCCGAATCTGCCGCTTTCCCACGCGGTAAGCGCGTACCGTCGATGGCATGAGTGCTGCTCCGCGGCGGGCCCGGTGATGAGCAGGTGGTTGTCGGCGGTGGAGAGACCATCGTTTAGCGGGCCTGTCTGTACGAAATCACGCGCGAGTTCGCGCACCGCTTTCGACGCCGATCTGCGGGTCTACCAGCACCGCCCCGACCCAACCGGACGGAGCCGCTGGCGGATCCGGGCGTGACCACGAGGAGTAATTGCTCTGTCTACGGTGTCCGTCGGACTAGCAGATACGAGCGTTGACTGGGGTGCTCGATGCCGGCGTAGGGTGCTCGGTCCAGTTGCGCTGTGAGGTGCAGGCCGGCCCGGGCCAGGGCCGCGGTCTCGGCGGCCGGGTCGAGGAAGCGGAAGGTGAGCTCGACGGGGTGGTGCCACCAGTCGGTGAGCGTCTTTGCCTGTCCGGCTTTGGTGTTCGCGTTGCTTGTGTGGAACGCGATCAGGACGTGACCGCCGGGGCGGAGTACGCGGGCGAACTCGGCGTAGGCTGCGGCTCGGTGATGCTGGTGGAGGTGGATCACCGCATACCAGCAGAGGATTCCGCTCACCGCCGCGGAGCGGATCGGCAGCGCGGTCATGTCCGCTGCGGCGCACGGGAGCGAGGCGGTGCGCCGTGCGATGGTGCACATCATCGGCGACAGGTCGACACCGAATGCCCTGGCCCCGCGGTGGGTCAGGGGCGCAGAGGTGTGACCAGGGCCGCATCCCACGTCGAGGACGGGCCCGCCGGCGGTCAGCTCGGCGAAGGCGTCCAGCAGGGCCCTGTCGAGGGCCTTGCCGCGCAGCTCGTCGCCGAGTTCGGCCGCGTAGCGCGCCGCCACGGTATCGTAACTGCGGCGCGTAGCGGATGCCTCGGCCGCGTGCGCTGAGGTCGGCTTGGTCATGCCCGTGTCCGATCTGGTCGCAGGATTACCTCGGCGCTGATCGGGGCGAACCCAGCGGCGAGGAAGGCCCGCAGGGATCGGGCGTTGCCCGGTGAGACGGCGGCGAAGACGGGTTTCCCGTCGGGGATCAGGGTGAGTGCATCGGTGAGCAGTGAGCGGCCCTCTCCATGACCGCTCTCCTGCGGACGGTGCAGTTCGATGCTTAGCTCGGTGCGTCCGGCGAGCCCGGCCGCGAGGGTGACAAGTCCACGGTCGTCGCCGAACACCCGGACGTGTGTGCGCAGCTGCCGGGCGTGCTGAACCCGGGGATGATCGTCGGCGTGGGTGAGCGGCTGTAGGCGCGGCGTTCCGCCGACACCACGGCGGGCCAACGTAGCGTCGATGACGCCGATCCACCCGGTAGTGCCGGCGAGAGCGCGCAGGAAGTCCGGAGCCAGGGAGCCACCGAAACCGTCCGGCCGGTGCGCATGTACGTCCGCAGCGGGCAGCGCGGTAGCGACGACCGCATGCCCGGTGAAGGCGACCGAGCATTCCAGACCGCCGGTCCGGGCGCAGATCGCCGTCACCCATTTGTCGTCGTCCGCGTCCAGGGTGTTGCCGGCGCGGGCCCGGAACAGCTCGGCGGCGTCGTCCGGGCCGAGCGGGCCCAGCTGGTGCAGGCTCTCCCCGGCGATGGCGAGCGGTTCCTGACTGGTGGCGAGGATGCGCACCCCGGGGGCGGCCCGCAACAGCAGCAAGGCGAGTTCGGCGACCGGTTCCACCAGGTGCTCGCAGTTGTCCAGGACGAGCAGCATCCGGTGCCCGCGCAGGGCGTCGGCGAGCCGGTCGGCCAGCTCGGCGGGGCGCCCCCGATCGGCGATCTCGTCGCGTACGCCCAAAACGCCCGCCACCACGTCGGCGACCTCCGCCACGCCGCCGGCGCGCAGCGCGGCGAGTTCGACCAGCCACGCATCGTCCGGTGACTGCGCCGCCGCGGCCAGCACCAGCCGGGTCTTACCCACCCCGCCGGGACCGGTCACCGTGACCAGCCGCGCGGAGGCGAGCAGTCCGCGCACCGCCGCCACCTGCTCGTCGCGGCCGACCAGTGCCGAGATCGGCGCGGGCAGGTGCGGCCGCGGCCGGACCGCCGAGGTCACCGGCGGGACGGCCGGGGCCAGGGCGGGATCCTGGGTCAGCACCGCCTGGTGCAGGGCCACCAGTTCCGGCCCGGGATCCAGGCCGAGTTCCTCGGCCAGCGCCCGGCGCACCTCGTCGAACCCGGCCAGTGCCTCGCTCTGCCGTCCGGACCGGTAGAGGGCGCGCAGGTGCGCCGCCCGGAGTCGTTCCCGCAGCGGGAGCTCGGCCACCAGGGGCGCCAGCTCGTCCGCCAGCAAGCTGTGGTCGCCCAGCGCCAGCCGTACCTCCGCCTGCTCCTCCAGCGCGGTCAGCCGCTGCTCCGCCAGGCCGGTCGCGGCGGACCGGGCGAATTCCGCGTCGGGGAAATCGGTGTACGCGGGGCCGCGCCACAGCGCCAGCGCGTCCGCCAGGAGTCCCGCCTTGGCCAGCGGATCGTCGGTGGCGCGGGCCCGTGCCAGCAGGTCGGTGAACTGTTCGGCGTCCACGTCGCCGGCGCACAACACGTACCCCGCCGGCTGGAAGGCGACCAGTTCCCGGCCGCCCGGCTCGGCCCGCTCCAGGGCGCGGCGCAGCTGGGACACCTTCGTCTGCAGGGTGTTGGCCGGGTTGCCGGGCGGCTCGGTGCCCCAGAGGTCGTCGATGAGCCGGTCCGCCGACACCGGACGGCCCCGCTGTGCCAGCAGGTCGGCCAGCAGCGCGCGGACCTTCGCCTCGGGTATCCGCACCGGCCGCCCGTCGGACGTCCACACCGCCAACGGCCCCAGCACCCCGAATCGCACGAGATCACGCTACCCGCAGCGGACCGTCAGCGGATCGTGCGTGGCCCCGGGCAGCGTGTGTAGCCGAAGCCCCACCGCAATCCACAGAGGAGAACGACATGACCGAAAACCGGGAAATCCACCTGGCCGCCTACCCCGTCGGCGAGCCCACCCTGGAGAACTTCACGCTCGTGCGGGGCGAAGTGCCGGAACCCGCCGAGGGCCAGATTCTGGTCCGCAACACCTGGATGTCGGTGGACCCGTACATGCGAGGCCGGATGCGCAACGTCGAGTCCTACCTGCCGCCCTTCTCGCTCGGCGCGCCCATGGAGGGCTCGGCGGTGGGTGAGGTGGTGAGCTCGCGGGCCGCGAGCGTACCGGTCGGCGCGACCGTGACCCACTTCCTCGGCTGGCGCGAGTACGCCGTGCTCGACGCCGCCGCGGCAACCGTCATCGACACCACCCTCGCCCCGGCCAAGGCCTACCTGGGCCCGCTCGGCACCACCGGCCTGACCGCCTACGCCGCCCTCACCGAGGTCGCCCCGGCACGCGCGGGCGACGTGGTCTTCGTGTCGGCCGCGGCCGGCGCGGTCGGCAGCATCGCCGGCCAGCTGGCCCGCACGCTCGGCGCGGCCCGCGTCATCGGATCGGCCGGTGGCCCGGCGAAGGCCGAAAAGCTGGTCACCACGTTCGGGTACGACGCTGCGATCGACTACCGGGCCGGCTCGCTCGCCGAACAGCTCGCCGCCGCGGCGCCCGACGGCATCGACGTCTACGTCGACCACGTCGGCGGCGACCACCTGGTGGCGGCCATCGACGCGCTGCGCCCCGGCGGCCGAATCGCCATGGTCGGCGCGATCAGCGGCTACCACGCCACCGACCCGGTGCCCGGCCCGGCCAACCTGTTCCAACTCGCGGCCAAGGACGCCACCCTACGGGGCATGCTGATCGGCTCCTACTTCCACCTGTTCCCCGAGTGGATCGGCAAGGCCGCACCCCGGCTCGCCGACGGCACGCTGCGCACCGAGTACACCGTCGCCGACGGCCTGGACCAGGCGCCGACTGCTTTCCTCGACATGATGCGAGGCGCCAACGTCGGCAAGATGCTGGTACGGCTCTGACCCGGGCTTGTGGCTCACCCGCTACGAGGTCTGACGACCGGCGGCATGGTGAGCAGGGTGCTGAATACCGCCGCACCGACGACCCGGCGCCGATGATCTGCGCCGTGCGGTAGTCCGAACCGGTGTCGATCATGGCCAGGTAGACGCCTTTCGGTCGTGCCGGCGTGGTCGTTCACGATTTCGTCCGGCACGATCGATCAGGTCGCGGGCGCCGGCTCGCGGGCCGGCACGGGGTGCGGGGCAGCGGCAGGCCGGGCAGCCCGTCGAGGCTGGAAGCGATGTGCTCCTTCGTCTTGTAATGCCCATGAGCGTTGTTGACGGCGTGGCGGCTTGCGACGCGGCGAGACCTCCGGCGAGGTGTGAGGTGCTGACGCCCACACCGAAACCGGAGGTCTCATGGCCCACCGTAATGCCCGGCTGACCATCCACGGCCGGCGGCTGCTGTCCGCCACGAGTTGTCGGTGTCGCGGGGTGCGGTGCCGAGGTGGCAAGCCCGCCGCCGGGTACCAGCAGCGGCGGCCACGGGCCAGGATTCGGCGGATGGTGCCGAGGCCGACGCGGTGGCCCAGTCCGAACAGCTCGCCTGGGATTCTCTTGTGGCCCCAGCGGGGGGTTGTCCCGGGCCATCCGGCGGATGAGTTTGCGGATCTCGTCGCTGACGGGTGGTCGGCCGCCGCGGTGGGGGTATGTCCAGCGGCGTCGGACCAGCCGGCGGTGCCACGCTAGCAGCGTCGCCGGGGTCACGACACTCGGATCGCGACCAAATAGATCAGTTGGAGCACCATGACTATCAAGGTGCGTCAGCCAGGCTGGGGACCAGCTCACCGCGCGTGCGACGCGTATTGGCACCGTACAGGCCTCGTAGACCCCGGGAACCGGCTGGTCAGTCATGCCCATCCCGAGCTCAGGCGCGTGACGTGACAGTGCCGTGGAATACCACGCCGTCGGGCGGCTCGGCGCCGAACAGGACGTCGCCATGGAAGGTGGCCCGGCCGGACGATCCGTCCAAGGTGAACGCCGCTCGGTCGAACCGGCTGCCGTCGAAGCGGGTTGTCCCGTGGAACTGGGCGCCGGTGAACTCGGCGTACCCGCCCTCACAGCCGCTGAAGTCCAGCTCGACAAGCGTGGCGCCGCAGAGCCACAGGTTCATGTCCTTCCACTGCCCTGGGCCGGGCCGGAGCCGCTCTGCGAGTAGCCTCTGCGCCTGCTGGCGCAGCCGCAGCAGCGTGGTCTGCTCAGCGGTGCGGCCCTGCGCGTGCAGGTCGAACGGCACCGGGATCCGCAGGAACGAGCACAGCGTCGCCACGACACGCTGCCGCAGCTCGGGCCGGTCGTCACCGAGTTGGTTCAGGCTCCCCAGCCCGGCCGAGCGGATCGAGGGGTCCGGGTCGGCGAGCTGCTGGCTGTAGGGCGCCACGGAGGAGTCCGGCACCAGGTTTCCGCCGGTGCCGTCCGATCGCACCGTCCAGCCCAGCGGCCACTCGGACTCGCCGTCTTCGGTGCCGCCGGCCCAGTACGCGTCGCAGAGGTCGACCGAGGGCTGGTCGAGGTGCACCCGCCCTGCGAAGCGGGCCCCCGCGAACGTGGCCGCCGCCCCGAACCGGGCGTTGTAGAACCAGGCCGGGCCGTCGAACCGGACGCCAGCGAACGACGCGTCACCCGCGAACCGCGCGCCGTCCCCGCCCTCCTCCCAATCTTGGTAGTCCTCGATGAGCACCGCGACCGGCCAGTCCGGATCGTCCTCGTTGAGCTCCTCCCACGGCGCCGGGTCGATTTCCTCGACCGTCTCCCACGCCTCGTCGTCTTCCCACCACGTGTCGGTGCCACGCCCGAACCAGGCCATGCCGCCGAACGCTGCACCGGTGAAGTCCGCCCGGCCGCGAAACCGGACCCGGCCGAACTCGGCATCGCCTCCGAATCGCACCTCGGTAAAGCTGGCGTCGTCGTAGAAGACCGCTCGCTGGAACATGACCTCATCCTCGAACGTGACGCCGTCGAAGACCGTGGTGCCGTGGAACCGGGTGTCGGCGAACACGGCACCGCCGAGCCGGCAGCCGCTGAAGTCCGCGTCGACAAGCGTCGTACCGGACAGGTCGACGCTCACGCCCTGCCACGGTGCCTCTTGCGCCCGCAGCCGATCGGTGAGCGACCCAAGTACGACACGTCGCTCCTCGACCGCGACGCCGCTTGACCCAGCAGGGCCGCGCAGCCACTGGCAAATCGTGTCCGTGACCGGCTGCCGCAGCTCACCGTCGGCCACGGCCAGCCTGATTAGGTCTGCTGCGGCCACTTGTGCCGTGCCCGGGGCAGCCGTCGCGAGCCGGTCAGCCGCCGCCTCGTACGCCGTCGAGGTCTGATCCACGGCGCAGAGCGTAGTGCTTCGAGCCAAGTCCGGAGAAAACCGCGCGCAGATGCTCATCGGTCCGCAAGGGAGGAACGGCACCACTGGTGCTCTGATACGTCAGCAGGGCGGTCAGGTGGCGGCCTGGTTTCTCGCCGGACTGGCAATCGAAGCGTTTCTTTCGATCTATGGCGTAGCTCGAGCAGCGCCCGGGCGCAGGTCGGTGCTGGCGGTGTCGGGCGTGATGGTGGCGTTCGGCCTTGCCGGCATCCTGTCGATCGGAATACCCATCCTCGGTGCGGGTGTGTTGGCCCTGGTCGCTGCCACGCGCGCAGCGGGCACCGGGGCGGGGTCGCCCGCTCGGTAGCGGGTTCGCCGGTCTCGTACAAGGTGAGGTAGAGGTCTTTCCGCCGTTGCGCGGTCGAGCCGCAGCACGAATTGGTCCGCCACGCGGAGACGTGCGTTTCCGTCCCGGCATCGCGCAACCAAGATTGAGTGCACGGTCTGCCGCGAAGCGCTCGGACGCTGTCAGTGCCGGCTCGCCGACGGCGGTGTCCGCGACGGCGCCGCCGTCGCCGAACTGACCGGCCTGCTCAACCTGGCCGGCTGGCCGGCCGGGATGCGGGTCATCGTCCGGCGCGAACGCCCCCACCCCGGCGCCCAACTCACCCTGTTCGAGGACCGGGACGGCTGGCGCTACACCGCGTTCGTCAACAACACCACGGCAGGTGTCCTGCAGTGGTTGGAGGCCCGCCACCGCGCCCACGCCCGTGTCGAGGACCGGATCCGCTGCGCCAAGGACACCGGCCTGGGGGGCGTACCGCCGTCGCGGCCCTCCCCCAGCAGTATCGATCAACAACGATCAGCTCCGCCGGGCCCAAGGAGCCGGCGTCAGGCGCGAATCATCGAGGGTAGTGCCGGTGCCATTCTGGTTTCGGCTCGCACCCGCCCGATCCGATATAGTGGGGCCGGTTCGCTACCGAATCTGGGGCCGCTGTATCCGTCGCAGGGTGGGTTCGGCCCCGGCAATTGGAAAGGACGGACGATGGCCGGAGCTGCTGCGGCGGTAAAGCCCCAGATCACTTTTGGCAAGTTCCAGAATGTCGATCTCCGGGTGGCGCGGGTCCTGTCGGCGCCCATGGCCGAAAACACGCGCTTCCCGTGCCGGTTGATCGAGTTGGATCTCGGCCCGTTGGGCAAACGCGTCTCGGTCGGTCAGTACGCGCTGATCGGTGAGGACGAGCTGGTCGGTGCGAACGTGGTGGCGTGCGTCAATATCGGTGAGCGCGAAATGGGCCCGTACGTGTCGCAGGCGCTTGTGCTGGGGGCCCCGCATCCGGCGAGCCCCGAGGGGCAGGCTCAGGCGATTCCGATCGTGGTGGCCGGGGACGCCGTTCCCGGGGACGCCATCTACTGACGCGTCGCGGTTCCCTGGCGTCCGTGCGGTCGCGGCCGACCACCGCCAGCCCGGCGACGATGGCCGCCATCCCGGTGAGGGTCCAGAGGGTGGCATCCTCGCCGAGAACGAAGATGCCGAGTGCGCTCGCCATCAACGGTTCGGCGAGGCCGATGGCGGTGGCCGACGACACTGCTGTGGTCCGGAGGCCACGGATCCACAGCAGGTACGGCACCGCCGTCGCGCCGATGCCCAGCCACAGGGTGACGCCGATCCCGTTCCACGCGGTCAGCCACGTGAAGTCGTCACCGGCGGAGAGCGCGACGGTCGGCAGGCAGGCGAAACCGAAGAAGGTGCCGACCACGACCCGCCCATCGACCCCACGGGAGAGCAGCATCCGTCCGGCCACCGTATACGTCGAGTACGCGGCGGCGGCGGCCAGCGCGTACAGCACCCCGGAGAGCCGGACCAGCACCGCGCCGCCGGGAACGGAGAGCAGCGTCAGTCCGGCCACGGTCATCGCGGTCCCGACCGCCCAGACGCGGGTGAGTCTTTCCTTGATCGCCAGGCCGAGCAGGCCCGTGATCAACGGCGCGCAGCCGATCGCGATCAGGGTCCCGGTGGCGACGCCCGTACTGCGCACGGCGGAGAAGAACAGCGCCTGGTAGGCGGCGACCGAACCAATCCCGACCACGGTGAGCGCCCAGGTGGAGCGGGTCCAACAGGCGGCCATCCCGGCGGTTCCGCCGTGGGTCAGTGCCCACGCCAGCAGGATCAGTCCGCCCGTGCAGAGCCGGGCGGTGGCTATGCCGAGCGCGGACGCCTCGGGCGGCGCGAGTACCTGGGTGGCACCGGTGGTGCCCCACAACACGGCGGCGACCAGTACCAGGAGGCCCCCCTGCCGGCTGGCGTCGGGAATCGGTGTGATTTGCCGGTCCGGACCGGCGTAGGAGGATTCGGTTTGATGACCCATAGCGTGTGCCTGCTGTCTCTTGTACCGGAGCCATTGAACGGATCTTGAACCTGTAGTATCTTTATATCCCTCACTCTGAGTGAGGGATATAAATACGGGAAGTAATCTTCGGTGATGTACCTGTGAGCGACCGATAAGTCTGGAACCGATGTTCGATCTTCGGCGACTCCGCCTGCTTTCTCATTTCGCCTCTCTGGGCACGGTCAGTGCGGTCGGAAAATCGGCACAGCTGACTCCCTCTGCGGTGTCCCAGCAGCTTGCGACCCTGGAGAGGGAAATTGGCATGCCGTTGCTGGAGCGCAAGGGCCGTCAACTAACCCTGACTGAGGCCGGGCGGGTGCTGGTCCGCAGCGCCGAGCGCATCTTCGCCGAGGTGGAGCGGGCCAAGACCGAGCTCGCGCATCTGCGGGACGGCGTCGAAGGTGCCGTGCAGTTGGCGTCCTTTCCGAGCGTCTCCCGACTGGCGGTCCCGCAGGCCCTCGCGTTCTGCATGAACGAGGGACGCCCGGTCGAGATCGGCTTGCACGAGATGGAGGCCCACGAGAGCCTGCCGGCGTTGCGCCGTGGAGAGGTCGACCTCGCCCTGGTCGACGAGTACGACCCGTTGCCGGCGCTGGTCGAGCCCGGGACCGAGTTCACCCCCTTGTTCAGTGAACAGATGTATCTCGTCCTCCCGACGAAACACCCACTCGCCCGGCCGGCCCTCCCCATGACCGCGTACGCGGCCGAGCCGTGGCTGACTTGCCAGGTGGGCACCCTGTGCCACGCGGCCATGGTCAGCGCCTGCGCCGACGCCGGGTTCACGCCCGAGATCGCGTACATGAGCAACGACTTCACGGTCATGCTGGCCATGATCGAGGCCGGTCTGGGCATCGGGTTCGTGCCGGCGATCACCATCGCCCAGACCCGGTACGACGTGCGGTGCCTGGTGCTGGCCGAGCGCCCGTTGCGCCGACGGATCTCGGTGGCGGTGCGCAGCGCCGCCCGCAGCCGGCCCACACTGCGGCGGCTGATCAACGCGTTCACTGCGGTCACCGCCAATCTGGACGACACGGTCAGGCTCGGCACTACCGGTGCAGGCCCGGCTGACGGTGGGCGGGTGACGGCGCACTGACCGCCTCGGCGGGGCAGGCGAGCACCAACTTGTCCAGTACGGTACGTAGGTGCGTCCGGAGGCGACGCACCGACGACTCGTCCAGCCCGTCGGCGGGCGAGGGGGCCCAGCTCAGCCACACGGCCAACTGGTCGTCGAGGACCACGGCCGACACCTCCACCGGGTAGGGCCGCTCGGCACGCGGAGAGCGCGCCTCCCACGGCACGGGCGTGCCGTCGGTCCGGAACCGGCCGCCGGGCGGGCCGAGGTCACCCCGGCCCAGGTAGTTGAAGCAGACCAGAGCTGGCGGCGTCGCCCGGAGTGCCGCCGCCGTCCTCGGGTCGCCGCCGTGACGGCGGAGGACGCCGTAGCCGGTACCGCCGTGCGGCACCGCCGCCAACGCCGCCCGCGCGAGGGCCAGCTCGGTGGCCAGGTCGGTCGTCGGCGCGCTGGGCCAGGCGACCGGAAAGACGGCGGTGAACCACCCGATCAACCGGTCCAGTTGCGGCCACCGGTGCCGGCCGTGGGTTTCCAGGTCGAACGTCACGGCCCCGTCCGGACGCCAGCGGGCGAGCGCAAGCCCGACGGCCGCCGCCATCACGTCGTGGACGCACATGTCGAGCCGGGCCGGAGCCGGACCGAGCAACTGCCGGGTCGTCGCGGCCGGGACCCGAAACGTCAGGAGCCCTCCAGCCTGCTCGGGCCGGGCCGGGCCGCGCGCCGCCAGGCTCGGTGCCGCCCGCCGCAGGCGCAGAACGGAGAGCCAGTAGGCCGCCTCGTGGAGCTCCGCGCCGAGTGCCGGCAGGGCTTCGACCCAGCCCTGGAAGGTCTCCGCCTGCGCCGGCAGCGAGGGTTCCTCGCCGCTTTCCAGGGCGTCCAGCGCGACCACCAGGTCGTCGAGGAGAACGTGCCAGGAGACGATGTCGACGACGAGGTGGTGGATCGCGACGACGAGGTACGTGGTGTCGCCCTCTCGGTCGTGGACCAGCAGCGCCCGCAGGTGGTCACCGGTGGACGGATCGAGGGACCGGTGCAGCCGGTCGACGGCGGTGTCGCGCTCGGCGGTGCCGGTCACGTCGAGGGTGCGTACCAGCCGGTCGGAGGTGATCCCGTCGGCGGGCACCATCCGCACCCCGGTCCCGTCGTCGACGAACCGGGTGCGCAGGGCGGGGTGTGCCGCCACGAGGGCCCGGAGCGCGGCCTCCAGGTGCGCCGGGGCCAGCGGCCGGAGTACGCGGAGCCGCACGAACATGTTCCAGTACGTCCGGTCCGTGCGGACCCGTTCGGTGAACCACTCGTGTGCCGGCGCCGCAGCCGTCGGGGCCGTGGCCGGGCGGGTGCCGCCGGTCTCCGGCAGCACCGGCCGGGCCGGGGACCTGCCCAGGTACGCGACCAGGTCCGCCAGCACCGGGTGGGAGAGGAAGTCGGCCACGGAGACCGGTACGCCGGCCCGGCGCAGCCGGGCCACCACCCGCATGGCGAGGAGGGAGTCGCCCCCCTCGTGCAGGAAGTGGCTGTCGTCCGTCGGCGGTGGGCCACCCAGCGCCTCAGTGAAGCACCGGCGGACCAGTTCCGCCACCGGGGTGTCCTGCCGCAGCGGGGTGACCGGTTGGCCCCCGGGCGACCGGGGGGCGGGGGCCGACGGGTGCAGCCGGGCCAGGGCCAGCCGGTCGGTCTTCCCGTTGGACAGCAGGGGGATCCTCGCCACCGGCACGAGATGGGCGGGGACCATTCGTCCGGGCAACCAAGCCGCGAGCGCGGTACGCAGGTCCGTGGTGGTGCGGTGATCCGTCGGGTCGGACTCCACGAAGGCCGACAGTTCGGGCGCCCCGTCCAGGTCACGTTCCCGTACGGTGACCGCCACCGCGCGGACGCCCGGCACACCGAGGATGGCGGATTCCACCTCGCCGAGTTCGATCCGCTGTCCTGCGATCTTGATTTGGTCGTCGGCCCGGCCCAGGTAGAGCAGGTCTCCGCCAGGCAGGCGGCGGACCAGGTCGCCGGTGCGGTAGACCCGGTCGGTCCGTTCCCCACCGAGGTCGACGTGGTGGAACCGTTCCCGGGTGCGTTCGTCGTCGTCCAGGTAGCCGTCCGCCAGGCTCTCCCCGCCGATGTGCAGCTCACCGGTCTGACCATCGGGCACCGGCCGTCCGGCGTCGTCCAGGACGTAGCACCGGACGTTGTCCAGCGGCCGACCGATCGGGACGGTGGCCTGGTCCGCCCAGATGGCGGCGTTCTCGGGCACCGCCCGGTAGGCGGTCGCGTACGCGGTCTCGGTCGGGCCGTAGAAGTTGTAGAGCGGTTCCCGGCGGACGCAGTGGAAGGCCCGTTGCAGCGCGACCGGCAGCTTCTCGCCGGTGCTCATCACCGCCCGCAGGGACGTGTTCCGGACGAACGCCCCGGTTTCCGTCAACGCCCGGAGTTGCGCCGGGACGGTGTGCAGGACGGTGACCCGGTAGTTGTCGACGGTCGCCGCGAGCAGGTCGGGATCACCCTCGGCACCGGGGGGCGCGACGACCAGACAGGCCCCGGCGGCCAGGGTGGAGAACATCTCGTACGCGCTCACGTCGAAGGTCAGCGGCGTCTTGAGCACGAGGGTGTCGTCGGGCCGCAGCCCGAAGGTGCGCACGCAGGCGCGCACGTTGTTCGCGACCGCACGCTGGCTGAGTTGCACGCCCTTCGGGGTTCCCGTGGAGCCCGAGGTGTAGAGGATGTGTGCGGTGCCGTCGGGGGTGGCGTTGCTCGACGACGGGGCGTCCGTCGTGGACGCCTCGGCTTCCAGGAGCAGGTCGGCGAGGGCGACGTCCTCCCCGGGGCCGGCTGGTGCGGTGTGCCCACCGGCGGTGACCAGGAGGTGGACGCCGCTGTGCCGGCGGACGTACGCCAGCCGCCTGGCCGGATGGCCGGGGTCCAGCGGGACGTAGGCCGCACCCCGGCGCAGGATTGCGAGGATGAGCGCCACGCACTCGGCCGACCGGGACAGCAGCAGCCCGACCCGGGTGCCGGGGCCCACCCCGCGTTCACGCAGCGCGCCGGCCAGCCGCCCGATCCGCCGGTCCAGCTCGGTGTAGGTCCAGCTCTGTCCCTGGCTGCGCAGGGCACAGCGGTCGGGATGGGCCACCACGTTTCTCTGCAGCAGCGTGTCGACCGTCCCGTTGGTCGGTGTCTCGTTGCCAAGCACGGCCCAACCTCCTGCATATCTGCGTGATTCGGCGCGATCATCATCCGTTGCCGGGCAATTGTAGGGGACTTGCCCCATTGGTTGACCTGTCATTTGGTGCAGAATCGCTACAAGCTCGATGTAGAAATTTTTCATTGATTTACGCCATCGATGCAGATAGAAATGCTGGGGTCGCCTGGTAGGCATTTCAGGGTCACCTGGCGGCCAGCGTGCCCGGGACAATGGGGAGTAGGGGGGCCGCGACGACAGTTCGGCTCCGCCAATTCAGGCATCGGGCACCTCGCAGCGCAGCGATCCGGTTGCTGGTTCTGCTCAGTCGGTTGGTTCTGCTCGAACATCCGTTTTGACTAGGGGAGATCCATGTCATCTACCGATCAGTTCGCCGACACGATTACATATCGCTCGGACTGGTACCGCGAGTACCGCCATCTTCGCGGAGTCGACGAGGTCAAGAAGCGTCTGGAGCGCGACGCCCTGTTCCACACGCTCGCCGAGCGCGGACAGCTCACCGGCCGGATGCTCGACGTGGGCACCGCCACGGGCCGGTACCCGATGCTGTTCGCCCGCGCCGGATGGCGCAGCGTCGGCCTGGACGTCGCGGACGCGGCGGTCGCCATGGCCCAGGAGGAACTGCGTCGGTCCGACATCACCGACCGGGTGGAGCTGGTCTGCGGGGACATCCGTACCGTCACGCTTCCGAAGCAGAGCTTCGACCTCGCGACCTTCATGATGGGCACGTTCGCTCACATCCCGGACGCCGACCGGATCGACACGCTGGCCACCGTCCACGGCCTCCTCGCCACCGGCGGATGTGTGGTGATCTCGAACTGGAACACCTCGTGGCCGGACGGACGGATGCTGTCGCTCTACGGGTCCGCCGACCGCGAATGGCTGCTGCGGGCCACGCCGGCGCCCGAGGAGACCGCGGCGATGCTCACCGCCGCCGGGTTCGGCACGGTGAACGTGCAGCACTTCTGCCCGTTCACCGACGCGCAGATCGACCACTGGATCGGGTCGCACGAGGACTCGCCCGACCGTATCCAGGCTTACATGCTGAACAACAACATCTCGATCCCCGGCCAGATGTACCTCGTCGCGGGGGCCAAGGACGCCACGGGGACCGGGGAATGACCACCGAACCGACCCTGACGTGGGACGACGGAGCCATCGTCACCGTGGACCAGACCGCTCTGCCGCACCGCCGGAACGTTCTGCGTATCACCACGGTGGACGAACTGATCGACGCGATCGCACGACTCGCGATCCGGGGAGCCCCGGCGCTGGGGATCGCGGGTGCCCTGGGCGTCGCGATGTCCGCGTACCGGCACGGGGCGGACGAGCCGGTACGGAGGGACGCCACGCGCCTGGCCGCAGCCCGGCCGACGGCGGTCAACCTGGCCTGGGGGGTCGACCGTGCCCTGAGCCGGCTGGCCGAGGGCGCCGACGCGGTACTCGCCGAAGCCACCGCCCTCGCCGAGGAGGACGAGCGGGTCAACCGGGCCGCGTCGTCCCGGGCCGCGGATCTCATCCGGGGACTCTGCCCCCGGCCACGGCTGCGGATCCTGACCCACTGCCACACCGGGCGGTTGGCGACCGGCGGGGTGGGTACGGCGCTGGGTGCCGTACACCACCTCGCCGGGCACGGCCAGGTCGAGATGGTCTTCGCCACCGAGACCCGACCGCTGCTCCAGGGGGCCCGCCTGACCGTGTGGGAGCTGCGCGACGCCGCCATACCCCATCGGCTCCTGGTGGACTCGGCGGCGGCAAGCGCGCTGGCCGCCGGCCTGGTGGACTGCGTCGTGGTCGGTGCCGACCGGATCGCCGCCAACGGTGACGTCGCCAACAAGATCGGCACGTACCCGTTGGCCGTGGCGGCGGCCCGCCACCGCG
This sequence comes from Micromonospora sp. KC213, assembly GCF_004348325.1. GTDB lineage: Bacteria > Actinomycetota > Actinomycetes > Mycobacteriales > Micromonosporaceae > Micromonospora. Next base: position 5,543 of record NZ_SMKF01000071.1, on the reverse strand, counting down.
TGCCGTTCGTGGTCGTCGCGCCGGAGTCGACCATTGACGAGGGAACGCCCGGCGGGGCCGCGATCTCGATCGAGCAGCGGCCGGGCGACGAGGTGGTCTCCATCGCCGGTGTCGGTATCACCTGCGCCGGCACACAGGTGTTCAACCCGGCCTTCGACGTCACGCCGAGGGATCTGGTCACCGCGATCGTGACCGAGGACCGCATCTGGTACCCCGCCGACCCGGGCACCGGTGACCTGGCGGACCGGATCGACCGGCTCGCCGCGGTGGTCGAGGATTTCCCCCGGCCCGGGGTGCGGTTCCGTGACCTGGCCGGTGTCTACGCGCAGCCGGCGACGCTCGGGGCGGCGGCCCACGCCCTGGCCGCCGCGTACCGGGACGCGTTCAGTCACGTCGTCGCGGTCGAGGCACGCGGCTTCATGGTGGGCACCGCGGTCGCGCTGGCCACGGGGAAGCCGCTGGCCCTGGTCCGGAAGGCCGGCAAGCTACCCGGGCCGTTGCGGTCGGTGAAGTACGACCTGGAGTACGGCGAGGACGTGCTGGAGATGCAGGAGTCCGCGGTGCCACCGGACGGGCGGGCGCTGATCGTGGACGACGTGCTGGCCACCGGCGGCACCCTGGCCGCGGCGGCGAAGCTGGTCACCGAGAGCGGCGCCGCGGTGGCCGGGTTCGGCGTGCTGCTGGAGCTGGCCGGGCTGGGCGGAGCCCGTCGACTGCACCCCCACCGGGTGGTCGCGCTCCGGACCGACCGGTCATGACGGCGCACCCCGTGGACGTCGTCTCCACTGCCCCGAACGACGCTGCTGCGGACCCGTACGACGCCGCCGTCGGGCTGAGCGCGACGGCGCGGGCCCTCTACGACCGGGGCTGGATGCCGGGCACCTCGGGCAACATCTCGATCCGGTCCGGAGCCGACGCGGTCCTGATCACCGCCAGCGGGCTGGGCAAGGGGCGGCTCACCTCCGCCGACACGGTGCTCGTCCGGGCCGACACCGGTGCGCCGGTGCGGCCCGGCTCGCTCCGGCCCTCCGCCGAGACCTGCATCCACCTGGCCGTCTACCGGGCCTTCCCGGCGGTCGGGGCGGTGGTGCACGCCCATCCGCCGTACGCGACCGCGCTGGCGAGCCGCAGGTCCCGGGCCGGAGGCGGGCCGGTGCGCTTCACCGACCTGGAGTTGATCAAGGGCATGGGTCGGTCGTACCTGGACAGCATCGAGATCCCCCTGTTCGCCAACTGGCGCGAGGTGCCCCGGATCGCGGCGGAGGTCGGTGAGCACTTCGCCCGCCCGGCGACCGACCCCGCACCCGCGCTGCTCATCGCTCACCACGGCGCGACCACCTGGGGAGCCGACTTGGCCGAGGCGAGCGACCGCCTCGAGTGCCTCGAAACGCTCTGCCAGCTCGCCCTCCTCATCGGTGACTGAGACACACCCATCGGACGGCAGCGACCCAGTGAGGGAGAACACCGTGACACTGCTGCAGATCATGCCCGACGACGACGCCCGGATGGTGCTGGAGCGCACCGACCGGCCCGACGAGATCCGCGAGGCCCTCAGCCCGCTCAACGTGCAGTTCGAGCAGTGGGAGCTCGGTCGGCAGGTGGCCCCGGACGCCTCGCCCGACCACGTTCTCGCCGCCTACCGGCCGGAGGTGGACCGGATCTGCGCCCAGGGCGGGTTCCGGCTCGTCGACGTCGTACGGATGAAGCCCGACGAGACCGACCCGCAGTGGCCGGACAAGGCCCACGCGGCGCGGACGAAGTTCCTCTCGGAACACACCCACGACGAAGACGAGGTGCGGTTCTTCGTCGAAGGGTCCGGCTGCTTCTACCTGCACGTGGGCGCGAAGGTGTACGCGGTGGTGTGCGAGGCGGGCGACCTGCTCTGGGTGCCGCGGGGCACGTCGCACTGGTTCGACATGGGTGGCCGGCCGGAGTTCACCGCCATCCGGTTCTTCCAGGAGGAGGACGGCTGGATCGGCAACTTCCTGCCGGACAGCATCGCCAGCGGATTCCCCAGCCTGGACGAGCTGCGCACGGCCCGGCTGCCATGAGCCGCGCAGTCGTCCTCGACGTGGAGGGAACCACCAGCTCGATCGGCTACGTGCATGACCAACTGTTCCCGTACGCGTCCCGGGTATTGGGGTCCTGGGTGGCGACCCACGGCGGCGAGCCGGCGGTCGCCGACGCGCTGCGGTCCGCGGCCAGGATCGCCGGCCGGCCGGACGCCGGCCGGGACGAGATCGTCGACATCCTGCGGGACTGGATCCGGCGGGACGCCAAGGTCGCGCCCCTGAAGACCATCCAGGGGCTGATCTGGCAGGACGCCCTCGCTAGTGGCGCACTCGTGTCACACGTGTACGACGACGTGCCACGGGCACTGCGGGCGTGGACAGCGCGGGGATGGACCGTGCACATCTTCTCGTCCGGGTCCGTGGCCGCGCAGCGGGCGTGGTTCCGGCACAGCCCGCACGGCGACCTGCTGCCGTTCCTCACCGGGTTCTTCGACCTGGAGAGCGGCGGCGCCAAGCGGGAACCGGACTCGTACCGTTCGATCGCCCGGTCGATCGGCACCGACCCGGCCACGATCGTGTTCCTGTCCGACGTGGCCGCCGAGCTGGACGCGGCCCGGGCGGCGGGCTGGCACACCGTCGCGGTCCAGCGGGACGACACGCCGCCGGTGGGCGGCGACCATCCGGTCGTCACCACCTTCGACCAGCTCGACCTGCGGGGCGACCTGACCGGCGGGCCGCTGCCGGTGGGCCACGGCCTGCCGGCCGCGCGGTCCGGTGCCGGAGGGCCGCGATGATCCGGGTACCCGCCTGCCCGACTGGCACCGGCACCGGCTCGGGCACGACGATCTTCACCGAGATGACCGCGCTGGCGCAGCGGACCGGGGCGGTCAACCTCGGGCAGGGCTTCCCGGACACCGACGGCCCACCGGCCATGCTGGAGGCGGCCCGGACCGCCATCGCGGCGGGCGCGAACCAGTACCCGCCGCTAGCCGGGCTTCCCGAACTGCGGGAGGCGATCGTCGCCCAGCGGGCCCTGCGCTACGGCACCCACTACCACCCGGACAATGAGGTCCTGGTGACGACGGGAGCAACCGAGGCCCTGGCGGCGGCCTTGCTGGCACACTGCGCGCCGGACGACGAGGTCATCGTCTTCGAGCCGTACTACGACTCGTATGCCGCCAGCATCGCCCTGGCGCGGGGTCGGCGACGGGTCGTACCGATGCGTCCCGACGCCACCGGCCGATTCGGGTTCGACCCGGGCGACCTGTCGGCCGCGGTCTCGCGCCGCTCCCGGGTACTGCTGCTGAACAGTCCGCACAACCCCACCGGCACGGTGTTCGACGCCGAGGAGTTGGCCGCCATCGCCGACTGCTGCCAGCGCAACGACCTGGTCGCCGTCACCGACGAGGTCTACGAGTACCTGACCTACGACGGTGCCGTGCATACCCCGCTCGCCACCCTGCCGGGGATGCGGGAACGGACGCTGTCCATCTCGTCGGCGGGGAAGACGTTCAGCGCCACCGGCTGGAAGGTCGGCTGGGTGTGCGGTCCCACCCATCTGCTCGAGCCGGTGCGGCGGGTCAAGCAGTACCTGACCTTCGCCTCGGGCACCGCCTTCCAGGTCGCGGTGGCGCAGGCACTCGGAACCCAGCAGCCCTGGGTGCGGGCCCAGGCGGCGCGGTTGCAGGCCAACCGCGAGCGGTTACGGGCCAGTCTGGTGGCCACCGGTCTGACCCCGTACGCATGTCAGGGAACGTACTTCCTACAGGCCGACATCCGACCCCTCGGTACGGCGGACGGCATCCGCTTCTGCCGGGAGCTGCCGCACCGGGCCGGGGTCGCCGCGATCCCCAGCGCCGTCTTCTACGACGACCCCGCCGACGGGTTGCCGATCGTCCGCTTCGTGTTCTGCAAGGAGCCGGAGGTGTTGGACGAGGCGGCGCGCAGACTGGCCGGCCTCACCACGCCCTACCACCAGGAGGCAGTATGACCACGCAGGCACGACCCGACGTCGGGATTATCGGCGGCACCGGGTTCTACGCGCTGCTCGCGGAGAGCGAACAGATCACGGTCGACACCCCGTTCGGCCCGCCGAGCGGTCCGGTGACGGTGGGCGAGGTGGGCGGCAGGACGGTCGCCTTCCTCGCCCGGCACGGTGCCGACCACCGCTTCCCCCCACACAAGATCAATTATCGTGCCAACATCTGGGCGCTGCGCGCCGCCGGGGTACGTCAGGTCCTCGCGCCCTGTGCCGTGGGCTCGCTCCTGCCCGAACTGGGGCCGGGCAGCCTGGTGGTGCCGGACCAGATCGTGGACCGTACCTCCGGGCGGCACCGGACCTACTACGACTCGGGCGCGGTACACGTCTCGTTCGCCGATCCGTACTGCCCCGTCGGTCGGGAAACCGTGCTGAAGACCGCCCGTGAGTACGGCGGCCCGGTGACCGACGGAGGAACCACCGTGGTGATCGACGGACCGCGCTTCTCCAGCCGGGCCGAATCGCGGTGGTACGCCCGGCAGGGGTGGTCGCTGGTCAACATGACCGGCCAGCCCGAGGCGACCCTGGCCCGGGAACTCGCCCTGTGCTATACCTCCATCGCCCTGGTGACCGACCTGGACGCCGGCCTCGCCCCCGGCGACGAAGTCCAGCAGCAGGACGTCTTCCAGGTCTTCGCCGAGAACGTCGAACGGTTGCGGGCCATCCTGCTCCGGGTGGTCGACGCGCTGCCCCGGACACCCGCCTGCCGGTGCGGTGCGACGCTGGAGGGCATCGATCTCCCGTTCGAGCCGGCCTGAGCGGGGGATGCGGTGTCCGACCTGCTGGCCCGCCTGGAACGGCTGCCGTTCTCCCGACCGCATTTGACCCTGCTCGCCATGGGGGGCCTCGGGCTCACCTTCGACGGCCTCGACGTCGCCACCGTCGCCTTCGTCCTGCCCTCGATCACCGAGGAGTGGCAGCTCAGCAGCGGTCAGACCGGTCTGGTGGGAAGTTCCACGCTCATCGGCTTCTTCTTCGGAGCCCTCGGTGCCGGCATCATCGCCGACCGGATCGGCCGGCGTCGGGTGATGATGTGGGCGCTGGCCGTGTTCTGCCTGGCCACCCTGGTCGCGGCGGTCTCTCCCAACTGGGAGTTCTTCTTCCTGGCCCGGTTGGTCGCCGGCATCGGCACCGGGGCCGAGTCGGCGATCATCCCGGCGTTCCTCTCCGAGTTCGTCCCCGGACGACTCCGTGGCCGGTTCATCGGTGCGCTCGCCGGCTTCTTCTCCTTCGGGTACGTCGGTGCCGCTTTGCTGGCCCGGTGGATCGTCCCGATGGGGCCGGAGGGATGGCGGGTGCTCCACGTGGTCGCGGCCGTGCCCATCGTCCTGTTGCTGTGGTGGCGTCGGTCCGTGCCGGAGTCACCCCGTTTCCTGCTCGCCCAGGGGCGGACCGACGAGGCCCGCGCCGTGGTCGAGGCGATCGAACGGCAGGCAGCGGGGTCGGCCGCCATCTGGCCGGCCGCCCCGTCACCCACCGTCGCCCCGTCACCC